>NZ_CP040361.1:0-169328 GCF_005577135.1 Picosynechococcus sp. PCC 11901
ATGACCAAAGTCGCGATCGCCGCCGATTCTAAACTTGCCGCCAATATCGGCGCAGAGATTATCGCCCAGGGAGGTAACGCCATCGATGCCGCCCTCGCCGCCACATTAACTTCCATGTGTTGCGAACTGGGGGTCATGGCACCGGGCGGTAGTGGTTTCATCACGATTTGGCCCCAGGATCGAGAACCCGTTGTCATTGATGCCTATGCAGCGATGCCTGGTAAAGATTTCCCTGGCGATCGCCCCTACCCAGAGTTACAAAAGACCTTGCTGAACTATGGTGGTGGCATTTATACCGGAATTGGTTATGGTGCGGTGGCAGTGCCAGGGATGTTCGCCGGGATCGCCAAAGCCTCAGCAGAATACGGCCAATTGTCTTGGGCAGAATTAATCAAGCCCGTGGCCAAAGTGGTAGAGCAAGGCAGTCCCCTGTCCCGTGTTTCAGGAATGTATTTAGAACAGGCCCATGCAGCGATTTTTGGGTGGCATCCCGAAAGTTATCAGCTTGTTCATCCAAACGGCAAAGATTATCTCAAGGCTGGTGAGATCGTCCGCTTACCGGGCCTCGCCAAAACCTTACAGCTGATAGCCGATGAAGGCCCTGACTGTTTGTATCAAGGCACTTTAGCCCAGGAATTAGTCGCTGCAATGGAGCGATCGCACGGTGCCATTACCCAAGCTGACTTAGCAAGCTACGAAGCGATTATCAGAGAACCAATTCGGCTGAACTACGGTGACTGGGAAATTGTTACCAACCCGGCCCCCGCAGTGGGTGGTGCTTGTTTAGCCGCTTTACTCCTCCTCCAGCAAACCCGTCAAAGTCTCGACCATAAAACCATTGCTGCGATCCAAGAGGCCGTCCTTAACTATCGTTTTGAACATCTCAATGTTGACCAAGATCGATGGCAAGCAGTCACGGATCTGCTACATTTTGCCCGGACAAATCAGCTCGATCATTACCGCAGTTCACCTTCTACGATCCATGTGTCCACGGTCGATGATCAAGGTTGTGCCTGTTCGCTGACGGCATCGGCGGGTTATGGTTCTGGGGCGGTGATTCCCGGTCGTAATTTTTGGTTAAATAATTCCCTGGGTGAGTTGGAGCTGCATCGAGAGCAGAGTGAACCCATTGCGCCAGGCACGAGATTGATTTCAAATATGGCCCCCACCATTGCGCGTCACCGGAATGGATCTGTACTGTCGATTGGTTCCCCTGGTGCGTCGCGGATCACCACGGCGATCGCCCAGTCATTGACCAACTTTATAGTGCATGGTGATTCTCTCAGTGAGGCGATCCGACACCCACGCCTCCATGTGGAAGCATTTGACGACCAATTGATGATTGCCTACGAAGAAAATTTAAGGGCTGAGACTTTGTCGAATCTGTCGATGCCGCTCCGGGGGTTTCCGCCGCTATCAATGTATTTTGGTGGCGTACAGGCTGCATTGTGGTCTGAAGAAGAGCAGCAATTACAGGCGATCGCCGATCCCCGACGGGAGGGCAGTGTCGCTTTTGCCTAAAATCCAAAATTTTAGGTGTGGTTACTGGAAAAGGCTACTTTTCTCTAATGAGAGGAAGTTTGGGATAAATTTTGCAACTTAAATTGGGGATATCTTTCGGCTGTTGGCACCTTGCAACCACCCCGGAGGTGGATGTTTTGTGTTGGGTCTTCGACAATCTCTGCGGTATAAATTATTTGGCGATCGCCTTCTTGTTGAGCCGTGATCTGACACCGAAAAAACGTCTCGTCTTTATTCGCGTCTAATATTTGAAAATCAATCTCGTAGTCTAACCATTGCCAACCATGACGGTACCATAATTCTCGCTCTAAGATTTGTACCGGCGCAGGTAAAACGCCCCAGCCTCGATAAACTTTTTTGAGAAAATCTAAATCGCCTTGACGGGTCAGTAAAGATTGCAAGGAAGCCTCATCTAACCTGCCATAATAACGTCCTCCAGGAAACTCGATGGCCGTGGGCGCAAAGCGATGTCCACCGAAATGAGTTGCTTGCCAAATGCGCACTCGATCTTCAAGGTTTAATTCTTGAACCAATCGTACTGCTTGCCGATAAAAGGGCTTGCCATATTTTCCACAACACTTGTCATAAGTGCCGTGGGTACAAATAAGAATATCTCGTTGTTGTTGGCTTGAATCTGTTGTAGCAAAAAAACTATCTGAATCAGTGAAACAAGTTTCTAGGATTGGAATAACTTCTGCTAACTTCGAAATTGTAAATTCTTGGCGTTTGTAACCTCGAATAAATCCTTGCTCTTGTTTTAATAAAATAGCTCGACTTCGATCTTTTGACGACGATTCACCCCAAATAAATATGGGCCGGATTTGGATTTTTCTCGGTGCCAAAAAAGTTTGGTAAAACTTTAGGAGCGGTATAAATTGGGGATCACTCTCTAAAATGTTTTCGCGCCAAGGCTGGGCATATTCTAACAAAAGATAATAGGTTGTATTGACACCCCAGCCGATAGGATCTTCTCCTAGTTTGTGGGATGACTCGGCACAAAAAAATGAATTCATATCTCGATTAGTTAATCCCCCAAAAATCCTGTAAGGCTTTGAGATGTAGGAGCGAAGCCTTGTAGCCGTAAATCATACTTCGTATTAATTAGTGCTAGTGGATGTTGTTTCTTTTTGGGCGGCGATCGCCAATCTTGCTCCTTCAATTTGCCGCAGTTCATCCATTACTTCAATCACGGATCCATGGCTAACTGCTTCATCGGCATTGATAATCACCAAGGTTTCTGGGTTCTCAACCATTAGATTTCGGACACCAGCTTGGAGTGTAGCGATTTCAACGGGTACTTCGTTGAGAAAAATATCTCCCGCCGCATCTATGGTCACCGTAATTTCAGTGCTCGGTTGCTGTTGTGCTGTATTTGCCCCAGGTAGATTGACCGGTAGGCCCTCAGATTTCGTCAAATAGAGGGTCGAAATAATAAAATAGGCCAAAATTGAAAAGATAATATCAATCATCGGCACAATATTAATGCCTGCGGATTTTTGTTCTTCCTGGGGAATACGCATAGTAATAAATTTAAAACAAAAGAATTAAGCTTAAATGGATGGCTTATACATAAAAAAATAGCTGCACATCGTTTGATTGGCAGGCATTAGCGGTTCATGATCGCTGCTTCACTCTTTTCATAGAAACGGCGATATAGCAATTCTAACTGGCCACCATATTCTTGGATAAATGCTAGGTTACGTTGATATAACCCATTAAAGAGATTGGCAAAGAGCAGGGTGAAGATTGCCACAACCAGACCCATCACAGTCGAAACCAATGCTTCACTAATTCCACCAGTCACCCCAGCGGCATTGGTATTACCCACATCACCGATGTTGAGCGCCGAAAAGGATTGCATCAAACCGAGGATCGTTCCCAACAATCCCAGTAGGGGCGCAACAGCAATAATTGTGTCAAACACAGTATTAAACCGTTTTAGGGTTGGGATTTCGGCTTGGGTTGCACTTTCGAGGGCGAGACGAAACTCTTCACTGTTGGGATTTTCTAAATCAAGGGCTTCTAAAAAAATCCGGGCAATGGGTAGATCCGCGTTACGCTTCAAAAATTTCATCGCATTGAACGGATCTTGCCGATACAGACCGAGAGCATCCCGGACAACTTGACGCTGCCGACGATTAATCCGCCACCAAAATACAGACCGTTCAATAATACAAGCCACGCCAGCCAAGGAAAAGAGCAGCAATGGGTAGGCGACGATGCCACCGGCGGCAAAGAAATTTGTAATGTTCATAGTGCTATGGGTTCAAATGTGTGAGGGCGTCTAAGAAGCATTATCTGGCACTGCTGCCCAGATGACTAGAGCCTAACTCAAACTATTTTCAATAAATTTACTCTGATATATCAGAAGTCTTAGCAAAAATAAAGCCTTTAATTTAGAGTTGTAATTCCTAAAAATCCTTTTAATCCCTAATCTCAGTGGCTTTTAGACGATAAATGTGGCTTTGTGAAAATTTTAAATACAAGAGATTCTCGATAAAGAACTTGACAGTGGTTGAGATAATCTCTTAATCTTCCTGATCTAACGCAAGTCTTTAGCAATAAGTGTGAGGGAAGTTTCTTGAAAGAGTTGACCTATAGTCTTGGTATCGCCAGTGGGATGCTGGTCGCCCTGGCCCCGGCGGTAGTTGCCCAAACAGTAATTAGTAATATTCGGATTAACCCGACCTCCTTGGGTGTAGAAGTTTTTCTGGAAAGTGATCAGGCGATCGCCCCTGAAGTAAATCAACGGCTGGAAGGCGATCGTCTCATCCTGGAAATTGAAAATGCCCAGCTAGTAGAAGGTACGATTCTGCCTGATTTTGCGCCCCAAGCTGGTCTAGAGGCCATTGAAATTACGCAAATATCTGAAAATACCGTTGAAATTATTCTTGTGGGTGAAACAGCAGCGCCCTTTGTTGATGTGCTGTCTCAACCCTCTGGTTTACTTGTACAGGTAACACCGGATGATTTTGTTGATAATTTGGAATTAATCGTTACGGCAACTCGGACGGAAGCAGAAGAAGCGGCGGTACCCCGGTCTGTGACAGTGATTTCCCAGGCAGAAATTGCCCGTCAAGCGGATCTCAACCGCGATCTTTCCAGCATTTTGGCAAAGTTAGTACCGGGTCTCTCACCTTCGACGGAAACCACCAGTATTTTTGGACAAAGCCTCCGGGGTCGTAATATTTCGGTCTTGGTTGATGGGATACCCCAGAGCACAAACCGTAATGCCCAACGGGATTTGCGCACCATTGATCCGGGCGTGATTGAACGGATTGAAATTGTCCGTGGCCCCAGCGCGATCTATGGAGATGGTGCCACTGGTGGGATTATCAATATTATTACTAAGCAGGGAGCCGCTGCAGGCGTAGAATCCCGCAGCACTATTGGTTTTGAATTTTCCACGACCAATCCAGAAGACAGTTTTGGTTACTCACTCCAGCATTCTGTGTCTGGTACAGAGGACAAGTTTGATTATGTTGCGGACTTTGCGATTTCCAAGACAGGCGGTTTCTTTGATGCCGATGGCGATCGCATTCCGCCCGATCCGTTGGGTCAAGGGGGTTTAGCTGACCTCAGAAGCATCAATTTATTTGGAAAATTGGGCTACAACATCGACGAAAACCAACGGCTCCAATTCAGCTTTAATTACTTCTCCGATGACCAAGATTCTGACTTTGCCCTGAATCCATCTCCTAGTGGCGATAAGGCAGAAGCCAGACCTGGTCTTGTCTTGCCTGACCAACCCGGCACCGAAAATACATTGGTTAGTTTGGCCTACAGCAATGATGATCTCTTTGGCAGTCAGTTAAACAGTCAGCTTTACTATCGAGATTACTCCACCCGTTTCTATCCTTTCGATGATGATTTTGGCACCTTCGGGGATGAAGTTTTGCAATCGGAAGTGGAGTCCGAAAAAATTGGTGGTCGTTTAGATATCAATACGCCCCTCGCGGCAGGCGATCGCCTCAGTTTACTTTGGGGTGTGGACTATTTTTACGAAGAATCTGCTCAACCTGCTGATCTCTTTGATGAACCTACCTTTGAAGCGAGTAATGGCCTAGTTTTTGAGCGAATTGGCACTGGTTTCCTTTCCCCACCCACAGAACAGAAAAATCTTGGTCTATTTGCCCAGTTAAATTGGAATGTGACCGATCAGTTAGTTCTCAATGGTGGGATTCGCCAAGAATTTATTGATGTCAGTGTGGATGATTTCACCACTCTAGCGGGCAATGATGTCACAGGGGGCGAACTGAACTACGATGCGACCCTCTTTAATGTGGGCGCTGTGTATGCCCTTAATGACAATGTAAATATTTTTGGGAACTTTGCCCAAGGCTTTTCCATTGCGGATGTGGCCCGTTCCCTACGGACTTCTCCGGGGGGCAGTGTGGAAAATCTACGGCCTGAAGCCCAACGGGTTGATAACTATGAGTTAGGGATTCGCGGCAACTGGGGTAATGTGCAAGCTTCCATTGCTGGCTTTTATAGTTACTCAGATCTCGGTACTACCTTTGATAGTGCGTTTACAACGATTCGTGATCCCCAGCGCATCTACGGTGTTGAGGCCGATCTACGTACTCAACTCAGTGAACAACTCGCCCTAGGGGGAACCTTTACTTACACCGATGGCGAGCGGGATGCCAATAACGATGGCGATTTTGAAAGTGGCTTACCTAGTTTCCAAATTCCCCCTGTTAAACTAACCGGTTTTGTGGAATATGAACCCGTTGAAGGTTGGGAAAATCGTCTGCAATTATTGTATTCAGCGGGCCGTGATCCCAAGGGTAATGGCTTTGGTTTAGGGGAAGTAGAAAGTTACTTAACTGCTGATTTTATCAGTAGCTATGACACTGGTGCTGGCAAGATTCAGCTCGGCGTTGAAAATCTTTTTAATGCTGAATATTTCCCCATCATTGCCCAGGTTTATGGGGGCAGAAATCAATTTGCTGGCAGAGGTCGTACCATCAGTTTAAGCTACAGTTTAGATTGGTAAAATCCAGGGCGATCGCCTGCGTATTTCAGAAGTTAATTACGTCTTAGTTTGGGATGGAGAGGAGGATTTTATTTTGCCTTTTCATCCTATTTTTTTAAAATTAAAAAACCTTTAAAATTTATGCAATATCAAAAAAATAAACCTACGATTCGACCCCAGATCCTTGGCTTAATCTGCCTAGTAAGTATGAGTTTAAGCGGCTGTTTTGCCACGACCCAAAATCCATCTCCCACAACGACCCCAGAGCCTGTTTCTCAAGTTTCTGACGAAGCAACCCGCACCATTGAACATGCCATGGGAACGACAGAAATTAGCGGCACTCCCCAACGAATCGTCGTGCTCACCAACGAAGGCACAGATATGTTAGTTGCTCTAGGGGTAACACCCGTCGGTGCCGTCAAGTCCTGGCAAGGAGAGCCTTATTATGGGTACCTTAGTGCTGAATTAGAAGATGTACCCGTGATTGGTGACGAATTTCAGCCAAATTTAGAAAATATTGTCGCTTTAAAGCCAGATTTGATTATCGGCTCTAAAGTCCGGCAGGAGCAACTCTATGGCAAATTACAGGCGATCGCCCCGACCGTTTTTTCCGAAACCCTGGGTGCCACCTGGAAAGAGAACTTCAAACTCTACGCCAAAGCCCTCAACCGGGAAGCCGAAGCCCAAACTTTACTTGAGCAATGGGATCAGCGGGTCGCCAACCTCAAAGAACAATTAGGTGATCAGCCGCCAACTGTTTCCCTCGTTCGGTTTATGCCAGGGACAGCGAGGATTTATTATGAACAATCCTTTCCGGGGCAAATTGTCGCTGAAGTGGGCTTACGACGGCCTGAAGTACAACAAAAAAATGACTTTGCCGCCGAGATAGGCCTAGAAAGTATCCAGGATCTCGAAGCCGACCATCTGTTTTATTTCACATTTAATGAGGCTGAAAACCGAGGTGAAGAAACCCAAAATCAATGGCAAGATCATCCCCTTTGGCAAAATCTTGCTGTGGTTGAAAATGGTAATGTTTACCAAGTTAATGATGGGGAATGGACAAGTTCTAGTGGTATTTTAGCGGCTAATCAAGTTCTCAATGATCTCGCGAAACACATTTTAGATGAAACACAAAATTAGTAATTATTTGAAGTGTGGCAACTAAAAAAGAGAGTATTTTTCAATACTCCCTGAAAAAAGAAATAATTTGCTATGTCAAATCACCCTGGGCAATCATTTGGATCAAGCGTGGCATCGTCGGATCAAACCCTCCTAAATCCCATGACAAAGGATCTTTTGGATCAACCAAACTCAATTTGTAGGGGGCCAGGGTCACATAAATGGCCTTGACATTAGGGTTTACTTTGCGGCGATATTCCGCCAGTTTTTGGCAGGGTTGCGTGCCCACCCAGGATTCGCAATCTGTCCAGAAGCAAATTACATCGGCATGAAAGCGATGTTTAAGCGCCCATTTGTAGACAGAGGAAGCATCGGTGCCACCGAAATTTTGATCACTCGTTTTTTGTAAAGCCGTGCGGAAACTATCGCTGGCGGTAATGCCTAGATCTTTAAACGCGGTAGAAAAGCCACGAATGGCATAATTTTTCTCGGCTTTTGCGGTGACCAGGGCCATGGTTGTGGCTATCTCGGCACAGGTTAAATGGACAGAACCCACAGAGTAATAGGACATCGACCCCGACACATCCACCGCATGGAGAAACGTTTTCCCGGTGGCAGGCACTGTTTCAAAGGACATCTCCAGGGCTTTTTCGAGGATGTCGATAATGCGGGGTACAGGTTCCCAGGTTTTTTTGCTGCGCCCCAATCGACCCCCAGATTGATAGGTTTTTAGGGCTTTGAGGATGTCAATGGGATGGATGCGACCTTTGCGCAGGCGTTGTTTATCGTTTAAAACCATCGCCGCGTGCTTGAGGTTTTTCTGGCGGTTGACCCGCAATACCCCAATTTCGGTTAGGGAACCCAGGTTCCGTAACAGGGCACCAATGGGCATCTCTAGCATCAACAGTTTCCAGGTCTGCTCATCCATTTGACCAATGGGGGCGACCATTTCGTGGGTAAGGTGGCCTTGGGCGATCGCCTTTTTCGTTTGATCGGGGTTGCGCTTTAGCCATTCGTACCACCAAATTTGTTCAAGGGCAGTTGCAGAGGGCTGTTTCGGTAACTGCTCCCAACCGTTAACGACCCAGTTATATAAGGTTTGATGCTCGACACTTGGGGGTTTAACGTGGAATAAACGCAACGCATCCCGGTGGCTAAACCCGTACCGTTGTTGATACTTCAGCAGTTGATAGGCCAAAGCTTGCACATCGTCCTGACTGAGCCAACCTTTACCGCACTCACGCACCACTTTTCCGAATCCCCGCAGGGCTTTGGTGTAGCTTAACCATTCATAGAAATGGCTCCCGGTGCGCACCACCTGGGGAAAGATTTTCATAAATGCCTGTTTCGCTGCTGGGGTTTCCCCCATGGATAACAGCGTTAATGCATATAAAGGGGCGCTATTGTTGAGCGATCGCCCATCGCTCGCATAGAAAATTTCCTGGGCGACCCGGCCTGGATCCGCCACCACGCACTGCTGCACAACCTGGGTAAACTCACCCGTCAACTCATGTTTATCAGCATAAAAAGTATTTTGGGCGGTACCGATTAATAAACAGCGCCGCAACATGACCCAAATCCCTGGATCGAAGTGATAACCACCAGCTCGCCCCTGCACCATTTCTGTCGCTCGACCCGGAATTGGTTGCGATTGGGGCGTTTGGCCACGGGCTGTAAAAAATTGATATGACATGACAACTCCGTCCCTTGCGGGATAACAACTTTAGATCAAAACCCCATGCGGGGAAGGGAGACGAGCCGGAATCGAACCCGCATCTCGGCGGACAAAAGGGAGATTCGTCCATAGCGATAACCTTTAGTCCTGCGGCCCCTAAGGGCAAATATTGCGCTCTACCATTGAGCTACCGTCTCCAGGTTTGCCATTTTTCTAAATGGGTGGACAGGGAAAGACTTGAACTTTCGACCCGATAATCTTGATGCAGCGACCCGTTGGGGTAAAAAAAGTGCAGCAAGAATCTGCTCTACCAACTGAGCTACCTGCCCAAGTCATTTAGGAAAGGATCTTGGCGAACGGAGGAGGAATCGAACCTCCATCTCCCGCTTAACAGGCGATAACCCTAAATTCAGCGACCCTTACGGATGAATAAATGAATCAGGGAAGATTGGTGTTTTGCCATTAAACTATCCGTTCATTGCGTTGCTTTTAATGTATGGGCTACTGCTCCCCTGATTCCAATGGGAGTTAAATCACCTGAAATGGTTACGATATCGGGCTTTGGGATTAGGGGGGCCGATAAAAGTTATGGTCTCCCCCCAACTTTCTAACAATGCGATGCTTAATCGGCGGCGATCGATCGCCCAAACTTCGCCTAAAATTTTCGCCGATGCTGGAAGCGTAACCTGCACATTTAGCCTCAAGGCATGAATTGAGTCTGAAATCAGGCAATAGTCGTGGCCCTTGCAAGAAAACCCTAGAGACTTCTGCACTAACCATGATCCGGATGACTATGTGTCAAGAATATGACAAGAAATATGTTTCTTCGCCGAGTTCCAGTAAGATGGATGTTAACTTTTGACACCATGGAGAAATGAAAAGAAAAATTCTCGACGGTCGTTATCGGATTTTGCAGAAATTGGGCCAGGGTGGTTTCGGGGATACATTTCTCGCTGAAGACTTGCATATGCCATCCCTAAGACGTTGTGTGATCAAACGTCTCAAACCCATTGCTAATGATCCCGTTGCCCATCAGCTCGTGCAGGATCGTTTTGAACGGGAAGCGGTGCTCCTCGAAAAATTAGGTGATGGCCATGGGCAAATACCTTGCTTATATGCGTATGTCGCGGGAGCAAAGGAGTTTTATCTCATTCAAGAATGGATTGAAGGAGTTACCCTACAGGATGCGCTGCAATACGAAGGCCCTTGGTCGAGTGCTGATGTCAAGAAATGGCTCTTGGAAATTTTGCCTGTCCTCGACTTTATCCATAGCCAAGGACTGGTACACCGAGATATCAAGCCAGACAATATCATTCTCCGCAAAGGCGATCGCCAACCCGTGTTGATTGATTTTGGTGCCGTCAAGGAGACCATGAACATGACAAAAGCTGGTTCAGACCAAAACAGCAAGTCAATTGTGATTGGTACGCCAGGTTTTATGGCCTCAGAACAAAGTATTGGTCGGCCTGTCTTCAGTAGCGATTTGTATAGTCTCGGTTTGACGGCGATTTATCTGTTGACCGGGAAGTTACCCGGTGAATTACCAAATGACCCCGTAACAGGCAAGATTCTCTGGCGTCTCTGGTTTCAGAGTAATAATGAAACTGACGAACATCTAGCCGCAGTTTTAGAACAGGCCATCCAACCCCAGGCCAAAGACCGTTTTAACGATGCCCAAGCGATGATTGCAGCTTTGCAAGCCGAGATTCCTGTTCCAACGCCATCGCCCATCGTTGTTCCTCCCACTCCTCAACCCCAAACAATTCACAATCCTACGGTTGCTGTGGCAGGCAGCAGTATGGCTATTGATAATAGTCAGATGCAGTTGCCTGCCAAGGGAATGGCTGATTGGCAGAAAGCACTGTTAACGGGAAGTGTAATCGGTGCTTTTTTATTAGGGGGGATTGTTCTTAGTACGCAATTGCTCAATCGTCCTAGTGGTGAAGAGATTATTTCACTGGGGAATGGTCAAGCTGAAACGAATTCTTCTGCTACGGATAGTTCAAAACAAGATGCAGAAACGCTGCCTTCTCTAGCTTATAAAGAGAGTTGCGGTGACTCGTTGGGTAATGCAAGCACTTGGTACCGGGTGGTTGGCGAGGCTACGGTATTAGAACGGATTAAAAATAACTATTGTGGTGATGCTTTCTTGCGGGGTGATAATACAGTTCAGGTGGCCAGTTTTGCCTCACGGGATAAAACCCAAAGCTTTATTGATCAATTAACCCAAGAAACAGGTCAAACTTTTCGGATCGAGGAAGCCCAAAAATCATCACCGCAACCTGCTGCAATATCCCAGGGAGAAGCGGCAAATGTGGTAGTTGATTGGCTGAACTGTAAGCAGGATTTGTTTGATTATCCCTATAATCGCGGTTGTGGCACGCAGATTTTGACAGGCAAAGCCTTTAATGACAATATTCGCCGCAGTGATGGCCAACAGAGCTCGGTGGAATGGCTTGAAAGTAATGGGGCTTACTATGCCTTTGCGAATCAAGTATTAGAAGAAGTCAGAAACCTCCAAGTTGTGGATGGACAACAGGCGATCGCCGATGTGGTTGTTACGGAACAGCGAACACTCTATAACGCTAATGGCAATATTGATCGCAATGCTAGTGGCTATGATCAGCGATTAGTGCGCTATAACCTCCGTCGAGTCAATGGTGCCTGGAAAATTGCCGACTACAACACCCTTGAAGTAATTTGGCGTCGGTGAGGTTGACTCAACTCAGCTTCGTAATTTTTTTATTTAATTCTGTGGAGGTTCACCCGTTTGAATCAGCCTACTCCAAAATCATCTCAGCCAAAACGCCGTCCCAGATCCCAAATTTCCATGAGTCCCCAGCAGTTTGTGGCCCTAGTGGGTGGCATGGCGATCGCCATTGTTGTTGGTGGTATTTGGCTGATTCGAGCTTCTCTGGGGCCACCTCAACAAGCAATTGAGTCAGCTCAGACTGCCGAAACTGAATCTCAAGAAGAGTTTCTTCCTCCTGTTAGTCCAAATTCAACTGATAATGAAGTAGCCATTGTTCCAGAACCCCTGTTAGTGCAACGAATTTGGAATGCTTGGTACAATGCCCAAGATCCACTGCTCAGTTACGCTTTTAGTGCCGACTTACAGGGCATTATCACAGAAATTCAAGGGCTAGCCCAGGCCGAAAATCTCCCCCTAGAAGCAATGTCTGTGGTGCTTGTGGATCTAAATCGTCAGGCGATCGCCAACTACCAACCCAATATTCTTCACTACCCTGCCAGTGTCCCTAAACTCTTTTGGCTCGTTGCGTTTTACGCCCAAGTTAAACAAGGTTTATTAAATTATGCTGACCATGCAGAGGATATTGCCCTCATGGTTGCGCAATCTGACAATAATGCCACCAGTCGAATTATTGATGCGATCACCCGCACGACCCAAACCCAAACCAGCGCAACTCCTGATAATTTCAACGCTTGGTATGCCCAACGCGAACAACTCAACAGCTTTTTTCAGGCTGCTGGCTATGGGGATTTAAATATCACCCAAAAAACCTATCCGATCACCGATGTAGAGATCATGGAACCCATCGGCTTTGATCGGCAAATGCGAGAAAATCCCGAAGATCCCACTAAACTAATTCGTAACCGTTTGAGTGCTTATCAAGCTGCTCGGTTAATGGCGGAAATCGCGCTTGGGGACGCTGTTTCACCTACTGCTAATCCAGAAATTTTGCGACTGTTAGAGCGAGATCTAAGCCAAGATTGGCAAAGTCCGAAGACCTATTTTAATCCGGTGCAGCATTTCTTTGGTGAAGGTCTTCCCCCAGACACAAAGCTTTATTCAAAGGCTGGTTGGACGAGTCAAGGCCGCCATGAGGTTGCTTATATTGAGAGTGTCGATGGTCAACAAAAGTACATTCTGAGCGTTTTTGCTGATCACCCTGCCTATTCAGAAAATGAAACTTTTTTCCCGGCGATCGCCCAACTTGTCCACTCGAAAATCAAGCCTTTTGCTAGCTCTACACCACAAACTGAGGCTCAGTCGAGGGTAGAGCCTACTAACTAACTACCTTCTGTTAGGTGACAATTGCCAGATTTAACTAACTTCCAAACACCATCTTTTTCTTCTTTGACTTCAGCGGGCTTAATCAAGTTTACAAGGGTACCTTGGCCATCATGCCTAAAAATATCTTTTCCCATATCGAGCCAATTTAACTGTCCGTAATAAGGAGAAAGAAAATCTGGCACCAAAAAACATTTTTTGTCAAATTTAATAATCATAAACTCTGCATCACGGTGGGTTTCTACTTGATCAAATTGGATAACTTCGTCTTTGTTAATTTGTGTACTTAACGTATGATGACTAATAGTAACGGGATAAGCACTATCAAAGAATGCTTGATTCTTTTCGTTAAAAGCTTCTACTAACATCTCAAATTCAGCGTTTTTACCAAAATATAAGCCTGATTCTTGAATGCGCCAGCTATGATCATCGATTTGTTGTACTTTAGCTGGTTTTTTTAATATTAGTTCTTCTCCGGAACCATATACTTTAAACATCTTGGTGCCTGAGTAAAGAGATTCTAAATCTTTGTAATGGGGAGACAAAAAATTAGGTACGACAAAATGCTCTTGGTTGACCTGTACGCTAATAAATGCGGCTTTTGAAAGACCTAAAACCTGCCTTAGGTCGGCTTTTGAGTTTTGTGTTCTCTCTTTTTTAGGGATTGGAGTGAGTAAAACCATGCCGCGTTCTGTGAAGAATGTTTCATCTTTATTACTAAAAGCGGTAACGACTGTGCGGGCGGAATAATTTTCGATGGAATGGTCAAAAATATTTTTGGGCTGCGCTGGTGGTTGAAATGATGTTTGGACAGAGATCTGGGTAAATATTTGAGATTGGGCTTCCTTAATGCCCGCAATAGAATCTTGTTGACTAATAATAATAGAGCTTAATTCTCTATTTTTACTTTTTAAGGTCTGGAGTTCTCTTTCTAATTTTTGAATAGTCTGCTCTAAGTAATTTAGTTTTTGATTATTTTGTTTGAGGGCTGCATTTTCTGAGCTATTATTGGCAAGATATTGGGAAACTTTGTTTTGGACTGTAGGAATATTAAACTTCTGTCTAAATTCGTCTTCGCTTAGAGAACAGTAATAAATTCCTTCAATTATGCCAATAATTGTTGGGATATAAGTCCAGAAAAATAAAAGATAAAGAACTCCAAGGAATACTTCTCCTAGATAAAATTTATGAATACCGAAGGAGCCTAATAAAATGGCGAGGAGTGCTGCTGAATTTCTGCGAACCATAATTATTTTCTAAAATATTTTTATTTGCGGATTCAATTTATAAACTAGAAAAAATTGATAAATTGTCCATATCGTCTAATTTTAGACATTCTCCTAGATGAGTTAAGAGCCAATTTCCATTAGCATCTTTCTCGACTTGTGCAGGTGTCTTTAGGTAAAATTCTTTACCGGAACCACTAGTGTTAAATGTGTCGGAAAAAGTTTCCTGAGAAATAAATTGCTGGTAATAAGGAGACATAAAGTCAGGTACTAACAGATGAGTATTGTCAACTTCAATAATCATAAATTCTGCGTCACGATGCTGTTCTACTTCATTAAAATAGATTTTTTGGGTGTCTTGTTTTTTTGCGTAATTTATTGTCACCAAATAAGCAGAGCGAAAATATCGTTGTGACTGTATGTTAAATGCGGAAATTAGTTGTTGATTTTTACTAGTATCTTGTTTAAGAGAATTTTGTTTCGCTTCGTTATTTGTAGTTTTCTTTATTTTAGATTTTGAATTTTGAGTTTTGAGTTTTTTATTATCTGACTTAGTTTGAGAATAATATTCATAGTCAAAAAGAAGAAGAGAGCAAGGTTCTATTAAATTCCATATACCATTTTCGCTTTGAGAATATTGGACAATGCCAGGTTTAATCAGTTCGATAGTTTGTCCGTGACCTTGGTAATCAAAAATATCGTTATTCTCAGATAACCATTGATCTAGATTTGCATAGTATGGACTAAAGAAATTAGGAATTAGTAAATATTCAGAGTTGAGAATGACGGCTAGACAAAGAGCATCTCTAGGGTTATCAATATTAAAAAATTTTACGATTCTTTTTGCTTCTGTGCTTGTATAATCACTAGCAAGCGTACTCTCATCTAAAGCCAAATAATAGGTGTTTTGCCGGAAGAAAGTTGTATCTTTGTTATTGAAAGCTGTAATGACCTCCTGATATGGATCTTGTTGTACAACTGAAGCAGGCTGTGAAAAACCCAAAAAGTGTGGATAGTCAGTTTTTTCTCTGATTTGATATTGTTGTTTTTCTTGAAACTTTGGTGCTGAAAAAGAGCTTTGAGAATGATCTGAAGAAATTTGTTTCTTAAATTGTTCGAATTCTTTCTCTAAATTTTGTATACTCTGATTTAATTCTTTGATTGTTTCAGACGAGCGCTTACGAAAATCACGACTTTTTTCCTCCCCTGTTTCAATCCAAGATTTCAATTGTGTGCATGCTAAAAAACTTCCAACTGAAAAGAATGTAACAATTAATAGACTTAAAATATCTAGTGGGAAATTTCTTCTGCCTGCTCTCTCAGAACTATCAGTATTTTGGGTCTCAAGATCTTCTTGATTATTGGGATTGCCAGACTCTGCTTGGGTTTCAATGTTATCTTGGGAAAATTGACTTTGAGCACGATCTCTTGGCCCACATGAGACAATATTCCCTGTAACAAGTAGAAGAATGAGTAACCATCTAAAATTTTTCATTATGGCTTAGATCTAGAATATGCTTTCTAAATTGAATTCATTAAATCAGTTTAAATTAACTGTAATCTTACGGGTTCCATTAGATTCCAGATGCCATTTCCGCTTTGAGAGTACTGGACTTTGCCAGGTTTAACCAGTTCGATAGTTTGTCCGTGACCTTGATAATTAAAAATATCGTTATTTTCAAACAACCATTGATCTAGACTTGCATAGTATGGACTAAAAAAATTAGGAACCAGTAAATATTCAAAGTTGACATTGATGGCTAAACAAAGAGCATCTCTAGGGTTATCGATATCGACGAATTTTACGATCCTTCTCGCTCCTGCACTAGTCTCACCACCAACAGTACTTTCGTCTAGGGCTAAATAATAGATATTTTGTCGGAAGAAGTTTGTATCTTGGGCATTGAAAGCTGTAATGACCTCTTGATATGGATCTCGCTGTACAACCGGAGCAGGTTGTGAATAAACAGGATAATTTATCTCATCTCCGATTTGATATTGTTGTTTGTCTTGAGATCTTGATGACGAAAAAGAGCTTTTAGAATTGTTAGAAGAAATTTGTTTCTTTAGTTCTTTGAATTGTTCCTTTAAACCTTGGGTCTGAAAAGCTAAATTTTGTACATTTCGATTTAGCTCATTAATTGTTTCAGACGAACGCTTACGAAAATCATGACTTTTTTTCCTCTCTGTGTCAATCCAAGATTTCAATTGTGTGTATCCTACAAAACCTCCAACTGAAAGTAATATAACAATCAATAGATTAAAAACACTTAGTAAATTTTTGCTACCTTCTTCTTCAGAACCATCAGTATTTTGGGTCTCAGGAGCTTCTTGATTAGTGGGATTGCCAGACTCTGCTTGGGTCTCAGGAGCTTCTTGATTAGTGGGATTGCCAGACTCTGCTTGGGTCTCAGGAGCTTCTTGATTAGTGGGATTGCCAGACTCTGCTTGGGTCTCAGGAGCTTCTTGATTAGTGGGATTGCCAGACTCTGCTTGGGAAGACTGACTTTGAGCACGATCTCTTGGCCCACATGAAATCATGTTTCCTGTAATAAGTAGAAGAATGAGTAACCATCTAAAATTTTTCATCTTCATTTTTATTTGCCTCCGTTACTACGAGCCCAACGACTAGCCAGAATATCCATAAAACAGCGTAACTGCAAGAGGAATGTAGACTCCAGCTCAAAATCTTCTTTCTTACCGAGTTTTCTCTGACAAGTATCTTTCACAACTTGCTGGAGCACTTCTTTTAGATCTTCTGGAATGATTTGATCTCCTTGAATTTGCATCCCAGGCAAAGCTTGGATACTACCAATTCTCTCCTGAGTAATGATTTGATTAAAATTTTGGATATACCGTTCTAGTTCTTGGGTACTGATAACATTAAAACTGGTGATTTTTTCCCATGCTTCAGGAAGATCAAGAACATCAAGAGCAGCAAATTCTTTTCCGTTAACTTCGCAGATCTCACCGACAAGAGGATTACTTTGTTCAACACGTTGGAGTGTACTTTCTTGGGGAATAATCAAACCTTCACATACCTCTGATTTTGGATGGACTGTTCGTTGGATCGGTTCACTTTTGGGATTAGGCTTAAGCTCAGAAGATCTTTCCATGACCCCTAATAGAACTTTATTAATTTCAGAGCTGCTATTGTATTCCCCAGTAGGTGTTAACCAATCTAAGAAACGAGAACCGTTGCCCCCAACAAAAACAGTAGCCGTACAATCATTTTTATCTTGGGATGCGTATTTTTGAACTAGCCCTAAATAGTGGTATAGTCCGCCGATGGCAAAAACGAGTAGAGTGCGAAATTCTTTGTTTTTCTGCTTACTTGCATTGACCGCATAGCCCCCTTCAAGAATTTTGCGGCCATTACCACGCAGGTAGTTATCAAGGGCAGAATTGAAATTATTACCCTTAAGAACCTCTTGTAAACTCTTGGCGTCACGCTCAGAAAGACCAAACACATCACCAATGGCATTCAGGTTTAGCTTGAGTAAACGGTGATAAATATCTCGACCTGCATAGGCAACCGAAGTTTGATAAATGACTTGACTATCTCGGAAAATTGCAATGTCTGAGGTTCCACCACCAATATCAACACAAATAGTATTCAGAAGATTATCTTCTACCCCTGCACAAACATTCCGGTAATATTCTGCAAAAGCAATACTCTCAGTTCGATGAATATTTTCGTCATACAAGTGGCGCTGATATGTAATTTGTTCCATATCCCGTAATGTCCGCTTCCAGGTCGCAAAGTACATTTGCTCTTCATGGGGAGAGAAGGCAGAAGGATAAGAAACGACCCAAGTAATACTCGTTACTCCCTCAAGGGCTGCTTGGGCTGCCACAAGCCGCTGGAGGTGTCGTAGGAACGGATCTTGGAAACGGATTTGATCCCACTTGATGTTGCTTTTAACGTGTTCAACATTAAAGTCAAACTTATCCAAACGGGGGACGAAAATTCGAGCTTCCTTGAGGGGTTCAGGAATGGCAGTACTAGAAGATTCTGTCCAACCTATCGTTGTCAACAAGGTCGCCATGGGTAGTCGTTCTCGCTCGTCCTTGATAAAGGTTTCCGGCACAAACATTTCTCGGTAGGCCCGATCTCGAATGGATAGGGGCGCTTCGGTAATCGAGAGCATTTGGGTTTGGAGATCCAGCCATTGGGGCTCACCATTGCCGCGACGGACAGCCAGATTAGTAAAGGATGTCCCAAAGTCAACGCCGACTGTCCATTCTCTCGTTTCTCCCAATTGGACTCGGGGAATTCTCAGGGGCAGTACTCCTAGAGGACGACCATCAGCATTTACTGCTTCAAGAATATTGGGGTGCTGGGGACATTCCCAATATTGATAACGGGCCTGTTGTCCCATATTGCGGAAGAAGGACGTCGCTCCCACCGTTGGTGGCGCTAGGGAAAATGCTGTTTCGACATTTTCTGAAGCATCTGTAAAAACAAAGAACTGCTTCCAAGTGCCGACGGGAACATTGGGCCACATCCCAACTACGGGGATCGCTCCTGATAGGCTATTTTCTGGCTTAAGGGGGAATTCTTTGGAAACTTCGTAAAATATGGGTCTACTACCATGGCCGGATAAAGGCACTTTGAGTGAAACTCTTACTTTACGGTCAGACCCTTGGCCGATTAAGCTAAGACTGGTTACTTTCTCAAGATCGGGACTCGCAAAATAATGTTTTAGTAGTGGGTTGAGTGGCAGTAAAAGTGTTTTTGCGCCTCGTACCCGATTGGTTTGCGCATCGATACTGTCATAAACATTTAATTTATCGGTGATCCAAGTCCCTGGGAGCAGTTTATCTCCTTCGATGTAGAACAATTCATCGAGGAAAAAATCTTCAGGTTTTAGGAAATAGGCATCGTCGCGCCCATGGGTGACTGGATTAAAGATCTGCAGGGAAATTGTGCCGTAGACAATAATTTCACCGGGGCGATGGCCTAATTTAGCGGGGAGACGTTCTTGATCAATGAGGTAAATGGGTCGCTCCGGAGAAAAACCTACTGACGGCAAGATTTGTACATTGGAACGGGGTGCACTCCCTTCTTCTGCGAGCTTCATCGGTGCGAGATATTTCAGAGGAGCGGGTTCCAATAAAATGCCGAAGCCGTCTTCATTTTGATTGATTTCGATTGGTGACAGTTGGCCACCACCAAGGTCGTTGGCAAAATCTTGGAGTTCTTGAATTAGGGAGTTGATGAGCTCTCGATTGCCACTGTCCCAAACATTATTCAGTTCATTACAGAGATTTTTGAGCCATTCGATCACCACATAACGCTCACGGCTGCTGAGGGACTGGGTAGGATCTGTAAAGCGATTGCCCTTAATCCAGTGAATTTGTTGTCCTAGGGTATCATCAACATGGGGCGCTGGTGTAACGAGGGTTGCGGGGCTAGTCATCCCCAGCACATGGTCATTGCAATAAAAAACATAGGGTTTCAGCCAGGGGTCTGCCTGACCAAAAGACCGACTTAAAACGCTCTGATTGGCATCGGGTTTGAGAGTGATGAGTGCCCTACTGAGTTTTGTCTGTCGTAGCTCCTCTTTTGCCAGGTTAATCTCTTGGGCTCTGATTGAGAGGTTTAAGTATTCTGATAGGGCCAAAGCCGCTAGGAAGCCCCGATATTGACGCAGTAAGCCTGCTCGAGCCTTATATTTTCGATCTGAGATTGCCGCCATAAATTGGAGGGGTCGAGCCCAGGGACTCGGAATGGAATGAATATCAGCATCGTCACTGGCTTCAAAATCAAGATCATCGGCCAAGTTTTTAATTTGGCTGAGGTTAACAGCATTAAATTTACCGGGTTCAACGGCGGGAATAGAGGTGCGGTCAGAAAGGAGGGCAGGGAGGCAGGGATGGGTACTTTCAGTCGTCATGGTAAATATCGGAAAAAAGAGTTAAAGAATTCAAGAAAAAAATTTGGGAAAAAAGACTCATTGATTAGGCATTCTTGAAAAGGGTGTGAACAAGACCAACAACACCATGTTCCTGAATGTCAGTGTTATCAAGGTCTGCTAGGGTGTTTTTGATAGTATCAACGCAATCTTGCCGTTCTTGCTCTGGGCTAACGGCTTGATCGGTGACCAGCTTACTGAGTTTGTCTTTGTAGGTTTTTTCTTGGGCATTGGCCTTGACATCATTTAGATTGAACAGGCGATCGCCCCGGTGGTGGGATTTAGAAAGTTGCTTTGCCCACAGAAGAAAAGCATCGGCCCAAATATCGAAAGCTTTAAGGGACTGAATTTGGTCATCATCGGCAACAGTAGGTAAAAAATCACCACTTGTTTTCTTATTATTTGTGCTGGTCTTAATACTATTCGTGTCAAAAAAGCGCGGGAACCAAGGGGCACCAATGGCAAATTGTTTCGGGCCAATTCGACTGGCGGCCTGAAGCTCAAGGGAAAAATTATGCATCCACATATAGGCAACCCGCACAGCTCCCCCTAGATTTTTTTTCAGACTAGAACCGTCCGGAAAATCTTCCCAAATTAAATGGTCTTGGTTGCGGCGACAGATGTAGTGGACCCGGGTATCGTCAGCGGAAGGAGTACTCAAGGCATCTTGACGACGTTTCATAATATCTTTAATTGCTAGGGCAGCATATAGTTCCACGAAGTGAGCATCATTTTTTTGCTCCTCGCCCCCTGTTTTTGAACCATAGGTTGTAGAGGCACTATTGCCAATGATGTAAATATCCTTAAAAATCTTTTCATGTTGGCTTTGTTGGTACAAAAACTTGAGTGCGGCCTGGGTGTTAAGGCTAAAGAAACGTTTCTCTGCAAAAACTTTTTCTTCCTCAGGGGGCTTCTCAAAATCAAAATAGGGCAGCAGGATGGATGTATTGATTTCAATGCCAATCCCCGTATCATTACGGAGGCGATCGCCGATTAATTTCGCCAAGCTTGGCACACCAGAAGCCCCAGTTCCCCCAAAAATACTGCCAAAGAGATGAATAAACGTCCCTGTCGCTCCCTCTGAATTTTGGACATCATTGAGCATTCGTTCAAGGGGAGTCTGTTGTCTACGAGAACCGCCGTCGATACCGAGAGTCCCTAAAATTGCTGAACCGACAGGCGGGCGACCCCGGAAACCCACATCAAAATCCATTACCCGCTCGTTGGGGCCATAAAGCACTTCAAATAAACCCCGGAGTGGATCATTAAGACGCAGTTCTAACATTTGCTCAAAAGAACTACCAACAGATTGCTCCAGGGGATTCCAAACCCCCCAATCTTTGATTTGTTCCGCCATAAAACGGGAAGAACGTTTTTGAAAATGCCGATAGCAATTGATCGTTTTTGTAATGTTTTGTTGGGTACGGGTTAAATTTCCATTGGTTGGGTCTGCATCGATCAATAAAATATTAAGTTCACAGTTTTCTCCGTAGGCACCGATGGCGTGTAAAAAAGTGACCGCCTCAATACATTTAGCACCACTACCACCAACACCAATCGCATAGATTTTTGACATGATTTTTTAACCTCCGTAAAATTTTCTGAGTTTGATTGCTAGGGGGGGAATATTTCTTAGGGAGCGTGGTGTAGCAAGGGCTGAAGGCAACCAAAAGATCAAGAGGGTATCCAGCAAAAGACAGCCTGGGTACCATAACCAGAACTCTATGTATCGGCCTTCATCGAGCCAGCCCAAAAAGTAAGAAGTGCCAAAAAAGATGAGTAGACAAGCAAAAAAATGAAATAGAGCGGATAGCCACCAAGTGAAGCGCTTGGCAAGAACTAATTCAGCACGGATGAATTGTTTGTTATAGGCTTTAAATATCCAAAAACCTAGCAATAAAAATCCTAAGACTAAGCTAATAATATTATTGAGCCAAAAAATATCAGCAAGCCAATCGTCGATTTCTGTATTCGTTGCGCTTAGGGGTAATATTGGCTGGTAGAAAAGATAGTATTTTCCTAGTAAGCTCCAAACTAAGGCGATCGCCACAGCAAAGACTAAAGCAAACCAGCTTTTTAAGGATTTTCCAGACATACAATTTAAGTACCTTTTACAAAAGAGACGACATAAACGTTAGTTAATACCGATACAGAATTTCACCGCATCATCGCTGGGGACTCGCGCTGTACCAGTATCCGGGTCGGTATTTTGGAGGGCCATTCCTTTAACGGCTTCCCGCAGACCATAGACAAAAAGCAGGAGATTTTGGGTTTTGGCACCATTGGGGTTAGCCGCCGTGGAATTCCAATCTGCCCAGACTGCCTCATCTAAATCCCGTTGGGAAAGCGTTAGGTAGGCGGTTTCTCCACGTCGTGACCCCTCACCAGCATTAATGCGGGTTTGGACATTGAGGCGATCGCCTTGGACATTTACTGCTTCAACATTCAAAATCGGATTAGAACTGACTAATTTTTCGGGACTAATTGTCGCGCCCAACAGAGATGTGGAAGGCTCAGACCAAACATCGATCACCGTTTCTGTTTCTCCCTGGCAACCCCGCTGCTCCAAGATGAGCCATTGGTTTGCCTGTTCCTTTGGCGGACGTTGACGGCCAATATTACCCCGCTGGATTGTACATTCATTGACAGGATCTGGTACAGATGTTTTATCTAAAGTGATCACATCTATATCTGAACTCGCAAAGGAAGTGACCCGGAATGCTTCACTCACATCTAGAGGTAAATTATTAAAACTATTGATGATTTCGTCTAAAGCTTTTTCTGGCCCCGTCATCACCAGATAAAAAGGGCGTCCAGATTCCGTGACATTTGTGTCATCAGTCGAATAGTCACCAATGACCACTTGCCCCGTTTCAGCAGAGAAGACATTACCGTTAAATTCGCTCCGTACTCCCACGAGAACGGCTTTGTAGTCTTGATTTTTTTGAAGTTCCTGGCTCACTCGACTCGATAATTCGGCGATCGCCGATTGATTAGGCTCTAGATCAGTAATCAAAATCTTGACGACTTTTTCTGAATCAACTACTTCATCTATTGCCGCGTCTTCCGTCTGGGCTACTGGGTCTTCATTAGAATCCGCAGATCCATCAAGCTCATAGATCTGATGTAAAGTGCTTGACACACAGGGATAGTCAGAGCCTGTCACTTTACAATCATAAAATTGGGGAAATTTTGCTTCTAAAAATTGTGCTGTTGTAATCGCCTGAGCCTGGGTTGTATCTGTTTCTAAAGATGAACCGATCCGCCAGTACCTTGTTGCGATATTACGATTACCAATTAGGGTACTGAGGGAGTCAATTGCTTGGGTATATAGGGTTCCAGAGCGACTGACAAAGCCAACCATCGAACCACTCCCATCAATGCCAATGTCTATGCTGACATTTTCAAAAGGATTACTTGAAGTTACTTCTGCAATTTCTGGCTTGTTTACGCAATCAAGCTGATTAGAACGGCTACGATTTCTTGTCCTGGTGCAAGATGTTAAAAGTAGGCCTAGCAAAATACAGAAAAAAAATTGACTCGATTTAAATTTAAAAAACTTTCCTGTCATGAAAAAATCCAAAGTCGTAAAAACGCAAGATCTTTACGGGTTAAGAGCGAGTTTGTTTCTTTTATTTTTTAGCATAGATCTTTATTTATTACTTTAAAATTACCCTAAATTTGAAGCTAGTTTTATTAGAGAAATTTACTAGAGCTAAATTTCTAAAAATCATATCACACACTATGAGTTGGTGCAATTAAAATTTCTCCACAAAATTACGTGCCTAGAAATAGCGATAAATGATAGAGATTAAATAGGCCAGAATAGACAATATGAAAAAAATGACTTTTTCTGAAATGCTTTGAATAATCTTCCTCGATTAATGAAAAAAATAGTTCGAGGGGTTTTCCTGCAATTCCACTAAGTTTTTGTGAGGCGGCTTTTGTTAAATAAAATTTTCGCAGAGAAGTATTAAGATAAATTAATAAAAAGACTGTACTACTTACGTGGATTACTAGAATAAAATGTTCAGCGTTAATTTTCTAGATCAAACATTGATATATAAATTGTGTTGAATCGAAATAACTTTCCTTTGTAAGACGCCATGTGTCCTAAATTATTGAATAATCAATACTCGTTTAGAAGCATCAAAGATTTATTGATAGATAGCATTGGCGATGTCGTCGTTAAAGGCCGTGGCGGGCATATCCAAAATAATCTGACCCGCACGCATCCCTAAAATGCGATCGCCGTAGCGTTTGGCGAGATGAACCTGATGGAGGCTACAAATCACAGTGAGGCGTTTTTCGTCACAGAGGGAGCGCAGTAGTTGTAGCACCAATGCCGCAGTTTCTGGATCAAGGCTTGCAATGGGTTCATCGGCCAGGAGCAGTTGGGCTTTTTGGGTCAGGGCGCGGGCGATCGCCACCCGTTGTTTTTGTCCCCCAGATAGTTGGTCAGCCCGTTGAAAAGCAACATCGAGGAGCTGCACCCGTTCTAGGGCGGCTAAAGCTTCACAGAGCATCGCTTCAGGAAAACGTCCCAGTAAACATCGCCAGAGAGGTAACTCTGGTAACCGTCCGCCCAGGCAATTTTCGAGGGCCGTGCGGCGTCGCACCAAGTTAAATTGTTGGGCAATCATCGCCATTTTTTGCCTGGCTTGGCGTAACTGTCGAGGTGATGCGGTGGTTAGATCGAGACCTTGAAAATAAACTTGGCCAGCATCGAGGGACACCAACTGGGGCAAGCAGCGCAGCAGGCTTGTTTTGCCCGCACCACTGGAGCCAAGGAGGACAGTAAAGCTATGGGGCTCGATGGTAAAGCTAATGTCCTGGAGGCTGAATTGACCGTGGGAATAGGCTTTTGTGAGTTGGTGAACCTGCAGCATAGAATTTTTTTGAAAATGAATTTTTTAACCCAACGTTAGTTGTGAGGTAAATGTAAAAGTGAATTTTTCAGTGCGGCGATCGCCCTTGATCTGCACCATCGGACGGCGTGATCAGGGCGAAACTTTGTTCAGTGCAATCAATATTCTAGAATTACTGTAAAAATACCTCAAATAAGACGGTAAAGCAGGAAAAATAAATAAATTAATCACAATTACATCGAATTAAGCGAAAATCTTCCTTTTTGAGGCCATAAAGGCTACTGTAAGCGACGGCGTAAATAGGCACTCAAGGCATCAATTAAACTCACCATAATCAAAATCAAGATCAAAATTGTGGCCAAGCGGGGAAAGTCGAGTAGCTTCAGGCTAACCAGCAATTCGTAGCCAATGCCGCCGGCACCGACAATGCCGAGGATTACGGAGGAACGCACGTTAAACTCCCAGAGGTAGAGACTAATGCCTACCAAACCCGGTAATGCTTCGGGAAATACCGCAAAGGCAAAGGTGCGCAGGCGATCGCTCCCGGTGACTTCGATGGCCTCGATGGGTTCAGGGGGAATTGATTCGAGCACTTCACCGTAGAGTTTGGCCATGGAACCTGCCGTGTGACAGGCGACCCCCAACACCCCAGCAAAGGGGCCAAGACCGACAATTGACACAAAAAAGAGGGCAAAGATCGCGGTATCAATGCCCCGCAGTAAATTTAAAAAACTCCGTAAGCCCGTGGCTAACCAGCGATTTGGGGTTGTATTGCGGGCCACGCACAGGGCGAGGGGTAAGGCCACCAGCATCGCCGCCCCTGTGCCGACAATGGCGATCGCCAACGTTTCCCAGATCGCCACCAAAAAATTGGGCAACTCCGAAAAATCCGGCGGAAATAATTGCTGCAGCCATTGACCCACCGTTGGTAAGCGCTGCCAAAACTGCTGGGGATCAATCTCGGCGGTGCGCACGGCCATGACCAGGATCGCTACTCCCAGGACTCCCCAAAAACCAGACCTGAGTAATCGCCACAAACTATATCGGCGGCGTCGTTCCTGTCGGAGGATTTGGGCAAAATCGCTTGCTTTGGCGGGTTGCTGCAAGAGGGTCACTACTCCAATACCTCTAGGGCAAGACCTGCTGCTTCGATGGGCTGATAATTGCTGCCATCGGAAGCGACAAAACCGGTGTAGTTCTCTGGTAAAAGGGCAGTGGCCTCGGCGGGAGTGAGATTAACTAATTTTTGTTGGAGTTGTTTTTTGTAGGCTTCTGGAAAATTGCCCCGCACCACAATGGGATCGTTGGGTAAAGGTTCAGACTGCCAAATGATTTTAATTTCGTCAGCCTGAATGCGTCCTTCAGCAATCATCACATCGAGATTACGGTTGTAATCGGAAGCAATGTCGATCTGGCCCGTGCTCACACCAATCACCTGGGCGGCATGGCTCGCTCCTTCGCTATAGTCAAATACGGCTTCGGGATCGAGGTTACGGCGTTTAAATTCTGCCTGGGGAATTAACCAACCAGATGTGGAACCGACATCGGCCAAGCTAAGTTTCAGTTTTTCACCCTGCTGACTGAGGGCGATCGCCTCTTCGAGGGTGTCAAAGGGGGCATCGGCGCGGGCAATCAAAACGCTGTAGTAAACAGGTTCGTCCTGGTATTTTACGGTGGCGATCGCCTCTAGGGAAGGATCATTATGGTGCGCCAGAACGTAACCCCAAGGCCCCAACCAAGCCACATCTAAGGTGCCAGAACGTAGGGCTTCAGAAATGCCAATCCAATCTTCGGTGACGGTGACATCTCCGGGGAGATCCAGTTCGGCGGCGAGGGCATCAAAGAAAGGCTCGAATTGTTGGCGGTTCTCGTTGGGCGTCGGGAAATAGGGGCCAACACCAAAGGAAATGCTATCGAGGGTCGTTGTACTTTCTGGCCCAGGATCAGACTGGTTATTGGCCGAGGCACAGCCCACTAACAAGACACCCACAGTCCCGATCAAGATATTTTTCCACTTTCTGATCCGTTGCATTTGCCTGATTATGCTTCCATCAAAATTTGATCAACAAAGCCTAAACCTTGATTTAGACCTAGCTACGTTCAGCATAGCGAAAATGGTTTGAGAAAAATGAAAAATACCTTAAAAATTTGTTGATTTCCCTGATTTATGACGGTCTGAAGCATGGTCTGATGTTTGCAATTCTCCACATTTGTGGCGGCCCTAGGGATCTTCGCTAGAGTGATGAAAAGCCTTCCAAAAGGCGATCGCCTTAATTTATCGCTCCCCATGCCATCGACCCACCAGCCGACAACAACCACAAACATTGGGAAAGTGGTTTCCGTGCGCGGTAGTGTCGTTGATGTGTGCTTTTCCCAACGGCTGCCCAGCTATCTCCATCAACTTAATGCCGGGGAAAAAGGTCAAATCATTATCGAAGTCGTCGCCCACCTAAACGCCACCCTTGTCCGGGGCATTGCCCTGACCCCCACCTCCGGCCTCGCCCGGGGAGCCACCGTGACGGATACCGGCCATCCCCTCAAAATGCCCGTGGGCCGCGCTTTACTCGGACGTATGTTTAATGTCTTTGGTGAGGCGATCGATCAAGGCAAACCCCTAACTGCAGTTAAGCATCGCTCAATTCACCAAGCCGCTATTCCCCTCGTCCAACAATCAACCCAAGCAGAAATCCTGGAAACAGGAATCAAAGTAATTGATGTCCTCGCCCCCATCGAACGGGGTGGAAAAGCAGGCCTCTTCGGGGGAGCGGGCGTTGGCAAAACGGTCTTAATTACCGAAATGATCCATAACATGGTCAGTCAACACCAGGGGATTAGTCTATTTTGCGGTATCGGTGAACGGAACCGAGAAGCTGAGGAACTCTATCGGGAAATGCAGGCGACGGGGGTACTAGACCAGACGGTGTTACTGTTTGGCCAGATGAATGAACCACCGGGAGCCAGGTTTCGGGTAGGCCATGCGGCCTTAACTATTGCTGAATATTTCCGGGACGAAGCCCGCCAGGATGTGTTGCTCTTGATTGACAATATTTTCCGCTTTATTCAAGCTGGCCAGGAGGTTTCGGGTCTAATGGGAGAGCTGCCCTCGCGGGTGGGCTATCAACCTACTTTGGCGACAGAATTGGCTGCCCTCGAAGAACGGATTACCAGCACAAAAAATGGGGCGATCACCTCGGTGCAGGCGGTGTATGTGCCCGCTGATGATTTTACCGATCCGGCTGCCGTACATACCTTTGGCCACTTATCGGCATCCATTGTGTTGTCACGCAAGCGGGCCAGTGAGGGGTTTTATCCAGCCGTCGATCCCCTACGTTCGAGTTCCAAAATGTTGATGCCCGCGATCGCCGGTCGGCGTCACTACGAAATTGCCCTGGCGGTGCGTCAGACCCTCGCCACCTACGAAGAACTCAAGGACATGATTGCGATGTTGGGGATGGCGGAACTTGCGGCGGGCGATCGCGCCATTGTGTACCGTGCCCGTCGGTTAGAACGATTTCTCACCCAGCCTTTTTTCTCAACGGAACAGTTCACCAACAAAACAGGACGAGTGGTCAGTTTAGAGGCGGCCTTAACGGGTTGTGAGCGAATTTTAAACGATGAATTTGCCGATGTACCCGAAAGCGCTCTTTATATGATCGGTGCCATTGGGGAGGTGCAGCGGCCATGATTGCCCAGATGGATCTCAAGGTACTGTGTTTGACAGAATTGCTGGTGGATCAGCCAGTACGAAAAGTGACGGCAGAAGGTGATGGGGGCGGCTTTTGTCTATTGCCCAACCATGTGGATTATGTGGCGGTTTTGCCAGCGGGTCTCTTGATCTTTGAGAGCATCACGGGAGAAGAACATTGTCTGGCCATTGATGAAGGCATTTTAGTGAAACAGGGGGCTGCCGTTTGGGTGTCGGTGCGCAATGCGGTGCGAGGGGATAATCTTGATGATTTACAGCAGGCAGTGCAAGCGCAATTTACCCAGTTAGATGAACAAGAAGAACGGGCAAGGAGTATGTTGGCGCGCCTAGAAAGTAGCATTGTGCGGGACTTTATCGATTTGGGAGGTGCCCTATGACCACACCAGAAGGCGATCGCCACCGGGAAGATTTTGAACGGCAGATCCAGCAAAAATCCCAACAAAAACTCCAGGCCAAACGGGAAGGCGATCGCAGTTTGTGGTTAGGATTTGGGGTCTTTGGGATGGTGGGTTGGTCGGTGATGGGGCCGACCCTACTGGGGATCTTTCTGGGGATTTGGCTCGACCGCCGCTTTCCGAGTCCCTATTCCTGGACATTAACGGGCTTATTTCTGGGGATTATTCTCGGCTGCTGGAATGCATGGTTATGGATTCAACGGGAGCAAAATCGATGAGGTCGAATTATTTAACTGTTCATGCAAAAGATAAAAATATCAAAGGCGATCGCCTAATCCAATCGCTAATCTAAACTCGATTAAAAAACGAATTTAAAAACTCAATTAAAATTACAATGAATCTATTTTTAGAAAAAATAACGCCTAATTTATTTGTTTTTCCCCTCGGCTTTGGTTTGGGATTATTTTACTTTACGGCACTGTGGTTTACCGTTAAACAATTAACTCGTTCTCAACATCCAGTATTACTAATAATTACCAGCGGTGTGGTGCGCTTAATGCTCGCTATGACAGCCTTATATTTTATGATTGGTGGCCATTGGGAACGGGTACTAATCGCCCTTGCAGGTTTTTTATTAGCACGAACGATTTTAATCAATCGTTGGCGACCACAAACTTCATTATCGGAACTGTTGCTGGAGGAATAAATGTAAGATGCAAATTACACCGGATAACATCATTTTTTATCAATATCAGTTTGTGGTGATTAATGCCACTTTGGTTTACACATGGCTCACCATGGCCCTATTAGTAATAGGAGCAGCTTGGGTAACAAAAAAATTAGTGGTGCGTCCGAAACTTCCCCCTTGGCAAAATTTTTTAGAAATAGTTGTTGATGGCATTTATCAACACATTGCAGAGGTCACCCAACAGGAACCGGAACCCTATCTTGCTTTTGTGGGCACTTTATTTTTATTCATTTTAACGGCTAACTTATTAACTGTAGTTCCCGGTTATCAAGCCCCCACTGGCTCCCTTTCAACCACCACTGCTTTGGCGATCGCCGTATTTATTGCGGTGCCGATCTACGGAATCCGTCAGCGGGGAATTTTAGGGTATCTCAAAAGTTATCTCCAGCCGACGCCGATTATGTTGCCCTTTCAAATCATTGGTGAATTTTCCCGAACTTTAGCCCTGGCCGTGCGTCTTTTTGGCAATATTATGAGTGGAAACCTTTTGGCGGCAATTTTATTAGCCCTTGTCCCGTTATTTGTACCTGTGGCGATGAATTTACTGGGACTTGTATTTGGCGTCATTCAAGCCTATGTGTTTGCGATTTTAGCCTTGGTTTACATTGCTTCTGCCGCGACGGTGCAGGAGAAAAAACAAAGTATTTCGATGGAGGAAAATTCATGAGTGATCTCGCATTAATCGGCTCGGTAGCGATGGTGACCGCTGGTATTACCATTGCCATTGGCTCCATTGGCCCGGCCCTAGGGGAAGGCATGGCCGTAGCCAGGGCTTTGGGGGCGATCGCCCAACAACCCGATAAGGCCAATATGATTACTCGCACTCTATTTGTGGGCCTCGCGATGGTGGAATCAACGGCGATTTATTGCTTGGTGGTGTCAATGATTTTGTTGTTTGTCAATCCATTCTGGAACTATTTTCTCAACCAGGGGGGTTAACGGTGTTAATTGACTGGTTTACGGTGTTTGCCCAAATCCTCAACTTTGTCATTTTGCTGGGGTTGTTGCGCTGGTTTTTGTATAAGCCCATTTTGCAGGTGATGGCCAAGCGTCAGGCCCAACTCGCCGAACAATGGCAAACGGCCACGGATCTCCAAGTCCAGGCCCACCAAGCCCTAGAACAATATCACCAGGAACAACAGTCACTTCAAGCGCAACGGGCTTCATTTTTGGCGGCAGCGCGGGCAGCAGCAGATGAGGAGCGACAACGGCAATTATCAACCCTGCGTGAGGATATCCAAGCCCAACGGGAAGCCTGGGAAGCGGATCTGCACCAGGAACAGAGGGCTTTTTTCCATACGCTCCGGCAACAGGTCAGCCAACAGGTGGTGGCGATCGCCCGGCAAGCCCTCCGGGATTTGGCGAATGTAAACCTCGAGCAACAAATAGTAGAGCGTTTCTGTGAACAACTGCAACACCTTTCTCCGGCCCAACGACAACAGATCAATCATTTAGAAACCCCACCAGAAGCTGTCTTTATCCGGACAGCATTCCCCCTGGATGTCACCCACCAAGCGCAAATCAAACAAAGTCTTGCCACCGTTCTAGAGCTTGACCGAACGCCCATTCATTTTGTCACGGTGCCGGAGTTGGGCTGTGGCATTGAACTGAAACTGGCTGGCCAAGAAATTGTTTGGGGCCTTGATCCTTATCTCGATCAACTCGAAGAAACCCTGGCGATCGCCACCCGTTAATGCCCTGAATTTTTTGACCCACTGCTCACCATGGAATCCCTGGCCCAATCCCTCCAAGGCACTTACACAGAGGCCTTACAGCAAATTCAGCAAACTTTGGCAACCTTTCCGGCCCAACTGACATTCCGGGAAACGGGGGTTGTGGAATCCGTCCGGCCTGGCATCGCCAGAGTGAAGGGATTACCCAACGTCCAGGCCGATGAATTGGTTTATTTTTCGCACTCCAGTGCTGGGGGTGAACCGCTGCTGGGGATCGCCTTTAACCTCGATCCCGATGAAGTGGGCGTAATTTTGCTAGGAGATAGTCACGCCCTCCAGGCAGGGGATGAGGTCTACCGCACCGAAAGGGTGATGGATGTGCCCGTGGGAGAAATGCTACTAGGGCGGGTGTTGACCGTCCTGGGAGAGCCTTTGGATGGTCGGGGTGCCCTCAAAGCAGTGGAATGGAAACCCGTCGAACGAGAAGCCGCTGCAATTTTGGACCGCGCCCCGGTAACGGTGCCTTTGCAGACAGGGCTGAAAGTGGTGGATGCCCTGATTCCCATTGGTCGGGGGCAGCGGGAACTGATCATTGGCGATCGCCAAACGGGAAAAACCACCATCGCCATCGATACGATCCTCAACCAAAAAGACCAGGATGTGATTTGTCTCTACTGTGCCATCGGTCAACGGTCAGCGGCGATCGCCAAGGTGATTGCGACCCTCCGGGAACAGGGGGCCATGGACTACACCATCGTGATTGTGGCGGCGGGCCAGGATCCCCTTGGACTGCAATACATTACCCCCTATGGCGCGACGACGATGGCGGAATATTTTATGGAACAGGGGCGCGATGTGTTGATCGTTTACGATGACTTGACCCACCATGCCCGCACCTACCGTGAACTGTCCCTTTTGCTGCGACGGCCACCGGGGCGCGAGGCGTATCCTGGGGACATTTTTTACCTCCATTCGCGGCTTTTGGAACGGGCAACCCACCTGGCGGAAGCTTTGGGGGGCGGCTCCCTGACCGCTTTGCCGATTATCGAAACCCAAGCCCAAAACCTTTCGGCCTACATTCCCACAAATTTAATTTCCATTACCGACGGCCAAATTTATCTCTCCCCGGAACTGTTCCAAAAGAGCATTTTCCCAGCGGTGGATGTGGGTAAATCCGTGTCCCGGGTCGGTGGAAAAACCCAACTGGCCGCCTACCAAGCTGTTTCTGGAGCGCTGCGCCTTGCCTATGCCCAATTCCAAGAGGTCGAAGTATTTTCCCGGTTTGGGACGCAACTGGATGAACAAACCAAACAAACCCTCCAACGGGGAAAACGCATCCGGGAGGTGCTCAAACAAAATCAAAGTCAACCCCTCACGGCGGCGGCGCAGATTGCCATTTTGATCGCTGTGACCCAAGGCTTATTAGACCATGTGGCCCTAGAAGACATTCCAGCGGTAGAACAAAAACTGGCCCAGGCGATCGCCCAAGAATTACCCGACCTTGTGGAACGCATTCAATATTCCTATCCCCTCACCGAGGCCGATCAAACCCTCCTTTTGGAAACCCTCCAAGCCGCCATCAAAACCTAAGCAATGCACACCCTCGAATCCCTGCGCAACACCATCAACAGTATTGAAGATCTCCGGGCCGTTGTCCGCACCATGAAAGCCTTGGCCATGGTTAGCATTCGGCAATATGAACAGGCCCGCACGGCTCTCCAAGATTACAACCACAGCCTCGACCTAGGTTTTCAAGCCCTGCTCCAGCATCGGCGTTTTGCAGAAACCGATCTTGATCAGCCGTTGCCCTTGGTTAGCAATTCCCCACAGGGAAAAGTGGGGTTGATTTTGTTTGGCTCTGACCATGGTCTGTGTGGTCAATTTAACGAACAGCTTGCCACCTATGCTCTGCAAGCTTGCCAACAACGGCATCTGACAACTGCTGATTATGCTTTGGCTACCGTCGGCGATCGCCTTTTGCCCTATTTACAGCCCTTAAACCACCCCCACCACACAACCTTCCGACTGCCCAATTCCCTCGCAGGAACGCCCCGCTTGATCCAAAACCTCCTAGGCTTGATTGATCAATGGTATTTCGAGGCCGAAACATCACCCGTTCGCCAGATTCTCTTGATCTATCATCAATCCCAATCCAAAACCCTTTACCAGCCCGTCACCCGACAACTATTACCCCTAGACCGTCAATGGCTCCGGGAAATGGGCGATCGCCCCTGGCAATCCACCGCCTTTCCCCTCCTCAATGGCCCCTGGGCACCAACCTTTGCGGGTGTTGTTCGCCAATACCTTTTTTTAAGCCTGTACCGTGCCGCCGTAGAATCCCTCGCCAGTGAAAATGCAGCTCGTCTTGCATCCATGCAGGCTGCCGAAAAAAATATCGAAGAGCGACTGGGCGATCTCCAGGCCAACTATCGTCAGCAACGACAAAATTCCATTACCGAAGAACTCTTAGACATCGTTTCTGGGTTTGAAGCCCTCAACCCCAACCGTACCCGTTAGTAACAACACCCAAACATCTAACCCACACAAACTTGATTACGTCCACTGCGTTTGGCGCGGTAACAAGCCTGATCCGCCTGGGCCATCAAATCATCCACGGAAGGCAAAGGAGCCGATTCTGACGTGAGCAAAATTAAACCAATGCTGATTGTGATCTGAAAGATTTCTTGTTGCCAAGTAAACGTATAGTTTTTGAGAACGCTGACTATTGCCTCTGCAATGGAAAGACCATTTTCTAGGGTGCAATTCCGCAATAACAGGGCAAATTCGTCACCCCCGACCCGGGCGACTTGGTCTTCGGCACGGACTTGTTGGGCGAGCAAACGAGCAATATTTTGTAGGAGGACATCCCCAGCATTGTGACCGACGGTGTCATTGACGGGCTTGAAATGGTCGAGGTCGCAAAATAACAACACATGGTGGGCCAGACCAGAATTTGCTTCACTCCGGGCTTGTTCTAAGGTGGCAAAAAAGGCCCGCCGATTTAACAAATCCGTCAACGGATCATGGCTGGCCTGGTAGCTATTGATGACTGCTTGGCGACGCTCGGCCAATTCCTCGGCGGTGACCAATAACAGGAAAGATTCGTTGAACAATAACAAAATAAGGGCAATGGTTAAGACCAACTGAGGTGTGTAGGATTTTTTGGCCCAAATTAAAGCTTCAGTGGGCTGAATTTGGAGTTGCCAAGTGCGCCCCCAGTAACGAATGGGTACAGTAATGGGCTCGGTTTCGGTGGTGGCGATCTCTCCGAGATCCGCTTTGCGGTGCGCCGTTGGATTGGGTGGATCTAACTGGTCAAGATTAAGGGTCTGACCCGATTCCGTAGTGTAGAGCAAGGCCACCCGTAAATTTTGTTGCTGGGCGCAGGTGCCGACTGAAAAAACTTCCGCCAAGAGATTGTCCAAGCGGTAAACACCCACCGCAAATCCTCGCACCGATTCTCCTTGTGAATTGACCGGTAGTAGCACGAGGATACTCCGTTGTCCATTGGTGTCTTGGAGCAAGGTCAGGGGTTCTGTGGCATAGGCTTGGTCGGTTTCCATGCTGTTGATAACTGCCGCTGCCCGTTGGGGATCCGATTGAATATCAAAGCCTTGGACGATTCGATGTTTTTCATTAAAGGGTTCGATAAACTGCACGACCACGTAGGAAGGCCGTTTTTGAGCCGGAATTAGTTCGCCATTGGGGAGCCGTTCGGTAATTTGAAAATCGTCTGGTATCAAGGGATCGAGCCGTTGCTGGGTCTCGAAGGCTTGGCGTTCTGTATCAAGGACAAATGGATTCCAAGAGAGGGCAGATAAACCAGGCAAGTTCTCTAAACTGTGGCGGGTAAAGGTGCGAAATTCGCTGGCTGTAACGGTTTCGCTAGAGAGGATAAAACTTTCAACACCTTGGAGGGCTTCGGTGTGGCGGGTTAGATTTTTCTCAAATTGGTGCGCCATATTTTGGGCACATTCTTGTAACTCTAGGCGAATCCGTTGTGTTTCAAAGGCGTAAATTTGGTCGTAGGCGATCGCCGCCATGATCATCAACAGGAGAGACGGAAAAAGTACCTTTGTGCGACGTCCCTGCCACTGATACTGCATTGTGGGGAGAAACATCAAAGTTGCTGGGGTAAACACAATGATCCCCAAAACATCGCCAGCCCACCAGGTAAAGGCAGAAAAAGGAATTTGGCTAGCGGTGATTTCCCCAAAAAAATATTGAGCGTAGGCTCCCACACTACTGCCCAAGAGACTACAAATTGGCCCCATCACAATCAAGAAAGGCAGAATTTCTTTGGGATGACGCAGGGCGGGAGTAACCCCAGAGATGCGACGGCCACACCAAGCTGCGAGGGCTATTTGCAAAGTCGATCCAGCCGCTAAAGTCAGCGCTAAAGGCAGATGCCAATCGCTTAAAACCCCATCGACCAGTACAGACCCCAGGGCGATCGCCGGTAGGTAACGGTATCCATGGGCCAAAACAATGGCGATCGCCAAGCCCGCCGCAGGCCAGAAGGGAAAAGATAGACTTAAACCCTGGGCGAGATAACTTGTGCTGAGGCCGATCCCTGCATAGGCTAATGTCAGAGCAACACTGCGCCATAATAATTTTGTTCGAGCCTTCACCCTGAAAAAAGTCTCCCTGTGCCGTGGAATGGAACTTTTAAAATCAATGCCAAAACGAAAGCAACGCTAACAGACATTAATTATATGGCTTACTGGATAGCTAAGTGTTTATTTTTCTGTTTGCTCTGGTCTGCATCGGACTGATTGTTGCTAGAAAAATATCGAGGCGATCGCCAAAAGACCTAGTCTTAAAATTCCCTGAAGAATTTCTGCGGAAATCACCGTAGTGAACTAAGTTTCCAATAATGTCGTGAAAATGATTACCATTAAAAATGTCTTCTCAATTGATAATCAATGTAAAAAAAATCTCAGTAAATTTTGTCTTATGAGAAGGATGAAAAATCTTAGATTTTGCATAACTAAATTAATCTGCTAATTTCTGCCAAACGGAATTTACATAATATTTTTGTTGATCTGAAAAAGTATGTAGTACCCGAAAGTGATGCTGCTCCGCCAGTTCCTTAATCTGTTTGCGGGAATATTTCCGGGAGGTTTCCATGTGAATCGCCTCCCATGCCTCGAAAATATAACTCTGGGACAGTTTATTGAGAGTAACGGTTTGGGTACAGGTACTAACGAGATAACTTTGCGCCTCGCCGGTGAGGGGATGATAAATGGGGCAATGTTGAAAATGATCCAGTTGAAAATCACCCTCTAGTTCTCGATTAATTCGTTCGAGTAAATTGAGGTTAAAAGCACGGGTCACTCCCTGGCTATCGTCGTAAGCTTTGAGGATAATTTGGGGATCTTTCATCAGATCAAAACCCAACATAATCAAGTCACCTGGATCAAGATTGCGGGTAATATTTTGCAGAAAATCAGCGGTTTCTTGGTCTGAAAGATTACCAATGGTTGAACCTAAGAATAATAAAATCTTGCGCCGACTTAAATCATGATCCAGAAAATCGGTATGAAAATAATCTCCTTGAATTGGGGCGATGGTTAGATTGGGTAAATCAGCCTGAATGGTCTCTGTTAAATGGGTCAGAATATTTTCAGAAATATCGACGGGGGCATAGATAAAATCAACAGCTTGACTTAGAAAGTAATCAAGTAAAATCTTGGTTTTTGAACCATCCCCAGCACCCAACTCCACCAGGGTAAACGGTTGGCGATCGCCATAAAATAAGTCTAGGATATGTTGCTTTTGGGTTAAAAAAATTTCCCGCTCACAACGGGTTAAATAATATTCATCTAAGGTCATAATTTGCTGAAATAAAGCATCACCTTGGGCATCATAAAAATATTTACAAGGTAAACTTTTAGGATAGTGAGATAAGCCCCGGTGGACATCTAAAGCAAAGGAATTAAGGGTTAAATTTTGACTGGGCATAACATTTTGAATTAGTAAAAATAAAAAAAGTGGCAAATTTTCTTGGTCTTAACAATATTCCGCAAGGCGTAAGCCGGAAAATTGCCAACGCATTTGTGGGTGAAAAAAGTTACGGTATGTGGGGCGGATATGTTCCCTTAAGGTCGCACAGGAACCACCCCGGAGTACCATCTGATTCACCATAAATTTACCGTTATATTCCCCCAGGGCACCCGCCGGAATTTCATAGTACGGATAGGGGCAATAGGGACTACTAGTCCATTCCCAAACATCCCCATAAAATTGTTTACTGTGTTGTCCCCGTGGTTGGGGATGTAGCTGCTGCGGGTCTAAAAAATTAGCAGTTTGAGGAATCTCAGGTTCGGACAAATTGCAAGCTACTTCCCACTCAAATTCGGTGGGTAGACGTTTTCCGGCCCACCGAGCAAAAGCATCGGCTTCGTAGAAACTAATGTGGGTGACGGGAGCGTCCCAATCGAGGGCTTCATAACCATGCAATGTGTAGTGGCACCAACCTTGCTGCTCTGGGCTTTGATCCAAGTGCCAATATAGGGGAGCTGTGAGGTTTTCTGTCTGGATCCATTCCCAACCTTCCATGAGCCAATATTGGGAATTTTGATAGCCGCCAGATTCGATAAATTCTCGGTATTCACCGCAAGTAATTAGACGGTCGAGGATGCGGTACTGATGCAAAAAAACTTGATGTCTGCCCCGTTCATTATCAAAATAAAATGAGTCACCTTGATGGCCAATTTTATAGATACCTTCGGGGATTTCTAAATAATGTTGTGGTGGAGTTGATGTTAGTTTATGGGGTGTTTGTTGGGTCTCCAAAAGAAATTTGGTTACATAGGCCGGAAACAAAGGATTATGACCGAGAATATATTTTAAGTCGTATAACAATAGTTCTTGGTGTTGCTGTTCGTGGTGGATACCGAGGGTAATTGTTTCGTAGATTTGTTCTTGTTCGGATAAATCAAATGCTTCGATATCTAGTAATAATGTTTCGAGGGATTGATCAACAGCATGACGGTATTCGATAATTTCAGCAACCGTTGGCCGTGATAAAAAACCCCGTTGCGATCGCCCCCATCTTTCTCCAGCCTGTTCATAGTAACTATTGAAAAGATAGGCATATTGGGGATGATGAGCTTGGTAATCTTTAAGGTTTTTTTGGAGAACAAAAGTTTCAAAGAACCAAGTGGTATGGGCGAGGTGCCATTTAGGGGGGCTCACGTAGGGCACAGGCTGAACAACCTGATCTTCTGGGGCGAGGGGCTCGGCCAGTTTAAGGGTGAGCGATCGCGTTTTTTGATAGTTTTCAAGGAGTGAAGCAAACATGGGCGATGTGATCATGCAGGTAAAGTAAAAGTAATTTTAGAAGAGGCATTTACCAACCCCATGTGCCCACTTCTCCTTTAAAGGGGCCGACAATATCAGCGGTAATCCAACCGCCATAAAAATTACCCGCTTGGGGAGTGACTTTTTCTCCATTAACGTAGCAGGCATCCATTCCCTTGGCACTAAAGCCATAGAAATTTTCAATGTCTTGGAAGGCTGGGGTCGGTTGAAAAAAGCGCCAGGCAGCAGCTTCAAGACGGCGATCGCCCACCACTACATCGTAGTATTCGTAGCGGCCTTTCCATTCACAGATTCCCCGTTGGCGGTTGGGCACGAGGTACTGGCATTGGACGGCGGCGGCGGGAAAATAATAGCTTGGTGGATGGCTGGTTTCGAGCACCCGTTTTCCCCCAGTGGTCTCGGCAATGGTGATCTGATTACAGATAACGATGAGATGTTTCGCTGTGTCTTCTAGGCGGGCGGGACGGGGATAGTCCCAGACAGACTCTTGGTGGGGTTCAGGCTGAATTGGAATTGGGCGCATGAAAACATTCTTCCTCTCGAAAAATTATCCCGCCAAAGGCGATCGCCTTCTAGTGTGTGCTGTTTTGGCCTGGAAATTCAAGTCTGAGAGGTTTTCCGAGGGATGCTGTCTAAAATTTCAATGCACCACTATAAGCTTGGGGTAACTTGTCCATAGGGAATTGCCTTCTCGGAGCCAGACTGTTCTACGAAGACACGACCGATTTCTCTGTCTACTCTTGCCACGGTGTATTCGCCAAATGAAGCCCCAAAAACCGCTTGCACTGTATCCCCTGCCTCTACATCGGGGACGAGCGGTACAGGTTTACAATCTGCTTTGTCATAAACCTTCATTCTGCCCGCAAAACCCAGGGTCAAGACTTTTTCGCCCGCAACTTTGACAATTTGCACAGAATTCCATCTTTCGCCATCATTGGCCGCAATCATATTGCCTTCTTGCCAAGGGTCGGTAATCTTTACGAAGGAATCGGGCGCAAGTGGATATTCCGTTGCACCGATAGATTTACCGCTGTCTTGGTCTGTTGCCGGATTGTCATAGGCCAAATCCAAATACATAACCACGGGTTCTTGGGGGTTTGCATCATCCACAACGATTGCGCGTTGCATCCCGGAGCCAGTTTGCCACCAGGTCAGGACGATGTCGCCTTTTTGCGCTGTTTGCCCTTTTGGGATCGGGATAATCATCGCGTTCGGCATTGTGACAATCCCGTCAAAGGTTGAGTCAATATCTGATTCAACCTCTCCTGGTGCGGACATCTGTGCAGAATAGTAAATGTAGGTTTCGTTCGCCGGGTTTTCTGAGGTTATGGCATTTGTCCACATCCTGTTTGTGGGGGTCAGTACATAATCTCCGGCTTCGGCTGTGATGCCCACTGTCGGGAAATCGAAGGGAGTCATGCCAGGGGCGATCGCTGTTGTTTCTTCTGTCACTTCGACTTCTGAAGTTTCAACTTGTGGCGTATTCTCGGTGTTGCTGTCTTCATTAGTACCGCAACTGCTCAAGGACACCAGCATACCGCTCGCTATTAGGGCTGTGGCAACAAATTTTTTGAACGTCATAATCCAGAGAGTTTAACTTTTTTCTAATCTATTTGTTTCTCAGATTAGGAGAGACTTACCTCAACAAAAATTAATCCTAAGAAAACCCTTAGAAAGTCTCTGGTTATGATGGTGACTACACAACTTTTACTGGATTTACTGCCTGAATAGTTTATCTTTGGGTTGAGATGGTTGCGATAAAAGCTATTATTAAATCTTTTTTGAATATCTTTTTAGTTGTAAATTAAATCTATTGATTCCCCTTGGCAATTGTGAAATAATCAGAATAAAATCAAGAAAAATTTGTGATAATTTGCGGTTTGAATCCACTAAAATTTTGTCTAAATAAAAACTATTTTGGCGAGAAAAATAGTGACAACTAAATAAGCTTTATTGCACTTTAGTTTCATGTGCTCAAAATTGCTTTGAAATTTATTTCAAGACATAGCCCACACTGCGTACCGTATGGATCAATCGCTTCGGATTGGTTGCTTCGAGTTTCAGCCGTAAAGCCCGAATGTAGACTTCAATCACGTTGGATTCTCCCATAAAGTCATAGCCCCAAACTTTTTCGAGGATCTGCTCGCGGGTTAAGACTTGCCGTGGGTGGCGCAGGAGTAACTCTAACAAATCAAATTCCTTGGCGGTGAGCTGGATCAGTTGGCGATCGCGGTAAACTTCGCGGGTAATACCATTGAGAGAAAGATCCTCAAATTCTAATTGGTCAACCACTTCCCGGCGAGCACGGCGGAGATGGGCATTGACACGGGCCAGTAGTTCTTCAATGCTAAAGGGCTTTGTGACATAATCATCAGCCCCGGCATTTAACCCAGAGACCCGATCAGAAATTTCATCCTTTGCGGTCAACAGAAGAATCGGCGTTTCGATGCCACTAGAGCGGAGTCGTAGACATAAATCTAGCCCCGACAAGCCCGGCATGAGCCAATCGAAAATCAATAGGTCATAGGTATTTTCTCGGATTAAATTTAGACTATCGATGCCGTTGTGGGCAACGGTGATCAAATAACCTTCTAGGCGTAATTCGGAGGCAACGAATTGAGCGAGGTTTTGGTCATCTTCGGCCAGTAAAATATGGGGTTTCATGGTCAGTGGGTGGTCGTTGGTAAGGGAAATTAATAAAGATGTGGTGGTGCATATTTGCAGAAAACTCAATGATCAACGTCTTTGTAAAGGAGAAATGCTTGGGGTTTAACCATGACGGCGTAGTCCATCCTGCTCAGAGTTGTGGCTTGTGGAGACGGACTGAATATCCCACAGGGGAAGCTTTAGGGTAAAGCAACTGCCTTGGTGGGGCTGGGAACGGAGGCTAATTTTGCCGCCCATGCCTTCGATGAGACTTTTGGCGATCGCCAAACCTAAACCCGTGCCATCCCGGGAGCGGGTCATGGTTTCATCCACCCGATAAAATCGTTCAAAAATGCGAGCTTGGTGGGCTAAGGCAATGCCAATACCCTGATCAACGATGTGAATCAAAGCTAGTGGTGAAGCGGTTTCGAGGCAAATTTCAATGGCCTGGTCAGGAGCAGAATACTTTAGGGCATTATCAATTAGATTTAACATCACCTGTTGCAGTCGGTCTTGATCGGCGCGAATCACGACATCTTCTGGGGGTGTTTTGAGGTGAATGGGGCGTTGGTTGATCTGTTGACCCATGGCGCTGACTTCTTCGAGAAATGTATTGAGCATGACGGGCTGGGTGCGGAAATGTAAATGGCCCCCGTCGGCCCTGGCCAAATCCAACAAATCTTGGAGCATTTGAATGGTGTGGGTTGTTTCGGTGGCAGCGGTGGCGATTGCCTGTTGTTGATATTCACTAAGGCTATCCTCGCGACGTAGGAGACTCTGGAGATAACCTTCGATAATCGTCAGGGGAGTACGGAGTTCGTGGGAAACATTGCCGACAAACTGCCGTTGGTTGTCCCAGGCACTCGATAACCGGGACAACATTTCGTTAAATACCTGGGCCAAACCTAAAATTTCATCGGGCGCTTGCTGGAGTTCTAATTTTGCCCCTTGGAGGTCATCCGCAGAAATCGCCTGGGCCATGTGACTCATTTGGGCGAGGGGTTGGGTGACTTTTTGAATGCGGTGTATGATCGCGGCGATCAATAAAATAAGTGTTACCCCACTGACCAGACGTAACCGCCACAAACTGACGTAGAGTTTTTGCAGATCGGCGGTGATGTCCTGGGATAAATACAGTTGGCCTACGGGTTCCCCCGCGATCGCTAGGGGACTAATGCAAAGGACAATTTGGCGATCGCCTACGCGCACAATTTGGGGGGGCATTGCCCCTTGCTCAAAGGTCATCAGATCGGGCACTTGGGCGACAAAATCAGCCGTCGCCGTTGATTGGGTCACCAGTTGACCGTCAGGATCTTTCACCCAAGCCATAACATCAGCAGTCGTCACCCGCTGGAGAGTTCGTACCAGACTGGTTTCCACGGGTTCCATTTCGCTATACAGTTCTAACTGTTCCGGGAATCGCGAGGCAATGTAATCTAGGGTTTGTTTGTGGGCTGCCACGAGGTTTTGCTCCATCTGCCAGCCCGCCCAAATGGCAACGATGCCGAGGCCACAGATCGATAAACCAGCCAGCTCAAAGGTGAGGCGAAATTGCAGGGAACTCGTCGAAAAATGCCAATGATTTAATTTCAAGCGTTTGGCGATCGCCTTTTTTAGTTTTTTTAGCCCCATCGCTTACTACCGGAAAAAAGATTAAAAATTTGTTGCTCTACCCTGGTCGAGATCAAATTCAAAGCGCTGGTCATAGTCAGTTTCTCCATACACATTAAAGCTAATGGTTGGCGTCGTGCCCAATGCCTTCACCCGATGGATCGCGTCTGGCATTAAACAAACCAAATCCCCAGGATTTAATACTAAGCTCCCAGCCTCCACTAACTGGGTCGAATCTCCAGGCGATCGCCGCCAAAATTGATTTTCCTCTTGGCCTTGCAATAGAGCGACCAAGCCCCAACATCCATGGTTATGGATCGGCGAGACCCGTTGGGGTTCCCAGGCCACAAGCTGCACTGTGAGCGGAAAATCCGGTTCATCATACAAAATTTCCACAGCCCAACCTGTTTTTGGATCTGGCGCAATGGGGATCAGTTGCAGCCATTCTGAACTCTGCAACAAACGCTGCACTAAAGGATATAGGGCCTGTAAACGTTGGCGATCGCCTGGCTCACGGTTTAGCAGATCTTCCAAATCTGTCAGGAAACGATAAAGCCGATAGGGTTGTGTTTTCGATGTCGGGAACTCAGTGGCTGGCCAAAGCTCCTGGGTGCCGCCGCGATCAATAAACCAAGTTTGTGGGGCCATAAATTCATGCAAAAGATGGGACGGCTTGTTTTTCTACAATGACATTTTTGCCTGAGCGATCGCTGATGGTAGTCTGAATTTTTCCTGAAGATTGCTCGATATTGTATTGCTCAATATTTTTAAGTTTTCTCTAGTTTCCCCTCATCTGCGCTTCATGTTTAGCCGATTTAATCAAGCTCAAGAACCACGGCAAAGCTTTGGTTTTAACTCAGCAATCTAATTAATTTCAGGAGAATGACCATGAAAATTCGCTATGCTGCCACCCTCGTATCGATCTCTTTGCTAAGTCTGGGGGCGATCGCCGGCTGTTCCGGTGTCAAAAACCCTTGCGCTGGACTGTTTAAAAATCCCTGTGCGAGTAAAACAGAAACAACCGATCCCTGTGCCTCTAAAGCAAACCCTTGTGCGGCGAAGGAAAACCCCTGTGCTTCTAAAACCAATCCTTGTGCGGCAAAAGAAAATCCTTGCGCTTCTAAGGCAAATCCCTGTGCCGCGAAGGCCAATGAAGCGGAATAAAAATACTTGCTGGCGATCGCTGCTGAAAACATTATGAATTTACGAAAAAAATTATGAAACAGGTGTCGCGTCTTGCGTTGTCGTTATTGCTGTTACGGCTCAGTGTTTTTATTGTGATGTTTGTCTGGACATTGGATAAATTTTTTAACCCAGACCATGCCAGGGCCGTTTTCGAGAATTTTTATCTGATTTCTGGCCTCAGCAACGGGGTGATTTTTCTCATCGGTATTGTGCAACTGGCCATTGTGTTGGGTTTCGTGACGGGGTTCCAAAAAAATCGTTGTTATTTTTTGGTGCTGCTGCTCCATGCAGGATCAACTTTTGCTTCCTTTCGGCAATACCTCGATCCCTTTAATAACCTCCTCTTCTTTGCGGCCTTACCGATGCTAGCGGCTTGTTTTACGCTCTTTCTGTTGCGGGATGCAGACACCCTCTGGACGGTGGATTAGAGGCGATCGCCGGATAAAAAGAATGATTAACTTGAGGGAAATTTGATGAAACCTGCTAACTTAAAGGGTGACACCAATCAAAAAATTAGGCATCAACGGCAACCAAAAAAATTACCTTGTTGGAAAAGCTTTACGGGTTTAGCCTTGGGTGCATTCGGGGTAAGTATGCTTTTAGAAGTGGTTGCACTCTCAACATTTTTCGCTGGCATGGCGACGGCGGCCAGTTCAACATCAACCTTTGTCCAGGGGCTTTTTGGCACAGGATTTGATCCCCAGGCTTGGTTACTCCAGGGCTTGCAATGGATCGATAGTCTGGGTGCCTTAGGGGCGATCGCCTTTATGGTGCTTTATGTGGTGGCGACGGTGGCTTTTCTGCCGGGGTCGATTCTGACCTTGGGAGCCGGGGTTGTTTTTGGTGTCGCTTTAGGATCAATTTACGTCTTTGTTGGCGCAACCCTAGGGGCGATCGCTGCTTTCCTAGTGGGTCGTTATCTGGCCCGCCAATGGGTGAGCCAAAAAATCGCCGACAACCCGAAATTTCGTGCCATCGACGAAGCTGTGGGCAAGGAAGGCCTGAAGATTGTTCTCCTGACGCGTCTCTCACCTGTATTTCCCTTTAATCTCCTTAACTATGCCTATGGGGTCACGGGTGTTTCCCTAAAAGACTATGTTCTCGGCTCTGTGGGGATGATCCCTGGCACCATCATGTATGTCTACATTGGCTCCCTGGCCGGAAATCTCGCAACCCTCGGCACAGGAAGCACCAGCGCTAACCCCATTGCCCAGTGGTCGATCCGGATTCTTGGTTTTGTGGCTACTGTTGCTGTGACTGTCTATGTCACCAAAATCGCCAGACAGGCCCTAAACAAAACCGTGACTGATTTGAAGTGAGCTATTCTTGGCGCAGTTTCTAGGGACATAACTGATTCGTGCAAGCTTTGCCTTTCTCCAGTGCCTGTAAATTATCTAAGGTCGTCGTTGCAATATTTCCCAAAGCTTCCTGGGTGAAAAAGGCTTGGTGGGCAGTGATCACTACATTCGGAAAAGATTGTAATAACTGAAACGTATCATCTTGAATCACCGTATCCGATAGATCTTCAAAAAAGAGGTTTTCTTCTTCTTCGTAGACATCGGTGCCAAAATAACCCAACTGACCTGTTTTTAGCGCTTCGATGACAGCCCTGGTATCAATTAAGCCACCTCGACTGGTATTAATCAGCATGGCACCGGGTTTGATCTGGGCGAGGGAGTTGGTGTTAATCAGGTGATAGGTGTCGGGTACTAAAGGACAGTGGAGGGAAATCACATCGGCTTGGGTGAGCAAATCTGGTAAATCTTTGTATTGGACACCCAAATCTAAACAGACAGAATTTTCTTGGGGATCGTGGGCCAGTAAACGACAGCCAAACCCTTGCATAATTTTGGCAAAGCATTCGCCAATTTTTCCGGTGCCAATAATCCCGACTGTTTTACCGTGGAGATCGAAACCCAGGAGGCCATTAAGGGCAAAGTTATCGTCCCGGACACGGTTGTAGGCGCGATAGAGTTTGCGGTTGAGCATCAAAATCAGTCCCACGGCATGTTCGGCCACGGCATAGGGGGAGTAGGCAGGCACCCGAACAACGGTCAAGCCTAATTTGCGGGCGACCTCAAGGTTGATATTGTTGAACCCGGCACAGCGTAGGGCAATGTATTGAGTGCCGTTGTGGGCGAGTTGTTTGAGGACAGCTTCTCCTAGGTCGTCGTTGATAAATGCACAAATGGCCGGAAAACCAGCGGCGAGGCTAACGGTATCGGGGGTGAGGCGTGGTTCGAGGAAGACCAGTTCGTGGTGAAAACGTTGGTTGGTGTTGTTAAAGGAGACTTGATCGTAGGGCTTGCTGCTAAAGAAGGCGATTTTCATGGTGCTTTGGGGTAATGGAGATGGTTTTTTTGGTGATTTCTTAATAATTAGGGTTAGAATCACAAAATAGGTCACAAAACAGACGGTATTGGCTGTGATGTTGGCCAGAATTTTTTAATACTGTAGCGATTTCAGGATTATCTTGCGGCGCTAGGTTTAGATGAAACATTCTTCTCGATATTCTGATGATTGGCAGGCGATCGCCTTACAAGTAAAAGAGGATGCAGACTGGCGCTGTGAACTCTGTGGCTTGGTTTGTATTCCGTCGGATGTGAAGGTCAAAGGCATTGATCGTCACCTGCGGGCTGTTTTAACCTTAAGCGTTCACCACAAAAATTACATCCCCGAAGACAATCGTCGGGAAAATCTCATCGCCCTTTGCTCGGCCTGTCATTTACGCCAACACCAACGCCGTTATGGCTCCCTCCCCCTTGGTCAGTTGAGTTTGTTCGGGGAAGCTTAGGTGCTTCTGGTCTTCTGGGTCTGGGGGGAAGTGGGTTAAACTTTCAGCTAGATCAATTGCTGTAATTTGATGTGGTCTGTGGGAAATGTCTATGAAAAAAATTGCGATTGTTAGTCGAAAAGGGGGCGTCGGCAAATCTACATTAACGATGAATTTGGCTGTGGTGGCTGGGCCATCAACGATTATTGATACCGACCCCCAGGCGAGTTGTGCCGATTGGGGTGATCGCCGCGCCGATGATCCGCCGTTAGTCCACACCGTCCCCGCAGGTCGCGTCCAAGTTTCCCTCAAGCGTTGTCAGACCGATTGGCTGTTTGTTGATACCCAACCCAGTGCCGAAGCGAGTTTGATTGAAATTGCCCAAATTGCCGATCTCTGTGTGGTGGTGTTACGACCTGGCCAACTCGAACTCGATGCTCTAGGAGCGACCCTCGCGGCAATCCGGGCGGCCCAAGCCCAAGCGGTTTTTTGCATTAACCAAGCCCATCCCCAGGCCAATTTGACGGAATTAATCGAAGGGCTCGCCGTCTACTACCCTGTCGGGCCATTGATTCGCAGTCGTGCCGATTTTCCTGCTTCTGTTGCCGAGGGGCGTGCTGTTACAGAATGGAACCCAGACGGCAAAGCAGCGACAGAAATTAAAAATTATTGGTTGTGGCTCCAGGAGTACCTAAACTAATGGCCCGTAAAAAAGCGACCCTGAATCTTGATCGACTCAACCAACGGGCGACGGCAGAATTCACCGCCGAAAAAGCCTATGAAAATGAAGTTAACCAAAATCTAAAGCTCCTGTTGTTTGAGGATATTTTGGATCGTCCGGGGGGAGATGCCCGTCCCCTCAATGATAAACACGTCCAAGAATTGGTCGATTCGATCCTGGTGCTGGGTCTGATTACTCCTTTGACGGTGGATCGCCATGGCCATTTGCTAGCTGGGGGACATCGTCGGGAGGCCCTTTATCAAATTAAACTAGCCCACCCCGATCAATATGCGAGTTTATTTCCCGAAGGAATTCCGGTGCGGGTGGTGGATATTGACGCGGCGGCAGATGCTGTGGATGCCCTGCAAATTGAAATTGAAGAAAATACCCAACGGAAAAATTTTACGGTGACAGAAATTCGGGAGGCGGCAAAAAAGCTAGAAACTGCTGGTTATAAACGCTTACGGGGCCGACCCAAGACGGGAGAAAAATCCTTGAAACGGGAACTGGCTAAGGTTTTTCGGCTTTCTGAGGATCGGATTCAGCGCATTTTAAATGATTCTGCCCCAAAAGGTAGGCGTACACCTACCTTTTCGCCGGAGTCGGCGATCGCCACCGTCGAGAAATGGTCAAAACAACTGGCAGACAGTGAGGATCCAACCCTGGGGCCAGTCCAAGGGCAATTAAAAAAACTCCTCGGAGAACTGCGCAAACTACCACCGTCGAATTCTTAAGGGAAGAGGGGTAGAGTAGTCTGGAAGTGTCCAAACTAAACCAATCTACTCACCCCATGTCTAGTCTAGAAGAACTTTTCTGTAATGTGGATGACTTCTGTCAAATCTTTGAGCCTCTCTGGCATCAAGAGTTAATTCAAGGCGGTACAGTGACTCGACTTCGCTCCCGTCGTTTATGCCTCAGCGAAATTCTGACAATCTTGATCTCCTTTCATCGCGAATCCTACCGTAATTTCAAACATTTCTACGAAAAGTATGTTTGTCAACATTGGCGAGAAGCCTTTCCACACCTCGTCAGCTATCAGCGTTTTATCGAGTGGATACCTTCGACGATTGTGCCTTTATGTGTGTATTTAAAGCATTGTTTCGGGAGCTGCACAGGTATCAGTTTCATTGATGCGACAAGCCTAAAAGTCTGTCACAGTAGGCGTATTCACAGTCACAAGGTCTTTGATGGTCTTGTGGCTCTCGGCAAAACTTCCGTGGGTTGGTTCTATGGTTTTAAGCTTCATTTAGTGGTCAATGAACTGGGAGAGTTGCTCAATGTTCAAATCACCGCAGGTAATGTAGATGACAGAAAACCCGTAGAGGAGTTAGTGCAGCAATTATTTGGCAAAGTCTTTGCAGACAGAGGCTACGTTTCTCAACCGTTAACGGAGAAGTTACGGGAAACCTATGGGATTGAGTTTTTTGCGAAGCCAAAACGCAACATGAAGAACAGATTAATGCGTTTGACAGATAAATTATTATCGAGAAAGCGCTTCATTATTGAGACAGTGATTGACCAGTTAAAGAATATTTCACAAATTGAGCATTCCCGCCATCGTAGTCCGGTGAATTGCTTTGTGAATATACTTTGTGGCTTAATCGCCTACTGCCATCAGCCGAAAAAGCCCTCGCTACAGTTAGACTGGGCATTACAGCCTTCGGCTTAACCCGAACTCACGTTAAAAAAGGTATGTTTCTAAAAGGTAGGTGCGCACCTACCTTTTTTTTTAACTTTCCGAAGACCCAATGGAATTAACCCAAGACATGGAGTAAAAAGCGCGATGTATCATCAACCGTCGGAAATTTGTTTTCGTTTGCCCCAATGGTTGCAGGCATACAGCAGCCAATATCAACCGACCCCAGGCGATCGCCAAAAAATGCGCTTTGTGGTGGGTGCCGCCCGGGAAAATATTATTCAAAAAACAGGCGGGCCTTTCGGGGCCGGGATTTTTAACATCGAAACCGGGGAACTGATCGCCCTAGGGGTGAACCTCGTGACTAGCGAAAATTTATCATTGCTCCACGCGGAGATGGTGGCAATGGCGATCGCCCAACGCAAATTTAACCAATACAATCTCAGCACTGCAAATTTGCCTGCCCTGGAGTTGGTTACCAGTACCGAACCCTGTGCGATGTGTCTGGGGGGAATCCATTGGTCAGGTTTAAAGCGCGTAGTCAGCGGAGCTAGGGGTGCTGATGCGGAGGCCATTGGTTTTGACGAAGGGCCAAAACCCCCAAATTGGCAAACGGCCCTTGAACAGCGCGGCATCGTCGTGAAAACAGAAGTGGAGCTGGCTTTTGCCCAGGGGGTCTTGCAGTTTTATCAAGGGCAACAGGGGCCAATTTATAATGCCTAGGCCAGGGTATGAAACGGAAAATTTGCCCGAACTTGCCAATGGCGGCCATTGTGTTGCAGCAAACTTAAACCCCCAGCGGTAAAACAATGGTTTAGAGAACGCTCCCGAAAAAAGGCCCAGGCCCGGTCAAAATTAGTACGGCTTAAATCTTTAAAAGCGATGGTCACATGGGGACAAAAAGGGCGATCGCCGTAACGTTGATCCTGAATGTTTAATTGTGTCCCAAAGGCCGTTTTTAATTGGGATTGGCAGTCTTGGAGTGGGGGAGTCAGTTGGACATCAATGTAAACCACGCGCGGTGCAAAACAGTTAAAACCCGTCAACTGTACCGGGAAACTAATTTGGCTCTGGGCAAAGGTTTGGAGAACGTTTTCGAGGTGATCAATGTCTTCGACTGGAAATTTAAAGGGCGGTTGCAGGGTGACGTGGGGCGGCGAATTGAGCGCCTTTTTAGTTTGGAATCGCTCAACACAATAATGTTGCCAACCAGAGGCGATCGCCCCTAGGTCGGGCGGTAACAACAACGCGACGAAAAATAACGATTGGGCCATAGAGATAAATTTAAAAAGACGATCAAGCCTGTTGAAAGACTTCGTAAGGCAAAGTTTTTGACCAGTCCCAGAGCAATTTATAACAGTAGCGCCGATTGGGAGAATTGGGGTTTACTGTCTGATAAATGTGTTTCACCTGGGGCAAAATGAGGGGTAATTGTTCCGTCTCAATTAATTGACCGAGGGTGTCAACGGTCAACTTGAGGGTACTTTTTCGGTGGGCCTGACGAAGGGCTATGAGTAGATTGGGAATAATCTCCGGGTGGTCAGGCAGATAACCACTGAGACGGGCAACTAGCCTTGTGCGCTGATCAAGGTTGGTTTCTAGGCTTAATTTTTTTAAGAGACTTTGGCTGGCCAGGGACTGCTCACGGGACGATTTAGGCTGGAGCGATCTCTCCGAAATCCGCTTTGCGGTGCGCCGTCGAGTGGGCAGAGTTTGACTAACAGTATCTGTTTGCACGAAAGGATGATCCGGACAAATTTCCCGGAGGGTGGCGATCGCCTGGGGAGACGTTGCCGCAAGCTCTAACAAAGTGGCGATCGCCTGGGGGTGATGGGGCTGGAGTTTACCGAGACGCAGGGCGGCTTTACGGCGGATAGTTGCTTTTTGATCCGCTGCCAGCAGGCGGGTAAGACTGGCAATGACTAGGGCATTATCGGGAACGATGGCCCCTAAACTACGGCAGAGATTAAGTTGAAAATTCGGATCTGCGGTTTCCGTCAGCAGATCTTCGAGGTTGGCGATCGCCGTGGGATTGCCGAAATCATGGTTTTTGCCGAGGCTATGGGCTGCTAACCAACGGTCAAAGGCAGCGGGATGGGTCGCTAAAAATTGTTCGAGGGTAGTCACCACCTGCTGGCGATCGCTTCTGGAGAGCGCAATGCCTGCCTCTTCAACTAGGGGCGATGGTAACTTGGGTTGTCTCTGGGCGGTGACAAAGCGCCATTGCACCAGTTGATCGATCACTGCTTGCCCTTGGGAAAATTCCGGAAACTCGGCTAAAGCTTTGCCAACAAAACAGGTGGCGCGTACTTCGTAGAAACCACCACAATGGTCTTGCCAGTGTAAAAGCGCTTGCAGAAAATTTTCTTTTTCGCCTGCGGCAATCTCTTCGCGTCCCAGCCACAGCAAAATCGTTTCCTGCCAACCCAACGAAAATATCGGATATTCGCCGCCTTCGTCAATAAAAATCTCCCAGTGGGCGATCGCCGTTCCCGCAAAGTATTCTTGAAACGTTAAATGATGGAAAGCGTAGACATTTTCCCCCGTTGTTGCAGAGCGACTGACCCGCTTTAACCACCCCAATTGGAGCGCGAGGGTAAAAAAATCAGGATCAACGGCATCGAAAAACGGTTGAATTTCAGCCTGACGAAACCGAGCTTTTGCGGGATTTTTTTGCAGCACCTTGAGAGCGCACTGCCCTAAAATCTGATTGAGTTGCTGGCGTTGGGCTTGGGTCGTGGGAAAAGTATCCTGTTTCCAGTCATAGAAAGCCTCCACAAACTGGCGATACAAAATGGCTTTTGTCCCCGGTAATTTGCCTTGGGTGAGCTGCCAGGTGCGACACAGTAAGGTCAAATACAGCGGCTGGCGCGCAACCCCACGAATGCGACTGTGGATACTGCGGTTTAGTTCACCATAGAGGCGATCGCCGAGTTGAGGTTGTCCTTGAAACCATTTTTGGATAAAGCATTGCACTTGTTTGCGCTGGGCATCATCACTAAAGCCTTGGCAACGGTGGATCACAAAATCAGTGAGGGCATTTTTCCCTGTGTCCCACATCGCACTGCGACAACTCAAAACGACTGAAGCATTGCCTAACCAGCCCTGGAGTTCCCGGTCGAGTTTGAATGACGCTTGGCTGAGATTGTCTCCCATTTCATCAAGGGCATCTAAAAATAACCAGACCCGTTTGTTTTGAATCAGTTCAGCAAATTCAGTCTGGATTTTTGGCGCGATGGTAAATTGCTTAAAAAGCTGCTTTAGCCAAACGTCCAACAAATAATTCTCTAGCGATCGCCCCCCCACATCGGCCAGGGGGATCCAAACAGGTAGATCTTTGGTTGCCGACAAAGCCAGGGCCAACTGTTGCAAAAAAGTCGTTTTTCCAGCCCCTGGCTCCCCAATAATCGCCAGTCGATTATGGGAGAGATGGTGATATTGCGCCAAAAAATCCTGGGGATCATCGCTTAGAGAATCTTCCTCTGCATGGGTGGCAGTTACTCCCAAGGGCACGTACAAATCCGCCAACTCAAAGGCCATGCCATCCCCCGCCGTTAGGGGATTACTGGTTAAGTGGGTATCCAGCGCTTGCCGACACAGGCTTTGCCAGTCCGGGTGAGTTGCGCCGTGATTTGTTTGGGAATTCTCCTGAAAATTATTTTGCTTCTTCTCGGATATCCCCAAGCGACGCGCGGCCCAAGTTTGATTAAACTGCTGTATATTTTCTGCCCGTGCCCAGCGATCGCCCCAGAAATTTAAGGAAAAATGCCAAGTATCAGACCCCCGGATCGTCGTGCGATGATCCTCTAAAATCCCCAAAAAACTTTCTAAATCCTTGAGGGCCGTTTTCAATTGGGGTACGGTTAAAGGCGTAGTAGTGAGTGCCGTTAAAGTTTGCAAATAGCGCAATTTTGTCTGCACCACCAGTCGTCTGGGCGATTGCCAATGGACTTTTATCGTCGCCCGTAGTCGGTCTAGTTGGCGTTCATCTGCATCGAGGGCATCATTCGCGAAATCAAGCAAGCCAAACAGTAGCGTTTGCGATCGCCCCTGGGGAATTTTTCCGTAACTTTGCTTTGGCATACCCTCTAGTGTCCCATAAGGATCACCAACCAAAACAACCACAACCCATTGGCGATCGCCTTAACCCTTCAAATCCTAAGACTCGACTTTGACGCCGCGCCAAAACGCCACGTAGCCTTTAATATTCGCCGCTTTCTCCTTGGGTTCTGGGTAATACCAAGCCGCATCCTTATTTTCTTCTCCGGCTACGGACAAGGTGTAATAGCTAGCCTGACCCTTCCAAGAACAAGTGGTGTGGGTGTTACTCGGCTTAAAATACTCTGTTTTAATGGCATCGGGGGGAAAATAATAGTTGCCTTCTACCACCTCACAGCGATCGCTTTCTGCCACCACTGCACCATTCCAAATTGCCTGGGCCATCGATATAATCTCCTAATTTTTGCCGTAAAATTATTACGTTTAGAGTTTAACGCACCTGCCTACCTGCTGTGGCGAAAACTAAGTCAACTTAGTCTTACAAGCTGCTTTGAATTGTGGGCCTGATCGCCAAGCTTTGATCAGAATTAATTCTGTCAGAAATTATTCTAGGGATAGTCAGCTTAGTGACGAATTCAAAAAATTAAATGAACAGTCACAATATTATTGGAATTTATAAAATCAAACACTATATTTTAGGTTGGTACAGTGCAAAGAATCCACGTAATAAAATAGATGAACTGCTATTATTTGCCTCCGGATTCTGCCTTAAGCGCAAAAAAAATTCGCCCCAATTGCCTAGATCGGGACGAATATAGCTTGATGGAGGAAACTTGTAAAAAACTATGGACGACACCCGGTTGTCATGGGTCAGGTAACTGTGGCGAGAATCGGGGGCGTAGTCGGGCATTCAGTTAAGGGTCGCAATAACCAAAAAATCAGAATGCTTGTATTGGTACATAGTTTCTTTTTGTAATGCTGTAATTGACTGAGACGTTAGAGGACAAGGGAATTTTGAGGGAAAAGGCAAAACCCCATAGAACTTTGCCTTTAGGGTTGGTGATATAAGTTTGAAAATAGTATTTAAACTATGGACTTGAAATTTAGTATAGCTATTATTCAATGAAATGTAAACAGGTTCAGCCTTAGTATTCCGAGGAAAAATATAAGCAAAACTTATGATAGTGCTGTTTTTTAGGGTGGCGATCACCTTCAAAGTAGCGACAGTGATGCTGAAATGCCCCAAGCTACCGGAGATTGAGGGGAGTTTTGGTTTAAATTTCTAGAAAAAATTTTTTAATGTTTGGAATGAAGAGGTCTTTTTAGATCAAAGAAAAGAGTCAATTATTCAAGAGTTGTATGGATAAGAGAAAAACTTCTACACGTAAAACCCTCCCCAGGAATAGCCTCAATGGACAAACGGCGAGAATCAACTGAATAAAGCATCGTCGGGTTTTGCAATTCAGCGAGAATTCCATCCATTGCACTGGGAGATTGCGCTTCAACAATTGCCCTTTCTCCTGCATTTAAAAACGCAATGGTTTCTGATGTTTCATTTATACTTTCTGAACAACGCAGCAGAACTGCCTCAGCGGGAATTTCTATGGCATCTAAGATTCGATTATAAGCTCTACCATCATCAAAATTAGAGATTGAATCAAAGAATAAAAAATATTGCTGCTCAAATTGAAAAATATTGACACCCAAGGAACTAGGCGCGAACACGTCATTACTCGGAATATCCAACAACCACCCCCCTTGATTGCTCCCTTGCTGGGGCAGACCGATGAAAATACCAGGGCGATTAATGGGCATTCCCCTCGTATTTGGGTTTTGGTAATAAACCAAACCCTGGAAATCTTCGGCTTGTAATAAGGGAGTAGCACTAATTTGGGAACTTGCCCCAGGAATAACGGCTATAGAACCTAAAAGTACAAACGCGATCGCCGCACTATTTTTAATTAAAGTTTTGAACATGGGCCATAGAAGTAAATATTAAGGTGACAGACCTAGACTAAATTGTGAGTCTAATCTTTCTATTAGTCGCTCTCTCTGGATTTAGTTAAGATATCCTGTGAGATATTGCTTTAATTCTAGCTAATTTTTTCCATTAAATTTCCCTAAAGAGCCGACATCAATGCAGTGGTGTAAATAAGTCATGCAAGCAAATAATGATGTAAAGAATCGTTGACGCTTATCAGAAGAGATGTTTGTCTTAGCATGGGTTGTGACAGCATCAAATTAATTGTTTGTCCTGGTGGATCGCTGTGATGGAACCAAGTCATATTTGGACATTTGCTCCGGAAGATGTTTATGCTGTTTTGGAATCCCGGCCTGGTGGTTTATCGGCCCAAGTAGCGCAGCGACGTTTAGAAAAATTTGGGCCAAATGCGCTACCGGAACCGCCCCAACGGCCCCTATGGTTGCGTTTTTTAGATCAAGTCACTCACTTTATGGCCTTGTTACTCTGGGTGGCGGGAATTTTGGCGTTTGTATCGGGGACGCCGGAACTGGGTTGGGCGATTTGGGCCGTGATCTGGGTGAATGGCATTTTTAGCTTTTGGCAAGAATTCCAGGCAGAAAAATCCCTAGCAGCTTTGAAAAAGGTGTTGCCCGCACAGGTGAAGGTGTACCGAGATGGTGCGCTCCAATCGATTCCGGCGGTGGAACTGGTACCGGGAGATGTGATGCAACTGGAAGAAGGCGATCGCCTTTCTGCGGATGCACGGTTGGTCGCTTCGGAAAGTTTATATCTTGATCTTTCGGTGATGACGGGGGAATCATTGCCTGTGGCGCGGAATGCCTATCCGGTACGGGTGCGAGAAACGGCGTCCGTGCGTGATGGCCAGCCCCTCCGCCGGGGAGAACAACCCACCCGAGAAAAAACAAATCCTGCAGAAATTGCCAATTTACTCTTGGCGGGGGCGACAGTTTCGTCGGGGCGGGGGGTGGCGGTGGTTTATGGCACCGGTGCCCAAACAGAATTTGGTCATGTGGCCCATCTAACAACCAATGTGAAACGGGAACCCAGTAGCCTCGAAATTCAGGTGGGTAAGATTGTCCGCGTTATTACGGCGATCGCCTTGACGATGGGCGTGATTGTTTTTCTGTTGACGGAATTTTTAGTGGGGATGGAACTGCGGGAAAGTTTCGTCTTTGCCATTGGCATTATCGTTGCCCTCGTGCCAGAAGGATTGCTGCCGACTGTTACCCTCGCCCTTGCCATGGGTGTCCGGCGGATGGTGCGCAAAAATGCCCTGGTGCGCCGTCTTTCTGCGGTGGAAACCCTCAGCGCCACTACGGTGATCTGCACGGATAAAACGGGCACCCTCACGAAAAATGAAATGACCGTTCATTACCTCTGGTTGCCCTGGTTAACCGAAGCAGAATTGCCTGTTCAACCGCCTTTACAAACCCCTAATCACGGCCAACCCGGAGAAATTCAACCCTTTTTAATTGAAGTCACTGGTGCCGGTTATGACCCTGGATCGGGCAGCGTGAATTTAGCCGCAGACTTCACCGCCCGCTGGAAAATTGACCTGTTATTGACGGGGGCTGCCCTTTGTTCTAATGCCCAGCTCATCCACCTCGACACACCGAGCCGCTGGCAGGAAATAGGCGATCCCACCGAAGCTGCTTTGATCGTCGTTGCGGTTAAGGCCGGCTTAAATATTGAACACTTACAACAACAATATCCCCGGTTACGGGAGATTCCCTTTGATTCTCGCCGGCGACTGATGACTGTGGTCTTAGATTGGCAGGAGTCAGATATTTGGCAGAGCGAACTGCCCTGTATGGCCTTTACAAAAGGGGCACCGCTAGAGGTGTTGCGCCATTGTCAGGCGGTGTTGCGCAATGGGGCGATCCAAACTTTGGGCCATGAACAGTGGGAAGAAGTGGTACAAGCCAATGATCGCCTTGCAGCCCAGGGGTTTCGGGTGTTGGGGGTGGCGGCGCGACGGGGACAACGGGATTTGGTTAATCTGCGCGCCCAGGATCTTGAGCGGGATTTAATTTTTATTGGTTTGATTGCGATGTTTGATCCGCCCCGGCCGGAGGTGAAACAGGCGATCGCCCAATGTCATACCGCTGGCATTAAGGTGACGATGGTGACGGGGGACTATGGCCTCACAGCCCAGGCGATCGCCCAACAAATTGGCATTGTCAATCAGCAAGTCCGGGTCGTCACCGGAGAAGGCATGGGTCATCTGTCTGATGCTCAACTGCGGCAAATCCTGAAATATCGTTCGGGCCTCGTGTTTGCGCGGATGTCTCCCGAACAAAAATTACGTCTCGTGCAAGCCTATAAAGATATTGGGGAAGTGGTTGCTGTGACAGGGGATGGGGTGAATGATGCTCCGGCTTTACGGGCGGCCCACATTGGCATTGCCATGGGGTTAAATGGTACCGATGTCGCCAGGGAAGCGGCGGATATCGTCCTTACCGATGACAACTTTGCGACGATCATTAGCGCTGTAGAACAGGGCCGCGCCGTTTACCAAAATATCCGCAAATTTATCACCTATATCTTGGCTTCTAATGTCGCGGAGGTGGTGCCTTTTCTGTTGATGGTGGCCCTCAAAATTCCCCCAGCTTTGGTCATTATGCAAATTTTAGCGGTGGATTTGGGCACGGATATGATCCCGGCTTTGGCATTGGGCACCGAAGCAGCAGAAGTGGGCATTATGACCCAACCCCCCCGTAAGAAATCCCAAAATCTCCTGGGGCGATCGCTCCTTGTGCGCGCCTACTGTTTTTTGGGTCTCATTGAAGCGGCTTTAGGTATGGTGGGCTTTTTTATTGTCTGGTGGGGCCATGGCTATAGTCTGGCGGAGCTCCAGGCCATTACCCCTAACCTTTTGCAGCACAGCGCTGATGCGGCTACCACTGCCATCTATGCCCAGGCTACTACCATGACCCTTGCCGTGATTGTCGCTTGCCAAGATGGAAATGTGTTTGCCTGTCGTTCTGAAAACATCTCGATTTTTCGCCTGGGATTTTTTTCCAATCCATTAATTTGGGTAGGTATTGCTACTGAGTGGATGTTGGTGATTATGATTACCAAAAGTGCGTTTTTTCAGAATATTTTCCAGACCGCCCCCCTCGATCCGTGGCAATGGCTTTTGTTAATTATTTGCCCGCCGCTAATCTTGGGCATCGATGAGCTACGCAAAGTATTTTTTACCCCGCGTTGACCCTGATGCCGGGTGCAATTTTATCGAAAAATGACTTGAAAAATATTACTCCCCGTCCACATTAGGCCAATGATGACCCCCATAAAAATTAAGGCGATCGCCATACCGAGCAAGCTTAAAACCCCATCATCTTCCTGGAGGCCGAGGGCCGCAAAAAAAATGGCGATCGCCGGCACCGTATTCGCCCCCGGAATCGGTAAAACCACCAATAGGGCCATGGCCGACAAAATAATTCCCAAAATAATTCGTCCCGGTAGACTGTGACAAATGGGCGTCAGACGGGGTTTTGTGATTTTCTCGACCCTTTTTAACCAGGGAATCAGATAACCCATAAACCGCTGAATTTGCGGTAGGGAAAAGGACGTTTGGAGAACTTTGCGGGGCACCCAAGGTTTAGACTGCCCCAGACATAGTTGCAGGGTGATCGACAGCATCGCCATGCCAAAAATAAAGGAAGTGCCAGGAATTGCAAAAATACTCAAAAAAGCAATGAGCGCCAGGGGAAAACCAAATAATCTTTCCTCGGTGAGGGCAAAAACATTGGCCAGGCTCACCTTCTCCGGACGTTCCTCCTCAAAAAAATAGTGGTGTAGTTTTTCAGAAAGTTTTTTCATACTGACTGGGCGAGCCAAAAAACGGCTTGTTTACTGATAGCGTTCGAGAAAATCCAGGGCTTCATTGCGCAGATCATAGTATTTTTGAGTTTCCCGCAGTTCGTGGATATGTCGGGGTCGAGGGAGATCCACCGTTAAAACTTGCCCAATTGTAGCCTGGGGGCCATTGGTCAGCATCACGATTTTGTCAGACATAAACAGGGCTTCATCAACGTCATGGGTAATCATCATCACGGCCTGGCGGTGGTTTTCCCAAATGTCGAGGACTTGGGTTTGCAGTTTCGGTCGGGTCAGGGCATCGAGGGCACCAAAGGGTTCATCGAGGAGGAGCATTTTTGGTCGGGTCGCTAAAGCCCTAGCCACTCCTACCCGTTGTTTCATCCCGCCAGAAAGTTCGTGGGGATATTTGTCGGCGGCGGCAGTGAGATTGACCATGTGGATATGTTCGTTAACAAGGTGGCGGCGATCGCCTTTAGAAAGATGCTTGTGAACTTCATCCACAGCTAGGCGGATATTGTCCCGGACCGTTAACCAGGGTAAGAGTGCGTAGCCTTGGAAAACCATCATCCGGTCAGCACCAGGGCGGCGAATCAGTTTCCCCTCTAAGGTGACATGGCCGGCGCTGGGTTTTTCTAAACCCGCAACGATCCGCAGCAGGGTCGATTTACCGCAACCAGAATGGCCAATCACAGAAACATATTCCTGGGCGCCAATGGTGAGGTTGATATCTTCGAGGACAACAAACTGGCTCCCATCGGCCTTGGGATATTGTTTGTGAATATGCTCAATGGCTAGAAAAGTATCGTTGGGAGATTCCATGGCGGCAGGGGAGGGGAAAGATTGGGGTCTAGTCATAGATTTGGGATGCTAATTTTGTAATGGGGTTTAGCTGACGGGATAGATTTGGGGACGGTTGGCCCGCAGTTCAAAACTATTGAGGTAACCGACTGGATCGCTTGGATCAAAGGCTTTTTGGTCGATAAAGGCAGTGGCTGGTTCTACCTTGTAATCTTCGCTGGGACTGGTAATCCCCATTTCGGCGGCAATGTCCCGGTAAAGATCGGTGCGCCAGGCTCGCTTGGCGATCGCCTCTAGATCGGTTGGCAATGTTTCAATTTGGCCCCAGCGGGCTGCTTGGGTCATTAACCAAATCCCCTGGGACTGCCAGAGAAACGTGGAATGATCATGGGGAATTGTCGAAGTTTCGGGGTGCAGCTCAAAAAAGGTCGTCGTATCTAAACTGCTCTCTAGCCGTTGCTGGGCATCAAAACCGCCGTAGTCGTAATCCCCGACGATGGCCGGGCGAGTATAGTTCACGTTGGCCCCTGTAAAGGCCCGTTCAGCAATAATGCTTGCCACTTCTTGCCGATGACTGGGGTCGCCACAATACTGACAGGCTTCGATTAAGGCTTTGACGAGGGAGCGGTAGGTTTTGGGGTATTGTTCAATGAAAGATTCTGCCACTGCCAGCACCCGATCCGGATGGCCCCGCCACACATCTCGCCCTTGAATGAACGTAAACCCAATGCCTTCATTTTTGGCGATCGCCCTAGTATTCCAAGGTTCTGCCACCATGTAGGCTTGCATCGCCCCAATCCGCATATTGCTTACCATCTGGGGTGGCGGCGTAATCACTAACCGTAATTCCCGCATCGGATCAAGGCCAATGGCGGCGACTAAATAACGGGCAAAATATTCATAAATTGAAGAACTTAAGGGAATCCCCCAAGCGCGGTCATCAAGGGGAGATTTTTGCCAAAAACTGCGAAGATCTCGGCCAAATTTAGCCAAATCACCTTGGTAATCTGGCCATGGTCTCATCCCAGCCTCCCAAAGCTGTCGGTTCATGGTCAAGGCATTGCCATGGCGGTGGAGGGTCATCGCTGCCACCAACGGAAAAGCCCTAGCTCCTTCGGCACCAATTCGCGCATTGGTCACAGCCCCAGAAACCACCGGCGACGCATCTAACCGACCGAAGATCAACCCATCACGGGCATTGGCCCAACTGGCTTCGCGACTGAGTTGGACATTCAAACCGTATTTCTGGAAAAAACCTTTTCTGTAGGCGATCGCCAGGGGCGCACAATCATTCACCGGCACGAAGCCCACCGTTAAATTCGGTTTTTCCAAACTTTCTGGCCGTACCAAGGGCTCAACCGCTAAAGCATGGGGCAAACGACCCTGAATCTTTTTACCCGTTGGGGCAGTACAAGCACCATAAACTAATGCCGAAGCCGTTGCCCCCATCCCAAACACAAAGGAGCGTCTACTTATTTTATTCATTGCAGTGATGCTCCTAATGCTGGGCCGGACGATGGGTAATCGCCGTTTGCAGATAAGCGAGGGCCGAATCTAGGATCAAGCCTGTGATGCCGATGACAAAGACCGCCAAAAATACCGAACTCACATTGAGGCGGTTCCATTCGTCCCACACAAAAAAACCAATGCCAATGCCCCCGGTAAGCATTTCCACCGCGACAATGACGAGCCAAGCGACTCCCATGCTGATCCGCAGACCTGTGAAAATGTAGGGTAAACTCGCTGGCAAAATAACCCGCCATAGTTGTTTCCAGCGGGGCATTTCTAACATTCGCGCCACTTCGAGATAATCCCTCGGTACCTGGGCCACACCTTCTGCGGTGTTGATAATCGTTGACCAGAGTGAGGTGATAAAAATGACAAAAATCGCCGAGGGTTCTGCCCCATTAAAAATAGACAAGGCGATCGGTAGCCAAACTAAGGGCGATACAGGTTTGAGAATTTGAATGATCGGGTTAATCGCGAGCCAGGCATTACGGGAGAGGCCAATCCAGATTCCCACTGGGATCGCCACCAAAGCCCCCAAAATAAAACCAATAATTACCCGGCGCAAACTGGCCAGAAGCAACCAACCTAAACCCAAATCTCCAGGGCCGCGCCGATAAAAGGGATGCAGAATAAAATCCAGGTTATTGACCAATGCTTCTAGGGGCGTCGGCATCATTTCGCCCCGCACTAAGGCGATCGCCCACCAGAGCAGTAACAATCCCCCAAAACCATAGAGGGGTAGCCAAACTTCTTTCCGGAGACTTCCTTGCCAAAAAGGTGGTACCAAAAACTTTCTGACCCCACGGGCCAAACTTGATAATAAAACCATGCAAAATTACCTACCCTTTCACAATAAATAGAGGGAAGTGATTGGTAACTGACAGTCGTTGTGTGGGAATTCTGATTTACGGTGCGATCGCCGTGCTTCAGTCTTCTTCCGATGCTGACGAGGTTAGCTGACGGGCTAGGACTGGAAGATGTCCCTTTTCTATGTATCCCAGAAAATAAGCCCCGGTGTCTTCCCGGTTGGGTTGACGGGTGGTTCCCCCGCTTCAAGGCTTCGTAACCTTGAACTAAGCTGACTTACTCAGTTGGCCTATAAGCTAGCATTTCTCCAAGGACTTTGTAAATTACCGTAGGGATCAAAAAATCAAAAATCCAATCAAGCCCAGGGGACTGAACTCCCTTTGCCTCTGCCAGGAGATATCCCATTGGGGGGCGATCGCTGGGAGATTTTCGGCCCAGCGCTTCAGATCCAACGCCCATGCAATTCCATCGAGCACGGGCTTCCCTGTGGCCAGACCCCACCGGGCGTTTCCTGGGCTTGCTTCAAAATTCCCAAAATCCTGACTTCCACTCGTGAGTTGACCCTATTGCCGCAACAGTCACCACAAGATTTATCTTTGAGATTTCCTTAAAATTAGCGACTCTTTTTGGCACTTTTAATTTTCAACAATCCTCAGCATAAATTTATGATTTGTCTGAAGAATATTCGCCTTTAGCACTAAGAATATGAATTCAATGATATTATAGAATCTACTTTCGGTTCTAGTGGGGATCAGCCACTAGAGGAAACGGGGAAAGAGCAGTGAAAATCTGCCGCTGTCCCGCAGCTGTAAGCCAGTTTTAGCGCTGTAATTTTAGGGGTCATTGTCATGGTCAATCTAAAATTAAGCCCTAAAAATTGTGTAAGTCAGAATGCCCGCCGATCGCCAACCACCTTCTAAAACATCTGCGAGGTACGGATGATCACTGTTTTAGTCTTGGCACGTTCTTGAACGTGCCGCCATAGAAGCGTTTCGAACAAGCTTCTCCCCCAAGTCTTCAAAACCACTCAGGCATCACTGTCAAAATATTCCTAACGATTTTGTCGATTAAGTTGTGGTCATTGGCGCTGTTTCGATTCAGGGCCTGGGCGTTTTTTGCTGCCTCAATTTAATGGGCGATCGCCTTTTTCTTTTTAGTTTGTTTAATCCCTAAATGGGGTAATTTTTTGCTGCATTCATAGCGTTAGTTTTCCCAGGTTAGTGGTCAAGCTTCCTAACAATTTGCCGTTCAATTTTTTAGCATCAAATTCATTCAGGACAATACATAATGACGACATTTCAAACAATGACTCTCGGCTATGCTCGCATGGGTAAACGCCGGGAACTCAAGAAAGCATTAGAAACTTTTTGGGGCGGAACTTCTAGCGCGGATGAGTTATTGGCCCTACGGCAGGATCTTGAGGTCAAAACCTGGCAAGCACAGTTAACGGCGGGCATTGATCGCATTGCCGTAGGGGATCAAACCCTCTACGACCATGTCCTAGACTGGACGGTGCGTTTGGGGCTGATTCCCCGGCGGTTCCAGGGTTTGAGCGGGCTTGATCGCTACTTTGCCATGGCTCGGGGCCGGGATGCTTTACCCGCGCTGGAAATGACCAAGTGGTTCGACACAAACTACCACTACCTGGTGCCTGAGATCGAAGACAAGATGCAACCCCTGGGGAACTTTGGGGAATTTTTGGCGATGGTGCAGCGATCGCAAGCCGTTTTGGGCGATCGCGCCGTACCCGTAGTCCTCAGTCCGGTGACCCTCTTGGCCCTGAGCCGCCACAACGGGGATTTGATGGCTTGGTTGGATCAGTTACTGCCGCTATATGTCGATCTCCTAGGCCAGCTCAAAGCCCTGGGGGTAAAGGAAGTCCAACTGCATGAGCCAATTTTGGTCACAAGCCAAGCCACCGATCTCAAGGCAGCGGTGCAGAAGACTTACCACCAACTAGCCGGAGTCGGCTTGCCCATACAGCTAATCACCTACTTTGATGACCTGGGGGTGAACTATGGCTGGGTGACGCAGCTACCTATGGCAGGGATCAGCTTAGATTTTACCCGGGGTCACAACTTAGATCTGCTGATATCCCAAGGATTCCCCACCGACAAAATTCTGGGGGCGGGGGTCGTCGATGGACGTAATATCTGGCAAATTCATCCCGATGTCACCTTGGCATTGTTGAAAAAATTACAGGCGATCGCCCCCAACTTACGGGTACAGCCATCCGCCTCACTGCAGTTTGTCCCCCACGATGCCACCTCAGAAACCCAGTTGCCTGAACCCTTACGCCAGGTTTTAAGCTTTGCGGAACAAAAGTTAGCGGAGGTGACCTTTCTCGCTCGCACGTTAGCTGGTGATGAGACGACGACCCAACAAAGGGCCATTGAGCAGCAGTGGCAAACCTTTAAGCAGTTCAATCCGCCAAATGTCGCAGTGCAGAGTGCAATCCAGAAATTGACTGCAACAGATTTTCAGCGATCGCTCCCCTATGACCTCCGTTTAGCCAAACAGATCCAATTGCCTCCCTTGCCCACCACAACCATCGGCTCCTTCCCCCAAACGAAGGCTGTACGTCAGTTGCGAGTGAAATACAAAAAAGGGGAGATTTCCCAAACAGACTACCAAGCAGCGATTGATGGGCACATTGTCGATTGCATCAAGCTCCAGGAAGACATCGGCTTGGATGTGCTGGTGCACGGGGAATTTGAGCGCACCGATATGGTGGAATATTTCGGCCAACAACTGCAAGGGTTTGCCTTTACAGTCCACGGTTGGGTACAGAGCTATGGCAGCCGTTGCGTGCGGCCACCGATTATCTATGGTGATGTTTCATGGCTCCAGCCGATGACGGTGCGAGAGTTTCAGGTCGCCCAATCCCTAACGAACAAACCAGTGAAGGGTATGCTCACTGGGCCAGTGACGATGATCAATTGGTCGTTTACCCGCACTGATATTCCCCGCCGTGACCAGGCAATGCAAATCGCCCTCGCCCTACGGAAGGAAGTAGCGAGCCTAGAAGCGGCTGGAGCGACCCTTATTCAAGTGGATGAACCAGCCCTACGGGAAGGGTTACCCCTAAAAATCAAACGTTGGCAAGCATACCTAGATTGGGCAGTCGATGCTTTCCGGTTGGCCACCAGTGCTGTTCAACCAAAGACCCAGGTTCATACCCATATGTGTTACTCCGAATTTGGCGACATCATTGAACATATTGAACGCCTAGATGCGGATGTGCTCTCTATTGAAAACAGTCGCAGTAATAATGAAACCCTGTTTGAAATTACTAATGCTGGCTATCGCTACCAAGTAGGAAATGGGGTTTACGACGTCCATAGTCCAGCTGTTCCGAGCGTTGAACAGATGGTGCAGCAGCTCCGCACGGGCATTGACCACCTGGCGATTGCTCAAACTTGGATCAACCCAGACTGTGGCCTCAAAACTCGCCGTTGGGAAGAGGTCATACCGGCCCTCAAAAATATGGTGGTTGCGACTCAAAAATTACGGGAGGAAATTCAAAATGCTGTTCAGTGATCTTTGGCAGTGCCGCGACACGACTTGGCAAGCTGCTTTTATTCGGGAAAACCTATTGTCCTTAGGTCATGGAGCCTGGCAAGGATATTTGACCCAAGGGCGCGGCCTGGTTGTTTGTGAGGTGGGCGCGACAGATCTGACTCGCTTGAATTGGCGTCAAGCAGTGGTGCCCTATCATCTCCAATACCGGCCAGCCGCGACCGTTTATCCATACCTAAAGTCCCGTGGTCTACCGAGCGACGTGCTGGATCATCTCTTAAAGGTGTTACAAACCTATACCCCTGAGCGGGAGATGCTCCTCGTTCTCAACCATGGTGCCGCCATTGAGGTGGATTGGTTCCAGAACTTGGCGATCGCCCCTCCCGACTGTTACCAACAAGTTTGCGATCGCTGGGAAGAATTCAATCTGACCCCTGAATCTACCAGGAAGTATCGAAGTGGCGAACCATGAAAAATTAACACTATCGCCAAATCGGAGTACAGACTCAGCCTCAGCGATCAAAAGTCGCCAGCTCCAGCAGTATCTCCACTACCCTGGGCGCATTCCTGCCACTGTCCATCCCTTTGTCAAAATGGCCCAGGGTCAATCGAATTTGCCCCAATCAGGGCCCCAGCGCCACAATCTGATCAAGGTAAGGCGATCGCCCTTGGCAGCGCTGTCATCCTTGGGGGTCTTGCTCTTGGTCAAATTTCCCAAAGCCATCCTGATCAAATTGCCAGGACGATCAAAGCACAACTGCAAAGATTCACCTTTCGCTTTTGATTCTGGCCAGGCCGAGGAACGTTAGACAGCCTCAAGCAGTAGTACGGTTTGCCTCGATATGGACTTCGAAAATCATCAAGTAATATCATGATCAAAAAGTCAGATTTTGTTTTAGCGCCCTACATGCAGCGCAGCGATCGCCACGCCACCAATCAAATGCTCAATACGGTACTGCCCTATGTTGGGCTATGGATTTTAACGATTAAAGCCGCATCGATTTCCCTTTGGCTGTTACCGCCCATTGTTGGCTTAATGGTGCTATTTTTGTTGCGCTGCTTTTCGTTGATGCATGACTGCGGTCATTACTCTCTGTTTCGGACAAGACAGATGAATCGAGGGGCTGGTTTTTTGCTGGGAATTATTAACGCCATCCCCCCCTATGCCTGGTCACGGGATCATGCCTACCACCATAAAACCAACGGCGATTGGCAACGGTATCGAGGCATTGCCGATTTTTTGTCCACAGAGGAGTTTGCCCAACTCAGTGCCCCTAAGCAAAAGCTTTATGCTTTCCTAAGGCAGCCAATTATGGCCCTGCCCGGTGGCTTTTTTTACCTCGTCATTCAGCCCAGACTAACTTTAGGATTGGGCTTTTGGGAATTTTTTCGCCACAGCTTAGCCCACCTTAATCAACAGGGTTTAAGTAATTTTGGGGCGATCGCCACCACCTATCGATCTCAATACTGGCAGACCTGGGAAGAATTTTGGGACGTGCTATTAAACAATATTTTTGTGGTGGGTAGCTGGATTATATTGAGCGATCTCATTGGGCCAGGGCTATTTTGGAGCCTCTATGCCTCCGTGATGACCTTTGCTGGAGCCATTTTTATCTGCATCTTCTTTGTCCAGCACAATTTTGAAGGGGCCTATGCCCACAGCACCGCAGATTGGGATTATCTACGTGGCGCTATTGAAGGCAGCAGCTACCTCGATCTGCCCCCTTGGCTACGGTGGTTTACCGCTGATATTAGCTACCACAGCATCCATCATCTCTCCGAAAAAATCCCCAATTACCATCTAGCCGCTTGTCATCAGGTCAATCGTCATCTGCTCTCCCAGGTGAAGACTCTCCGCCTGGGCGACCTACACCACTGTGCCAAATTTATTCTCTGGGATGCGGCAACCCATCAATTAGTCCCCATACCAACCCAGTCAGCCGTAGCGCCCAAAAATAGCGCGATGATTCCCACGACAGTATCGAAGCTACGCCCCAAAGGAAAGGGTTAATTATCTAAAAATTCTTTAAATGACTGTTTTAGTTCAATAAAAAGCCAAAATTGAGTGAATATAATGTCTATTCTTGCATTTTTTGTTGTTTTTTGCCTACTTTTACTGTTGGGCAGCCTAATGGTTTATCTGTTGACTGCCCATAAATACCAGTCTTCTGCATCCGTTGCCCAGTCCTATGATGCCTGGACCCAGGACGGCATTCTGGAATTTTATTGGGGAGAACATATTCACCTCGGCCACTATGGATCTCCCCCCTATCGGAAAGATTTTCTGCAATCTAAACATGACTTTGTCCATGAAATGGTGCGTTGGGGTGGCCTCGATGGACCAGGTGGCAACTGCTTCCTAGATTACTTGCCACTATGAAACATAGGTACAGACAGTGACCTATGGTGAGACAGCCGCAACGGTGACGGTAGAGACAAAGCAAGGAAAACAGAACCTTAATGCTACTTTGGTGGTGGCGGCCGATGGCAGGCGATCACCGCCCTACCCCCTGCAGAATTCATTGCCGCCATGGAACGCCACTATGGTGATCACTTTGGGCTACTACGCTTTGCTGTTTACTGATGCTCTGAACCGTATTTTTTCTAACAATTGGTGGCCCCTGGTGACAGGGCGGCGGTGGGTGCTGTAGCTCATGCATCGCTGGTCACTTCTGAGGCGCGCAATGTTACATCTGATGACAGGTCTCTGGGGAGATCACCCTTCAAATTTTGCTGTACCAAAAATAACGGTTAACCCAAGAAAGGATCGTGCCCTTGGAGTAAATAAAACTAGTACAGTCACAAATTCTGCTAAAAGTAGTGGCAAAAATAGAGAAAATCCTTTAGAGGCAAAGTTTTTAGATAAAAATATACCTAATTGAGTCCATAAAATTGTGTTTTTAAACTATTTGCAATTTCATGACAAGCTACTTTCGCTGCTTGCACCACATGAATTGAGCGAATAAAACTATGGATTAGGGTCGGGTATCGAAGAATTTTGACCGGAACTCCAAATGACCGGAGGCGATCGCCATACATTAACCCATCATCCAGGAGGGGATCCTGTTCCGCAACTGCAATAATTGCGGGTGGTAGTTGACTGGCATCCTTAACTCTTAGTGGAGACACTTGCCATGCTTCTGCTTGAGAAAAATCTTCTAAATACTGCTGCCAGAACCAAGCCATTGTTTCTTTTGATAACCCAAGCTGATGACCTGCTTGATAGGAGTTTGTCTCAAAGCCGTACTGGGTAACGGGAGTAATCAGTAATTGGGCAATGGGCGAAATTTTCCTCTCATTGCGTAACTGGATTGCTGCCACCGCTGCTAAATTACCCCCTGCACTTTCTCCACCAAGGGCTAATCGTTGGCGATCGCCTCCCAAACTAGCTGCTTGTTGATCCGCCCAATAAATCGCATCAAGGGCATCATGGACGGCTGCGGGATACTTATGTTCTGGAGAGCGTCGATAATCTACAGAGATCACAATACATTGCCCATATTTAGCTAAAAAAGAACAAGTATCGTCTGCACTATCCAAGGAACCAAAAACCCAACCACCCCCTTGAAAATAGACAAGTATTGGTAAAGATAAGTCAACACCTTTATCACAAATAGGACGATAGATTCTAATTGGAATTGCTGGTGAATGAGGACGTTTAATTAATTGATTCTCAAATTTTACGCCAACTTCTAACCTGAGATCGTAGAGTTTAATGGCTTCTTGAAAAAAAAATCGCCCCTGCGCTGCTGTTAGTTGCGTGATCGGAGGATGTCCTAATGTTGTCATCCGCTTTTTGATTTTTTCAATGATTTTAAGAACCTCTAGATCGATTTTGCTTTGAGTGATCATAGTTATTTCTACCAGCAAAAGCTGCCAATTATTTTTGTTTAAGAAATGTATTGATTCCCTAAAAAATATAGGGAATCAATTGAATTTGTCAGAATTAAAGTACATTAATGTCGGACAAAATTATGGCTTGTTTGAATTTTGGAAAATTCTGAAAAAAAGGTGTGTTTTTCTAAAATCATCAAAGTTGCTTTTTTGTGGGGTAGCTTAACTGTGTCATAGATTTTAAAACCCATATTAGTTAAAAGAGGGATTAAAATTCGATTTTTGGCGTCAGGTTCAATAATAATTCGCTCCGTATCATAGGTTTTAAAAGCAAACTGAAACGATGCCCGAAAGATCGGTATAAGATATTCAGGGGTCAAATGACGTCTTTCACCTATGGCAATGTGCCCACCAATATCAGATTTTTGATAGGGATAAAAATGGCGAATATTATCTGCTGCGACCTGATAAAAAATACCATAACAAATAGGTTCCCCTTCCAAAGAAGTAATTACCAAATCCTTTTGGATTGCTGTAAGAGATTTTCTCAGGAACTTCTGAAATTCTGTAAATGAAAGATTAAGCTTCCAAAAAGGAACCAAATGTCTTTGGTGCATCCAGTTAAAAATACGTTCTAAATCTTGCCCATAATCAACAGTACGGATAGAGGCTGTCTTGTTATATTGCGCATCATAGTAATCAAAAGGAGTTGTTAAGGCTGCTTGAAACTTTTTTTTTCGAGCAATTAACTGATCATAATCTGCATCGTGCAATACGGTATGCAAAGCGTTATTGACCTTTCCATAGGCAGCAGCATGGGGGCGATCGCTGTCGTCGTTATAGCCGTAGGTAATTAAACGATTACGGTTTAAACAGAGCTTTGTAAATTTTGGAGCCAAAAGATTAAACAACTCAAAACGATCTTGAAGCTGTGGAAATTTCTCTTGGTAATTCAGAATGGCTTGTCGTACTTGCCGCCAGAATTTTACTTCGGGATAGCAAATATGTTGATCTAAAAGGTCAGAAAGATAACGATGGTGACAAATAAATAAGCCTGCAAAAATAAACTGACATAAGCCTTCGGGAGGTTCAGTGAGCAAGACTTCTTTAAGATCTGCAGAAAGATTGAGTAGTTCCGGTAGCGGCTGATCACTGATATTAACATCATCCACAAAATCCTTCATCGCAAGGCGACTGGGAATATTATTTTTGAGGACAAGAATTGTATTTTCACCGTGGGGTGAGAACACCGTGCCATATTGATAGAGGTAGTGAAGTAACGGTGGTAAAACAGTATTGAAAAGACGATCTAACCAATCTTCAAGGGTTAAACCGGACACATCAACTAACTTAAGAATCAGGGGATAACCATCAGCATCGAGGTGCACTAAAGACGCGAGAGTAACGGGTCTTTCGTCGGGGTCGGTATAGCTCAGAACACTTTCTCGCCAGAGACAACCCAACATTTCTTTGTATTGGTAAGGGGCACTGGAAAGTTGCTTGTAGTAATTGTGATTGTAATTTAGACTTGCCACTTCACCGGGCAGAATCATCCGGCATTCTTCACTCAAAAAAGGATCGTTGGCATGGATAGATTTGATGTACTCGGTAACCTTCGGGGCAATTTGGGTACGCTCATTGGGCAAACCACGATAAACCAACGTATTCAGAATGCTGAGAGGCAACTTCACATGGCGCTTCTGGCTGTGGCTAGTGTTGACAAATGTCCGGATGGATTGCTGCGGTAGATAGAGATCTTCGCTCTTACCGAGGTAAACAATCGACTGCAATGCCACCGCTTCACCAAAGATCGGCACAACGATGTTTTTCCATTGCCAATCATGGACGGGCATGAAGTAATACTTAGCTGGCTCTAAACCACGCTCCTCTAACAGACCACTGAATCTGGCAACCGCTTCAGGAGATAATTCTTCTTCGATTAAACGCTCATACTCAAGATCGGTAACGCCGTTGTAACTAGACTGCTCGCGGGCGATCGCCAACCAAGTCATCTGGATAGATTGCTTGCTTTCGGGGGCATGTTCTAAATAATCGTCATAACCAAAACCAATGCGACCCTTATTAAAAGTAATCCAAGGGTGACCTTCCATTTCCCCTTCCAGCTCGGCATAGTTGAGGTTGAGGAGATCAACATTTTTGCTTTGTTTGCGCTGATAAATGTGGGCATCAGCAATCAAAGTATTGGTGAGTTCCTTCAACAAATGGGCGGTTGTTTCACCGGTCATCCCCACTATTTCATGGATATCTAATGCAAACTGAAAGGGGTTAGTTGCAGGTGTCCATTCATCATTTTCGCCGCGATAAATCGACTTTGGATCAACGCGATAACTATCAAACACTCGCAGCTTGGCAGTAAAGCGATAACCTAATCCATCAGGCAAGTTCAGTTGATAGGTAACAATGTCTTCTTTGTCATCAATAACATCTGGTTTAATGATCTCCTCATACATAAACTCAGAGAGCATTTTTGTTAGGAGATTGAGACTAACGGTTTTCCAGATTTCAGGAGTTAAGGCGGCATTCAAAGCTTGAATATTATTCATGATCACTAGGTAAATAAGTTAATTAATAGAAGAAAAAATCTGCTTTTTCAAGCATTATGTTGATATCGAGTTATCGTTTTTGCTAACACTGGATGTAATCCGAGTGACCAAGTATAGGCTAATGTAAATACTGATAAAATACCGGCTAGAATTAAAGGAAAAGCAAGATTATATTGCGCGATGACATAAGAGGCTGTTAAGGGAGATAAAACCATACCAATATTAGCAAAAGCAAACATTAAAGTGTAATTAAGAGGAATTTTTTGTGGGTCACTATTGTTAAATAAATAGAGTTCTAAAGTCGCTTGGGTGACAGCAAGAAAGAAACCATAAACTACTCTCGAAAATACAAACAGCGATAAAGAATTTGTTGACCCTTGGATTAGTAATGTCACTGCCAACAGCAAAGATCCCATGGTATAGAGCAATGAAATGCGATGAGGTTTGGCGTAACTGCGGATAAAAGGCAATGCGGCGATCGCCATTAAACTGGGAATGGCAAATAGAATACCGCCAGTCGTTAAAGTTGTGCCAAAATAATCTGCCCCAGTGACATAGCTAACAAAATAGGGCCGCACGAGATTGTGAATAAACTGAAACAATAAACAAATCACGCCAATAGCTGGGATAAATGCCCAATGGGTTTGCAGAATATCTATCGGTGAATTGTCTGATTTGACTTTTTTAATTGACTGTTTATTTTCAGGTAATGCTTCTAAGAAAAACCAACATAGAGCGAATTGCAATATATCTGATAAAGCCACAATAAAAAATGCATTAAGGGGATTTTGAAGCTGAATAATCCAGACTCCAACGATACTAGAAACAACAATTCCTGTGTGAAAAACAGCCTGGTAAGTTCCAGCCATCATCTCCCGTCTTTCTTCACCACCTAACTGAATAATTAGGGGATAAAGAATCACAAAATTACTCCGAAACATTAACAAAATTACTGTGGCGATCGTAAACTGCGTCACATTTTGAGTCAAGGTTATGGCTATGCAAACTAACGCAGAACAAATTTGCCCAGAATAAAGTAAAATTTTGATATTTAATCTATTCGAAAAAAATCCCCAAAACGGTGTAGTCAACACTACTGTCACCCGACAAATAAAAATATAGAAGCCAGTATAGCTTAAATCTTCAACACCGAATACTTTTTCAAAGAAAACAGGATAAAAAGGTGCGAGTAATACTTCTGAAAAAATATAAGTAAAGGCACAAACGAATAAGACTGAAATTGAACGATTTAAAGTGTGATTCATATCAGCTTACACCGAAGTTTTGGAAGACATTTTTCTGGGCTATCGGATAAACTTCTTGACCAAGTAGGGTATTAATAATTACCGAGCTGCGATGGGCACCTAAACCAAGATCTGGGGCACCAATGCCGTGGGTGTGAAGTTCGCCATTCTGTACAAAAATTGAATTAGGAATAGATTTTGTGAGAGTAATGCGATAGTTAAAGTCGATGCAGAAGCGGTCTTTATAATCCCACTCGATTAGATCGCGGATGGGTTCGATAAATTCTGGGACTCGATGCTTATAGCCTGTGGCAAGGACAATGCAATCGGTGTTGTGTTCAAAATAATGATTTTGCTGTACCTGGCGATAACCGAGACGATAGCCGTTCTCTGTAACTTCTGCCTCCTTTACCTCCAGAGAGGAGCATAGTTTCACATCTAACTCAGTGCCACCAATAGTTAATTCGTAGAAGCGATTGTAAATTTGGGCAATTAATTCTGCAGCCATGCCTTTGTACAAAAGATTTTGACCGGAACGAATTTCATCACGTTTTTCGATAGGCAAATTGTAAAAATATTCGATGTAATCAGGGGAAAAATATTCGAGACCTAGTTTAGAGTATTCCATGGGAAAAAACCCTGGGGAACGAGTATGCCATTCGAGGTGATAACCGCATTCTACTTGAGTATTTAACAGCTCATAAAATGTTTCGCCAGCACTTTGTCCAGAGCCAATTACAGTCACAGACTTTGCATTTTGCCATTGTTCTTTGCGGTGGAGAAATTCACTAGAATGGAAGATATTATCTTGCTTCCCAAGTTTCTTTAGACAATCAGGAATACTTGCGGTACTACCGACCCCAATTGCTAAATGTTTCGCGTGATAAGTGATGGCGTTATTGGTTTCATAATCACGAGCTGTCACGGTGAAGTAACCTGCTTCATTCCAGGCGATCGCCTCGACGTTTTTTCCGAACTGACAGGTATCACCCAACTGCTCGGAAACCCATTGACAATAGTGGTTATATTCTCGGCGATAAATCTTAAATTCCTCAAGGAAATAGAAATTATAAAGACGAGAATTTTCGCGGAGATAATTCAGAAATGTAAAACGACTACGGGGATCTGCCATAGTAACTAAATCCGCCAAGAAAGGTACTTGAATTGTTGCTGATTTAAGTAACAAACCGGAATGCCAATCAAATCGTGATTTCTGTTCAAGAAATACTGAATTGACTTCAGAAATCGGGTCTAGCAGAGCCGCTAAACTTAAATTAAATGGTCCAATACCGACTCCAAGTAAATCATAAATTTGGTTATTCATTGCTACACTTATTGATTTTTATTGATAAAGTTCAGTCAGAGACCACATTTGTTCAAACCTTTGGCGATCACAGAACATTAAAGCGCCTGTTTTATCGGGAAGATCAACATTCTTTTGGAACTCAAAACCGCACTTTTTAAAAATGTGAATTATCTTGGCATTACGGGCATCTGGTTCTGTCACCGTTTTTGTGGTCGGAGTATGTTGAAACTGGAACATTGTCATCGCTCGTAGTAAAGGTAAGGCTAAACCTTTACCAAGAAAATATGGCTCCCCAATTAATAAGTGAATACCTTGATCTGCTTCTTCTGCTGGATAATGTTTACCGAGAATATCGGCGATTGTCCAGTAAGATTCCCAGTAACTCATTGGTTCATTATTTATACAACCAATGTAAGCAGTTTGATGAGAATCTGCTAGAACTTTCTTCAGGTAAGCTTCAATTTTTTCAATAGGCCAGGCCATTTGCCAAAAGGGAATAACATGTTCGTGATTCATCCAGCAATGGATACGCTCTAAGTCCTTTTCTAATGTCATCGGATGAAAAGAAAGGTATGCTGAAACAGTTTTGTCATAGACTTTATAAACAGGCTGAATTTGAGTCTCTAAACTAGGCATAAACTTCCTCCTTTACACTTGCTTTCAAGAAATACAAAGGATTTTGGATGTTGATGTAAACTGATTGATTTGCTACAGAACCAACTAGTTCATCCATGTTATTAAAGCGCGTCAAAAGATTGGCTTTAGTACGGAAGGTTTCTCCTTGCAAATTATCAAGAAGCTGAGAACCTGCTAAATCAAAATCAGCAAATTCAGTGATGGCATTATTCAGTTCTTGAAGGAGAAGATTTTCATCAACGAGTTCAGCAACACCTAAAGCATTAATGATACCAAAGACATTGTTAATAAAGACGTAATAAACAAGCCGTTCGTCAATTACCTCATCAGGGCAAAAAGTTTCACTCTTTTGACTAATCCCTTCAAGGATACCATCTAATTTATCTGTAAAAGATTCGCGGTAATAGTAACCTTGGTTGTCGCGGTAATAGAAATACTTGGGATAGCCATTCTTAAGCTCTAAAATACTGTTTTGTTGGTGCGCTTCTAGGGCAATGCCATAGGTGAAGTACATCCATAATATTGGTCTCACTGACAGGGCTAGGTACTGCTTAAACCAATCAACGCTGACTGCTTCCGTAGAGCGATTTTCCTGGTTAGCTAAGGTACGAATAATATTTGCAAGGCGAGAACTGCTGCCATCAATCGCATCCTGACAAAGACCAATTAAGCAACTGGCATCGGTATTAGCATCAGTGGAATAATTATCTACTTGTTTCGCTTTGGTTTGAAAGGGATTAGCCCGTAAAATTGTGGCAAAACCTGATTCTTTGCCATCCAGAGGAATCGTGATATAAGCCGGATCACGAATCACTTCAAAATGAGGGAAATGGGCGCGTAAATCTTCACCGATAGTGCTAGAAAAGATTTTATTCACTTCTAAGCCTCGCTCCAATTCTTTAAAGAGGTTTGCCCGCACTGAATTAGTGATTTTAATATTAAGAGAAAGTTTCACCATAAAGCGGGCATCTTCGTTGTAGACAGTCCGCACGGAGGATGTAGGTTTAAATTTACGACCTTGCTGTCCCAAATCTTCCAGCAAACCCTGACTAATGAAATCCTGAACTTTTTCAGAGTGCAGTAACCAGCGACCTTGCCAAGGATGAACAGGCACTAACGCATATTCGTCGTCGCCACAGTAAGCGGCTTTAAAGTCTTCGGGAACAGTCTCATCATTGCGTAATTCTGTTTTGATTAGCTCGGTGGCGCTGGCTTCTAAGGTAGAGCCTTCAACGACGATGGATTTGTGGGCGCGGAAATAATGGAGGGCAAATTTCCCTTCTGTTTCTGGAGAATAATCATTCATCTCCTCAGGTAAAAACCCTTGTCTACTTTTTGGCGTGGGATGCAAGTGATGTCCTAGGATTAAGGATTGCTCTGTTTCACTGAAGTTGCGTTTGAAGTTGTATAGTTCAGAGACATTGGGCTGTCTGGCTTCGACAAATTGCTGAATGTTGTTGCAGCTTTGGATCATCCTTTCAATTAGCTCGTCATAGGGTTCTGCTGATCCCGTGTTGAGGCTAAGTTCCTTGAGGAGTAGGGTACTCAGGGTTAAATAATCTAGTTCGAGCAGCTGGTCGCGGGCGGCGCATTTATAGAAGAGCGGAAAGGTAAAGAGGTGGCGATCGCTGGGAGACCAGTATTTTACACCTACCAGAATCTCGATATTTTGCTGAGGGAGGGGACAAATAATCGCGGATTTTGCGTCAGTGCGCTCTTTCACTTGGAAGGTGAGGGGATCATCGGTGGTGAGGGAGTTAAAATTCCCTGTTTCACGTAAATAACAGTTTAAAAAGCTCTGAATTGTTGCTGCTTCGGCAATTTGTCTACTATTCATTTTTTTTGATAGTCTTGCTCTAATTGTTGACCTAATACTTTAATTTCTGCCAGTAGGGACTGGAGATGTTCAACTTGAGTTAGGGGATTTAGGAGGGTGAATTTTAACTGGGTTTTTTGGTGGACTTGGGTTTGGGCAATGACGGCTTTTCCCATCAGCATGAGCTGCTTTGGAATTTGCTGATTAATTGCTTCTAAGTTCACTGCGTTTGGGCGATCGCCAACATACCGGAACACCACGGCATTAATGGCAGGATTTTTGGTAACCAACTCAAAACGGCGATCGCCGTCAATCAATTTCGCGGTAGACTGGGCGAGGTCGATGGTGGTATTAACCATTGCGTCAAAAGCCTCGACCCCAAGCACTTGCAGGGATAACCATAATTTCAACGCATCAAATCGCCGCGTCGTTTGAATCGATTTCGTCACCAGATCGGGAATGCCTTGCGCTTCATTAATTTCCGGATTGAGATAATCTGCATTGAGCCGAATTAAGCTGAAATTTGCCCGATTTTTCAGCAAAAACGCACCACAACTAATAGGCTGATAAAACAGTTTATGGAAATCAACGGTGATCGAATCCGCTTGCTCGATGCCCGATAATTTGTGGGCGTGCTGCGTACTCAGTTGTAAAGCGCCGCCAAATGCCGCATCAACATGGAACCAAATGCCTTGCGATTGAGCAATTTGGGCAACTTCTGCGAGGGGGTCAATACTGCCAAAATCAGTAGTACCAGCCGTGCCGACAATCAAGATTGGTCGTAAACCTTGGTCTTGCAGCGCCGTTAACTTTCCTTTTAGAGCCGCCGTCTCCATGCAAAAATTTGCATCGACAGACACTGGAATAACAGCATTTTCTCCCAAACCCAATAACGCTGCTCCCTGACGCACGGTGAAATGCGCTACTTCCGAACATAAAATTCGAAATGTGGCAGCCTCTGGCGGCAAACCCTGTTTTTGGATCTGCCAATTTAAATGGGTTTTAGCATAATTATCCCGAGCCAACAGCAGGCCCATCAAATTAGACTGTGTTCCACCACTGGTAAAAATCCCGTCTGCGTTACTGCCATAACCGAAGGTTTGACAGAGCCAGTTTGTCAGGTTCTGCTCAAGAATTGTGGCACAGGGACTTTGATCCCATGAATCCATCGACTGATTCGTCGCGCCAATGATCAATTCAGCGGCGATCGCCGGAATGAGAGGCGGACAATGGAGGTGGGCAATGCAAGTAGGATTTGTTACCGAAATCGTATGGGCCAGCACTTGTGCGAGCTGAGTTTGCAGCTGGGAGTAATGTTTGGGTGTGAAATCGAGGTAATTATTTTTGTGAAAATTCTCTAACAATTTTTGGGGTGATGCCCCTGAATAGGGTTGCTTACTTTGAGAAATATTCTGAATAAGCAGCTCTTGTGTAAAAGCAATTATCTCAGAATAGTAGTCAATACTTTCTGATTGATGGGTCAGAAAATATTGTTCAAGACGATGGGTCGCTTGGGAAAGTGCCATATCAAGTTTGCAAAATAACCGGACTGTAAGAACACTGGCAAAAAACTAGCCTAGTTTTTGCATCGCAGCTTGGACAGATTGTGCAAAAATGTCGCTAATTGCATCAATTTGAGCTGTTGTAATAATTAAAGGTGGTAAAAAGCGCACCACAGTACCAAAACGTCCACCTAGCTCTAAAATTAGACCCCGTTGCAAACATTCTGCCTGGATCTGTTTCGCCAGTTCAGGGTAGGCCGTTGTGCCAGCATGGGGATTAATAATCTCGACGCCGATCATCAAACCACGACCGCGTATGTCTCCAAGGCAAGGAGATTCCTGCTGAATTTGGCGCAGTTGTCCCAACAGGTGCGCCCCTAAAATTCCTGCTTGATCGGCCAGCTCGTTCTTTATAATGAACTTGAGCGTGGCGGTACCTGCTGCCATGGCTAACTGATTACCCCGGAACGTGCCTGCATGGGCTCCTGGTTTCCATAAATCAAGGGCTTCATTGTACAAAACCACTGACAAAGGCAAAGAACCACCAATCGCCTTTGAAAGTAGCACGACATCCGGGGTTATACCTGCATGGTCAAAAGCGTAAAGCTTCCCGGTGCGCCCCCAACCTGTTTGAATTTCATCCACAATTAAAGGAATGCCCCGTTCACTGGTAATCCGTGCCATCTCCCGTAGCCAAGGATCCGGCGCTGGAATCACGCCCCCTTCTCCCTGAACAACTTCGAGAATCATCCCAGCTGGCGGCACAATGCCACTTTCTGGATCATCTAAAAGATGTTCGATGTATTTGGCACTCATGCGCTGGCTGTCTTCTCCTCCTAGGCCAAAAGGACAACGGTAGGCGTAGGGATAGGGCAAGAAATGGACGTCTGCCATCAGTCCGGCGATCGCCTGCTTCGGGGCAAGATTACCCGTGAGGCTCAAAGCCCCATGACTCATACCGTGGTAACCTCCCGAAAAAGACAAAATACTACGGCGTCCGGTGGCTGTTTTGACCAATTTCAACGCCGCTTCGACCGCATCAGCCCCCGTCGGGCCACAAAATTGAATCTTGGCACGCCTCGCAAAATTTGGCGGTAAACTCGCAAATAATTCTTCTACAAACCGATCCTTAATTGGTGTTGTGAGATCCAGAGTGTGTAAGGGATAGCGACCTGTCAACGTTTGTTGCATCGCTTCCAGCACAACTGGATGATTGTGCCCAAGGGCCAAAGTTCCTGCTCCTGCCAGGCAATCAAAATATTCATTGCCATCGACATCTTTGAGGAAAATGCCCTGGGCTTCTTGGATTGCTAACTGAATGCGCCGAGGATAGCTGCGTGCATTAGATTCCCTGGCTCCTTGGCGTTCTAAGAAAGCTTGGGATGAGGGTCCCGGTAGCGATCGCCATTGACCGGAGCCAGCAGATCCAGACCCTGGCCTCGGCTTTATCTCATTTCGATAGAGCTGCTGCATAATGACACCCTTTTGAGTAAATTAATTTTATTGAGAAAGACTCTCTAAAATAGAAGTGGTAACACCATATTCTTTTTAAGAAAGTTTGTCAATAAATTTGATTGTGTCACTGCCAGGCGTCACTACTAAATTCTCTCCTAGGCATCTTGCAATTTAAGCAATTTTATTAACCTAAGATTCTGGGCTTTTATCTAAAGTTGACCGATCAAAACATGGTGTTTTGGGAAATGCGAGTTAGTTAACCTATCTCAGAAATAGTCAACTCAGCGTAAAAAATGTTTACGATCAGAGTGAAGTTAAATTGTTGAGACCGACGATTATAGATTCCATGTTAAATTTCGACCGTGATACCCGCCGCCAGTCCCTAAATCTTGTGGCGATCGCCGCGGCCTTTGTGACTAATATCTTGGCAAATATTAAGCCTCTGGACGGTTTAACCATTGCCGAGATTTCTGACCAATACTTTGCTGCAGTGCCCATTGTGCCCGCCGGTTATGCCTTTTCTATTTGGGGCTTGATCTATCTCGGTTTGATTTCCCTGGCCATTTACCAAGCTTTACCTAGCCAGAAACAAAAACCCCACGCTCGCAAATTGGGTTATGCCCTCGTTTGGAGTAGCTTGGCGCAAATTTTGTGGGTTATTGCCTTTCAATACCAGCGCTTTGTCTTGTCTTTGGGGTTAATTGCCCTCGTGTTATTGTCTTTGGTCTTGCTCTATCAACGGTTCGCGAGTGGGCCAAAACCATTGCCCAAAAAAGTGAAGTGGTTTATGCAAATGCCGGTCTCGCTTTATTGTGCTTGGATTACGGTGGCGACGATCGTGAACGGGGCCTGCGTTTTAGATTACCTGGGTTGGCAGGGATGGGGCTTAGGGGCAGCCTTCTGGACAGTTAGTTTGTTGATTGTGGGGATTCTCTTGGCGATCGCCGTGACAATGAAACATCGAGATGTCGTCTATGGCAGTGTGTTTGTCTGGGCTTGGGTGGCGATCGCTGTCAAAAATTGGAGTCAGGGAATTATTCCCCTAGTGGCGATCGCTGCTGCCCTCGGTTTAGCCGGTTTATGTGGTGTGATTCTTTGGTTTCCCCAGCGCCTCTCGATTTATCCTACGTCGCAAAAATGAAAGTAACTAATTTTCAGGTTTTCTAATCTCCCGTAAGCATCATGGCGTTGGCGATCGCCTGGGGGGAATTAAGGTCACGGGTGTCTATCAAAGAGTATATAACATACTCTTTGTCTTTAAAGCTTAACTAAGCGTTTGTGACTCAATATTGCTCTTTTATAGCTTAGCTATAGCTTAGTTGACTGTTAATGTTTAGTTTGAAGCTTGAATGAGCGTTGCTAAGGCTTCTTTGGCAATGGTCTCTGCTCTCTGGGATGTCACCTTTTGGTAGCGTAAGGTTGTCTGGATATTTTCGTGGCCCATGAGGGCTCTCAGGGTTTCAATACCCATCAACCCAACCCGCTCGGTGGCAAAGGTGTGGCGCAAATCATGGAACCGGAGGCCCTGGAGTTGGGGTTCTCGTTGGGTCATGGTGCGCCAATCACTGTAGGCGGTGCGATAACTGAGGCGACTAACGGCTTTTGTTAAGGGTTGTTGGGCGGTAAATAGGGCTGGATGCTCTGGATGGCGGTAGTACTTTAAATAAATCCCCAGGCTTTCATCAACGTCTGGGCTGTAGAAACACCAGCGCTGTTTGTTTCCTTTACCAATCACCTGGAAGCGGCGTTCCTGTAAATCTACTTGGTCATAGTCCAGGGACAATAATTCGGCAATGCGGGCCCCGGTGCGGTGGAGTAAGCGCACGAGGCAATGGAGACGGGGCTGCTGGGCGCTGGCTTGGTAGAGAATTTGGAGTTGGTCTGGGGTCAAGTAACGGATGGTCTGGTCACTGTGGTGTTCACCTTTGTTTGGATTAGGTTTGCGTTGGGGCAGACGGGCCAGGGGATTGGTGACTAAATACTGCTGTTCAACAGCAAAGTTCAGTAGGGATTGGAGAATCGCTTGGTGGCGACGGTGGGTGGTGTAGCTGAGGTGTTCTAACTGTTGGAGGTAATCCTGTAGGGTCTTGCGGTCGAGGTGGGTAATGGGCCAAGCACCATAGTCTGCTAAGAGGGGTAGCAGGGCCGTTGTATAGGAACGCACCGTGCTGGGGGCAAGACCGGGTCGTTCTAAAAACTCTGTGGCGACGGTGGCAAGGGTGGGCATTATCTCTGGTCTTAAAGCTAAACTCTATAGTAGAAAAATAAAGTAGGTTAAAAATAGCATATTAAAGATATTTAGATAAATGCTAGCTGATATAAAAAAGTAAAGAAATTATGGATAAATTAGAAGCGCTAATAACACCGCAATCTAACGAGTCTTTGGGAGATTATGTTCAGCGTCAACGGCGGCGGTTAGGGCTCACCCAACGGGAGGTGGCCCTAAAGGCGGAGATCCATCCCCAGAGCTATGGGAAGGTAGAACGGGGTCAGACGACGCAACTTAACCAGCGCACAAAGCAGGGTCTAGCCTACGCGCTCCAGGTGCCGGAGGAATATTTAGAGGCCTTAAGTCGCGGCATCGCGGTGGCGGTGGAGAAGCAACGGGCGTTACGGTTTTGTCCTCAATGTTGGACGCCAGGGTCAGCACCGGATCCATTATGGTTGGTCTTACGGGCGCAATATTGTTTTGCTTGTGGGACGAAGTTGCAGAGTCGCTGTCAGGGTTGTCAACAGCCAATCACTTCTTTAAAACATCGTTTTTGTCCCTATTGTGGTAAACCTTATAAAAGTTCAGTCAATCGCCCTGCTTCCCAGGCGTGATTGTCGTCTTTAAATAATTTAGGTAAAGGCTAGGATTAGATTTCACGGTAGTTAGCTCGATGGGTATACGATGACTCGACCAATCAAACATTGCTACTGGGTTCTACCTGGTAAGGAGTTATGTTTATTTCTGGTGTATGGAGGAGAGGAAAGAAAAAGCGTATCCTGCTGAATTAAGCAAAAACCAACAAGGATACACCCATGGATAAAGATAGTCTGATTTCGTTACCATCACCAGAAGCAACAGGAACTTTCCAAGACACATTAACGGAAATCCTACGTAAAGGTGCCTGTCAACTCATCGCCCAAGCAGTAGAAGAAGAGTTACAAAATTTTCTAGCTCAGTACAAAGACCAACGAGACAAACAGGGACGAAAAATGGTGGTACGCAATGGCTATTTGCCAGAACGCTCAGTCATCACAGGTATCGGAGAAGTCCAGGTAAAAGTACCAAAGGTACGAGACCGCAGCGGCAGCGGCATAAAATTCAATTCCTTGCTGCTGCCACCCTACCTAAAACGCAGCAAGAGCACAGAGGAGTTACTGCCATGGCTATATCTAAAGGGCATCTCAACAGGAGATTTCCAAGAAGCCCTAGGGTCATTACTGGGAGAGGAAGCAAGTGGATTGTCTCCAGCAACGATTAGTCGCCTGAAGCAGAAATGGGTCGGGGAGCATCAAGCCTGGCAACAGCGTTCCTTGCAACAAAAGCGCTATGTGTATGTGTGGGCAGATGGGATTTATTTCAACATCCGCGCCGAAGAAAGACAATGCATTCTGGTGCTCATCGGTGTGACGGAAAACGGCGAGAAAGAATTGCTAGCCCTAGCGGCAGGATATCGTGAATCGGCATTGAGCTGGAAACCCCTGCTGCTGAGCCTCAAACAGCGCGGCTTGGCCATCGCTCCAGAACTGGCCATTGGCGATGGTTCTCTGGGATTCTGGAATGCCTTGGCTCAGGTTTATCCCGAGACCCGCAAACAACGATGTTGGGTACACAAAACGGCAAATATCCTCGATAAATTACCCAAGAAACAACAAATGGAAGCGAAGGAGGGCATTTGGCAGATTTATCGCGCTGGGACTAAAGCCGATGCTCTACAAGCCTATGAGCGTTTTATCCAAACCTATGAAGCCAAATATCCAGAAGCGACAAAATGTCTGGAAAAAGACCGCGATAGTCTGTTTACCTTCTTTGATTTTCCAGCACCCCATTGGCAGCATATTCGCAGTACCAATCCCATTGAATCGACTTTTGCGACCGTGAGATTGAGAACCGATAAAACCAGAGGATGTGTTTCCAAGGCAACGATTCTGGCCTTGGTATTCAAACTAATGCAGAGTGCTCAGAAACGGTGGTTGCGCATTCGAGGCTTCAAATATCTTGCCGATGTCATTGAAGGAGTTCCATTTAAAGATGGATTGAAAGTTCAAAAAACACCCCCATCATCTCAACAACAGGATGCCGCTTAATTCTTTCTCATACACCAGATTTGACAATAGCCCTTTATCCATGGGTGTATCCTTGTTGGTTTTTGCTTAATTCAGCAGGATACGCTTTTTCTTTCCTCTCCTCCATACACCAGAAATAAACATAACTCACATCTTTATAAGCTGTGTTTTTCTGAAATTGGTAGAAAGCATCAATTAAGCGCTTGCTAAGTACAGGACAAAAATTGTATGGGGTGAAACCCTGACCCAAGTAGAGGTTGAGTAGAAACGGTAAAAAAGCGACGTAATAAGTCAAAACCATAGCGAAACAAACTCCGCGCTCGACGGCCATGGGCCTTGATGATGCGAATCGGCCTCTGACTATGTCGCCATAAACCCGCTTTCATCGCCCAGACAAACGCAATGGCCAACAGAGCCAGCAGCTTCGACAAACGTCTCTTATCGATAAAATGAGTCGATTCCAAGCAAAAGCCACGGGTTTTGAGGGCTCCAAACAGAGTCTCAATCCCCCAACGCCGACGGTAATCGGCCAAAGCATTTTGAGGCTCATGGGCCGTGATGATAATCAGAAAATCATCATCCGTTTGCTTCGATTTTTGTTTCGAGTCAAGACGAGTAGCGATGACATAGACCAGACGACCCCAGACCCACCGTTTTCCCGGCAGAATTCTTGTCTCACCCATGGCCAATGACCGAAATAAGTGAGTTCCCGCAATCGCTGGTTGTCCTTTACCTTTGCTAATCTTGTCGGTCTGACGGATGCGCAGACGAAAGGGAATGGGCTTATCCAGCATCAGGTATGACAGCCAGGGCTTACCAATAAACTCTCGGTCCCCTGTAAGATAGGCAATTTCCGCATCGGGGAATAAGATTTCAAAACGCTCGAACAAATCCATGCGCTCTGTACTGTTGCTGTTGCCCTTCTTCTTCTCCAGCATTGTCCACATCAGTGGATAACCGATGCCTTCATGGACAACACCCAGCATCAAGATATTGAAATCCGTTGTTCCGAATGACCAGTTGGTGCGGTCAATACTCAGGACCCAAGGTTGCGGGATAGCCGCGATATTCATCACCATCTGGGCGATTTTATCCAGGTTGACCTCAAAGGACTTGAAGAATCGCTGCATGCGCTTGTAATTGGACTCCTCAGTGGCGTCACCTCCCCAGACTGTGGCGAGTTCGGCGAGATTGACGGTTTTCGCCCGGAATAATGCTATCAGGAACATCGCAACGAAGGAGAGTCTGGCTCCATGCCATCCAATATGGGGTCGCAATTGGTCGCGAATTTCGCTAATCTGACTCATGAGGGTTTGCTTGGTTATCTTCTAATTCCTATCAAACCCTCTCCCTCTATCCTTTTCAAGTTTTTGTCCTGTACTGAGAAGCGCTTGAGGTTTTTATGGGAATCATGGCGGCCGATATAAAGAAAATAAAACTCAGTAGATTTTACTGCCATAGGCTGAAAATACTTAGAATCATATGCCAAGAGAATAGGGGTGATTTTTTGACTAGAAATTCCATAAGTCGTAACTAAATCGTCCGCCGTCGATTGAGAGACTGTGAGAATATGTTGTGCTTGCCGACAAACTTGAGGAACATAATATTGATAGTAAAAAGATAAAGGGGAAAATCGACCCGGAAAACGAACCGGGATCAAATCATGCACTGTTGTAACAAAACTTACTTTCTGGCAAAGAGGAGCTTCTGGTACAGGAGAAAATAATAATTGAGAAGATATTTGTTTGTATATTTTGGGCAGCTCATATTGCGTCCAAAACAAACGCTTAAAATGTCCTTTTTTGCCATTTTCAGAAGTCATTCCTCGGGGAATAGAATATCTTTTAAACTCTGAATAAATTTTGTTGCTTAATAGGGTGGGGTTAAGCGAGCATAGATGAGGAATGATATTTTTTAAATAGGTGCCAATTCCCGTAGGTTTATCAAAGTCAACAGAAAGATTAACTAAAAAATTTGAGGTGAGCATTTATAAATGTTTATTTTTGAAATTTATTGATTACAACATAAAAATCCTAGATGTTTTTTTCTAAATAATGGATTGAATGGCATCGGCATTACCTGTACTGGTCAGGTAATCCATCATCTGCTGCTCGCTCTGATAGTTCGCATATTGGATATTTCCATCCGCATGCATCAGTGACCGTAGATACGCCGTCCCATCTGCCACCTTCCAGTACAACTCCTGGAATCCATCGCCATCATAATCATTTGCATCTCGCATGATTAAATTGTCTATCTCTAGATCATTCTGGAAGCGACGTTGGCTATCAAATGGCCCACCGATCTTTTCTGGTTCATCGGCTAGGGTTGGGTCGATGTAAATCCCCACTACACGGGTAGTTCCTCCGGCTCCATTACGAGAATAGTCAATTTCTCCCGTGAGGGGATCAGCTTCTACTGTTGCCCATCGTCCCGATACACGATTCGTAAAGATTCCTTCCCGACGACCATTCCCTTGCACATCAAATTGCCCTTGGTATTTGTAGCCGTTGACAACATCACTGGCGGCATTATCTAGGCCATGCAGATTGCCATCATAGTCTCTTATCGAGGGTAGGGCATAGGTTTGACCCTGAACAAACGATAAATCAGGGTCTTCATTGACATCACTGACATTAATGGTCAGGACTTTTGTGAAAGTACCGCCATTGCCATCATCTGTTTGTATTTGGACTTCAAAACTATTTTGGGTTTCGTAATCGAAGACAGCATTTGTCTTGAGTTGCTCGCCGTCAATGGTAAAGAGACTGTTGTCACCGTAGCCATTCGTCAGGCTATAGGTGTGACTATCTCCTATATCTGGGTCTATCGTGGATAAATTGCCTACGAAAGAGCCGACGGGGGAGTTTTCATCAACTTCGGCACTGCTTAGAATAATATTCGTTGGTGCTTGGTTATCTACAAATACAATATCTGTATTCCCTGATGATAAGTTTGTTTGAAAGAGACCACCACGGTAGTCCCCTTCTAGGGTCACTATTGCATCTACAGTTCCATCATTATTGATATCTAACTCTAAACTAGTTTCTGTTTCATTTTGGCTTACCCTAATTTGCTGATTACCCATGCTGCTATTAAAAACTCGCAGCACATCGTCTTCACCAAAGCCAATAATTCTGTCTTGTTCTAGCTGTGTTGCTGTCCCCTGTACTCGATCTTGACCGCCTGCGATTAAATCAAAAGTATCTGGGGCAGTGCTTCCCAACATCACATCATTTCCCATTGTCCCCTCAAACAACGATGCTGTATCCGGGGTTGTCGGGATTAATGTGACTCCCTCGACTATTTCTGGTGTCACTGAGAGGGTAAAAGTCGTGCTAGCTGTAGCATTTCCTTCGTCTGTCGCGATGATTTCTAGATCCAGCTCTCCTAGATCTGATTCTTGAGGTGTACCGCTCAAGGTCGAGGTTTCACTGTCAAATATTAGCCATTTTGGTAGTGGGCTACCATCTGCTAGTCTCACGCTGTAGCTTAGGCTGTCTCCTTTTGCTATGTCTGGATCATCGAATATGCCATCTAAAATCGTTAATAACCAAGTTTCGTTTACTGCGACAGACTGACCTTCAATTGGCTCGACTACTGTTGGGGCTGTATTCGGATTAACTATCACTGTTAATTCAGCATTTTCTCCTAGAAAAACTACATTTTGTGGATTTGTAAAACTTAATTTAAAGCTTTTTGTGCTGCTGAGGCTGTCCAAATTTAGTAGTTCTACTGGCACTAATTTTTCTGTTTCTCCAGGTAGAAATGTCACAGTACCATTTGTTGCAACATAATCTTGACCAGCGACCGCTGTACCGTCGACTGTTTGATAGTCGAGTGTAATCGTCTGGTCGCTTGCTGTAGATATACTCACTAAGATATTGCGATTACCGCCACTCTCTGTCGCTGCACCAAGGGCATTGCGCGTTGAAAAACTAGATGCATTGGCCGCACGCAACAGCAATGGGCTAATACTAATGAGATTATCTACTACATTCAGAAATACACCGCCAGAAGAAAGAATTAAGGGAAGCTTTGAGATGTAATTATCCCATTGCTCGCCCTCCCACTGGGAGACCCCTTGCCATGTCTGTGATGTCCATTGAGCGACATTATCGAGGGCCGTGTCTGATAAACTGACAAATTTTCCCCAACTTTCTTCTGTAAAGTTTCCAACCGCTTCTAATGCATCTTGCCCACCTTGAATAAATGCGGTCTTTGCTTTCTGTATAAAGGAACTTGCTGCTGCTTGGACGAAATCAATTCCATCTAAGAAAATTCCAAGGTTTAGTGACAGAGCATTAGCACCAAGACGAGTTCCTAAAGCGGTAGCCACTGTCGCTCCTGATAATCCGCCGGATATTACACCAACAGTCTTGGCAATAATTAATCTAATTAAAATATAGTCTAGGTCATTGTCATAGTTAAATAGCGGTGATTTCAAAAAATTAAAACTACCTTGGTTCAAGCTCATCCCTGGATTTTCTTTGCCATTAGGGAGTTCCCCGACAATGATTGGTTCCAGGTGAGGCCCCAACGGATCTGGGAATGAAGAGTAATCCGCTTCTCTATACTTTCCTTCTAGATAATCTAGGCCGAACAGGCTGACGATATCTGCTGAGGTGATATAGTGTGTCGTCTGACCGACTTCATTACTCTCAAAGAATTTAGCGCCATAGCTTTGACCATTTTCGTTCACCTCACTCATAATTCCAGGGGCATTGAAGGTGACGATTTCTCCTAGTCCTCCATCGTTACGAGCCGTAAAATATGACCCTATCCATTGACTGAGAGCGCCGCCTAAACTGTGCCCAGTGATATAAGTAGGGAGCGGACTACCATTCTCTTTTAACCAGTTTTCTAGCTCTGTTTTGTATTCATAAAATTGTCTAAAGCCAACACCTTTGGTATCTGCATTATCTCTCCAGTCTTGACCATCATTCGTCCCACGGATTGCTAATATCGGTACTTTATTTTCTCCTGTGAGACCAATGGCGTAGAATCCTTCTGCTCCCTCACTCCATACCTTGTCTATTTGGTAGTTGCTATATTCACCGTAGCCTAAGCTCTCTAGATCTACTCGATCTCCTAGTTTCTCACCCTCGTTCCAGTCTTGATACACTAAGGCCTTTGCTAGTATTTCCAAAAAGCCATGATTTGGTTTGACTACTTGGATAGCGCTGACTTTACCATCACTCACCCATAACTCTCGACCATTGATGTCATCTAATGCACTAAAAAAGAGTCTATCTCCCACTGCTATTAAATCACGCGGATCGGACGAGTTACTACCAGGGCGAATATCTTTGAAGAGTTGAGTACCCGCAGGAGTACCATCACTCACCCATAATTCATCACCATTGACGTCATCACTAGCCTGAAAAAAAAACAAATCCCCTAATGCGGCGGTCGAACCATTAATACCAAGCGGACCAAAGCCAGGGAGGATTTGTGTGCCAGCTTCAGTACCATCGCTCACCCATAACTCTCGACCATTAACACCATCATCAGCAGTGAACAAGAGCTTATCCCCTACTGCTATTAAATTTTGAAGCGAAGACGTAATAGGGCCAGGGCGAATATCTTTAACGAGTTGGGTGCCAGCCGCCGTACCATCACTCACCCACAATTCCTCACCACTGACGCCATCATTGACAGTGAAAAAGAGTCGATCTCCTACTGCTGTTAAATTCCCAGGATTAGACGAGTTAGAGCCGGGGCGAATATCTTTGAAGAGTTGGGTACCAGCTTCGGTACCATCACTCACCCACAATTCTCGACCATTAACGCCATCAAAGGCCGTGAAAAAAAGTCGATCTCCTACTGCTGTCAGCCAGGCAAGACCAGACGAGTTAGAGCCAGGATTGATATCTTTAACGAGTTGGGTACCAGCGGCTGTGCCATCACTCACCCATAATTCAAAGCCATTTTCGCCATCATTTGCTCTGAAAAAAAGCCTATCTCTCAATGCTGTCAGCTCGTCAAGACCAGATGTACTAGAGCCAGGGTTAATATCCTTAACGAGCTGAGTGCCAGCTTCTGTGCCATCACTCACCCATAACTCAATACCGTTGAGGCGGTCATTCGCTCTGAAAAAGAGCCGATCTCCCACCGCTGTTAAATCTCTAAGATCAGATGAAATATCCTTAACGAGCTGAGTGCCTGTTTCTGTGCCATCACTCACCCACAACTCAATACCGTTGACACCATCGTTCGCATTGAAAAAGAGCCGATCTCCCACCGCTGTTAAATCTCTGGGGTTAGACGAGTCGGTGCCAGGGTTAATATCCTTGACCAGTCGCGTGCCAGCAGCGGTACCGTCACTCACCCACAATTCAAAGCCATTTTCGCCGTTAGCTCCATTTAAGCCGTTACTGGCAGTAAAAAAGAATCGATCTCCTACTACTGTCAAAAAGGAAGGATCGGATGAGCCAGAGCCAGGAAGGATATCTTTAACGAGTCGCGTATTGGCAGCAATAGTGCCATTACTCGCTTCAATCTCAATCTCCTGACCATCAAGTTGAATCGTCGTAGTGTCATCTTCATTCTGTAGCCGCGTCAGTTCGGCCCCAGAGAATTCCTGCCCGACCACTAACCCCGCAAAATATTCCCCTTCATCGCCTGGAGTATCTGTCGCTTTCAGTTCCCCATCTAGCCAATGGCCAATCTCCTCCAGGAGCACCGCTGTGATCTGTTCCCCACTACCCTGACTGAGTAAGTCTGCCGAGAGGTAAATCCGATCAGTCTGGGCCGCAAAGGCACCATTCGCCTCACCCAACACATCTGCAGGCAAAATCTCGATGGGAGCAATGTCACTAAAATCACTCGTGAGCCATCTCTGTCGGATAGTCTCAATTACCCCAGGGTCAACCTCATCCCCAAAAACGGTGCGAATAATCTCTGAAAAGCGAATCCCATCACTGGCAACCTCCGTAAGTAGAGTTTCAATGGCGCTCACTTGAGAAGAAAGTTCTGCAGCGAGGGTATCGGGGAGGGTTCCTTTGATGATAAAACTCATGGCGGGCACAAGGGCAGATTGTGAAGAGTACTATAAGACTAATCACCCACCGCCTAAGTGTCAATACTTTTATTTGGGCTATTGTCAAATCTGGTGTATGAGAAAGAATTAAGCGGCATCCTGTTGTTGAGATGATGGGGGTGTTTTTTGAACTTTCAATCCATCTTTAAATGGAACTCCTTCAATGACATCGGCAAGATATTTGAAGCCTCGAATGCGCAACCACCGTTTCTGAGCACTCTGCATTAGTTTGAATACCAAGGCCAGAATCGTTGCCTTGGAAACACATCCTCTGGTTTTATCGGTTCTCAATCTCACGGTCGCAAAAGTCGATTCAATGGGATTGGTACTGCGAATATGCTGCCAATGGGGTGCTGGAAAATCAAAGAAGGTAAACAGACTATCGCGGTCTTTTTCCAGACATTTTGTCGCTTCTGGATATTTGGCTTCATAGGTTTGGATAAAACGCTCATAGGCTTGTAGAGCATCGGCTTTAGTCCCAGCGCGATAAATCTGCCAAATGCCCTCCTTCGCTTCCATTTGTTGTTTCTTGGGTAATTTATCGAGGATATTTGCCGTTTTGTGTACCCAACATCGTTGTTTGCGGGTCTCGGGATAAACCTGAGCCAAGGCATTCCAGAATCCCAGAGAACCATCGCCAATGGCCAGTTCTGGAGCGATGGCCAAGCCGCGCTGTTTGAGGCTCAGCAGCAGGGGTTTCCAGCTCAATGCCGATTCACGATATCCTGCCGCTAGGGCTAGCAATTCTTTCTCGCCGTTTTCCGTCACACCGATGAGCACCAGAATGCATTGTCTTTCTTCGGCGCGGATGTTGAAATAAATCCCATCTGCCCACACATACACATAGCGCTTTTGTTGCAAGGAACGCTGTTGCCAGGCTTGATGCTCCCCGACCCATTTCTGCTTCAGGCGACTAATCGTTGCTGGAGACAATCCACTTGCTTCCTCTCCCAGTAATGACCCTAGGGCTTCTTGGAAATCTCCTGTTGAGATGCCCTTTAGATATAGCCATGGCAGTAACTCCTCTGTGCTCTTGCTGCGTTTTAGGTAGGGTGGCAGCAGCAAGGAATTGAATTTTATGCCGCTGCCGCTGCGGTCTCGTACCTTTGGTACTTTTACCTGGACTTCTCCGATACCTGTGATGACTGAGCGTTCTGGCAAATAGCCATTGCGTACCACCATTTTTCGTCCCTGTTTGTCTCGTTGGTCTTTGTACTGAGCTAGAAAATTTTGTAACTCTTCTTCTACTGCTTGGGCGATGAGTTGACAGGCACCTTTACGTAGGATTTCCGTTAATGTGTCTTGGAAAGTTCCTGTTGCTTCTGGTGATGGTAACGAAATCAGACTATCTTTATCCATGGGTGTATCCTTGTTGGTTTTTGCTTAATTCAGCAGGATACGCTTTTTCTTTCCTCTCCTCCATACACCAGAAATAAACATAACTCTTCATGAGGGGTTAATTGATTTGTGCTTATTTCGATCAAACCCTCTCTCTTTCTATTCTTTTCAAGCTTTTTGTCCCGTACTGAGATATCGATATTTATAATCGGCAGTTTATCTAATAATCAACAGGGTGACAATTGTGGGAAAAAAGGCAAATAAAATTACATCTTGGATCTTTAGTCTAGGTTTGGGATTGATTCCCATGATGACTTTGGGCGCGTCATCACAGGCTGCTGAAAAGATTTATTTTATCTACAGCCCACTGATGGAATCTTTAAAGATTGACTCCCTGAAAAGTTTTGCTGAAACGGGGAATGTTCCCCTCGACCTAAAATTTTACTTGGATATTGTGGGGGCAGATGCAGAAGAACGCCAATTACTGCAAACGGCTCTCACCCGAAAAATTGACATTGATCCGGTGCTATTGGCTCGCAGTTTAAAAACCGACGAAGGGGAAAGGTTATTAGAATCTTTTGGTCAAGTGGTTAATATTCGTGGAGGACGCAATGGCAAGTACGCGCTGCGGGGGGCAATTATTAAATCTGCCTTTGAGGAAAATGGCCTGACGTTATTAAATGTTCTGGATAATTTGGGTGTTGATGTTCAGGTTGATTTAGAACAATTATTTGGTTTTGCGGAAAATGTCTCCACGATTTTAGCGGGAACAGAACGGTTTATTGAGGAAGTTGAACAATTGGCTAAGCAGGAGGCAAAATTTGCGGCGGTGGCTGATTATGGGCAACGCCCTGATTTGAGAAAGATGGGAATGTTCGCTGTGGAGATGGAGACGTGGCAGTTGGCTGATCAAAAACGCGATCGCCAATTTTATGCCCAGATCTATCGTCCTCAAAAACCTTTGGGGGAGAAAGTGCCTGTTATTTTGATTTCCCATGGATTAGCCTCTGCCCCCGAAAAGCATCGTAATTTGGCGCAACACTTGGCCAGTTATGGGTTTGTGGTGGTGGTACCGCAACATCCGGGGAGCGATTTGGCCTATCTGGAGGAATTTGCAGTGGGTTACCAGCGCCAGGTGTCTGATTTGCAGGAATTTGTGAATCGCCCCCTCGATATTAGTTTTACGTTGGACGAGTTGGAACGGCGCAATGACACTGAGTTTGGGGGACGGTTGGATTTAGAAAATGTGGGTATTTACGGTCACTCCTACGGCGGTTATACAGCTTTGGCCGTGGCCGGGGCTTTTCCGACGCCAAATTTTGAGCAGTTAAATGAGGATTGTGCGGCGGAATGGGGCATTTTTAATAATGCGTTGTTGTTGCAATGTCGGGCGTTGCAGCTTTCTCCGGAGAATTATAATTTTCGGGATCAACGGATCCAGGCGGTAATTGCGGCAAATCCGGTTAATGCCAGTATTTTTGGGGAAGCGGCGTTAAGTCAAATTGAGATTCCCATTGCGGTGGTGGCAGGGAGCTATGATCCGGCGACGCCCTTTATTTTTGAGCAGGTGCGTTCGTTTCCGTGGATTCGCAGTGAGCAAAAATATTTAATCCTGGAGGAGGGTCAAGCCCATGTGGATATTTCTCGCCTCGATCTGGGGATTACGGGTTTGCTTGATCGCATTCCCCGTTTGAATTTACCGAGCCCCCAACTGTTGAATGATTACAGTGAGGCGATCGCCCTCGCATTTTTCCAGGTCTACACGGCAGAGGATAACCAGTACCGTGCTTATTTAGATCCGGCCTATGGGCAGTACCTCAGTCAAAATGAGGAATTTAAAACGTTCATGATTACCCAAGATTCGTTGCCGGAGTTAGAAGCGGCGATCGCCGAATTCAAACAAGAAAATCAGATCGATATTAATTAGAACCTGAGCTTGCTTCAATAATCACCACAGGTAAAGGGCTTTTTTCTAAAATGGCCTGGGATACCGAACCGATCAGCAAGTTATTGGGCGGGTGATGGTTGCGTTTACCCATAATAATTTCGCTCACTTGATGGGTATGGGCAATGTCCATAATCGTTGCGGGGACTGGCCCTGAGGTTGCGATAAACTGATAGCGGATGTCTGCAAGGTTACGGCGGGTCTGTTGTCGCAGCCGTTGCAACTCAGCCGGGTTATCGGTGCGAATCACATGGAGAACAATCACCTCCGCATCGCTACGACGGGCCAATTCAGCGGTTTTGATTAAAATTTGCTGGGCCAGGGGCGATGTGTCTACGGCAGCCAGGAGAACAGTGCGGCGATTCACAGAAACTTTAGTCGGGTCAATGTCGCCCCGTTCGAGGAGTTTGGGGGCAAAGGTGGGAATTGCCCAGGCACCGAGGGGAGCTGTCACCAAAATAGAGAGGGCCGATAAAGCGAGGATAATTTCACCACCAGCAACGCCTTGGCTGAGGGGAATCGCTCCAATGGCCGCTTGCACCGTCGCTTTGGCAGAGTTGCCAGGCAGCAAAAAAAGTCGCTCTCGCCCAGTCCAGTTACTCCCCAGGGTCGAGAGATACCAGCCGAGCGATCGCCCCCCCAAAGTACCGACCCCTAACACCAAGAGACCCAGCCAGAACGTATCACCGAGGACATCCAATTGGATACTGGCCCCTAGCAAAACAAAGAGAATAATCTGGGCGATCGCCCACAAACTATCAAAACTTCCCCGCAGGCGACGGGCCAGGGGCGCATCCAACTCAATTAAGAAAAAACCCGTCCCCATCACCGCCAGATAACCAGAGAAAATCGGTAAATATTCCGCCCCAATGACCAACAGTAGCGCCACACCAGCGGCGATCAACCCATCTTGCACCGCATTATCTGTCCAATTTTGTCGCGCTAACAGGGAAACCAACAGGCGCGCCGTCACCCAACCGAGGACAACACCAAGGCTAATTTGAGTCACGATTTGCAGTGGCAGCAATTGCCAGGGACTCAAACTTAAACCCCCGATTAATGTCGCCCCTGTCGCCGTGGTTTGGGTGAGAAAAGCCAGCAGCAGACTAAACACTAATAGCAACAGCACATCAGACAGGGCACTCCCCGTTAAAATTGCGTCGGGAATCCCTTTTTTGACGCCCCAACCGAGACTCTTTAGCCGCAGCATTCCTGGGACGATCACCGCCGGTGATTCGGCCCCCAGCACACATCCCAACAAAAGTCCCGTCGCCCAATCAAATTGGAAAAGTTGCACCGCAATCAACATAATGGCGATCGCCTCACAGGTCGCAGGTAAAAAACCGAGGCGGAGGGCAACACTACCCTGTTGGGCTAATTTCTCCCGGTCGAGGCCCAGACCCGCTTTCATCAAGATCACCATCACCGCCATTGTCCGCAGATCAGCGGCGATCGCTAAAACTTCTGGGGCGATCGCATTCCCCACCTGAGGGCCGAGAACAATACCAACAAGCACCATTCCTACCAGGGCCGGAATCCTGAGCCGTTGGGCGATTTGCCCCCCAAAAAAACCGAGTAAAAGAATCCAAATAATACTCTCTAACATGGGATCACGTTGTCGTTAGGGTGGTTAATCAACGTGACTTGTAGCGAAAAAAATTAGTGCAGCCTAGATCAAAACAGCCCTACTGCTTCACCACAAGTCGGAAGCGTAGGAGCCATTAGCCGAGGCGCAATTTAAAAAAATCCTGGGCGGTTTCGGTGAGCTCCATCACCATCGCTAAATTTATATCACAAAAACTGACTGATTGACCCTAAGGAAGTCTACTGCACCAAAATCCTCGAAAAACTTAGAGATTAATCTTGTTGCAGTGGGTTACGGCACTGGTGAGATTAATTTTTAGGCGAACAAAATCCGCACCGTCCGTCCAGTCGTTTTTGTCTGTCCATTACTGTTTAACAAACTTAGAATTCCATCAACCAGACAGTGAGAGAGCCTACAATGTAAGTGGTAAGCAGCCCATTCTATACACACTGAATTTATTGGCTTGGCCCTGGGTATTGCCCCCCGCAAATTAAGCTTGGATAAACACCTAGTTTCTACCTGATTTGTCCTCGCCAAACTCACTGCATCCTCCTAAATTGCATGGCTCATATTGTTGTAATCGGTGCTGGTATTGGTGGTCTGCCGACGGCCTATGAACTGAGGCACCTGTTGACTACCGACCACACTGTTACCCTCATTGCTGATACACCCCACTTTACGTTTATCCCTTCTTTGCCCTGGGTGGCCCTTGGTCTAAAAAGATTAGATCAGGTGCAATTACCCTTGCCAGCGTTGGCCCGTCGCCATGGTCTGCATTGGGTACAGGGGGCTGTGCAGCAGATTAGTCCCCAGGAAAGGTATGTTTTGGTTGGGTCAGACGCAAAACGAATTGACTATGACTATGTGGTGATTGCGCCGGGCGCAGCTTTAAACCTCGATGCTTTACCGGGTCTCGGCCCAGAGACAGGCTTTACCCAGTCAGTTTGTAATCCCCACCATGCGCTGCTTGCCCACCAAGCTTGGGAAAAATTTATCCAAAATCCAGGCCCGTTGGTCGTAGGGGCAGCACCGGGGGCCAGTTGTTTTGGCCCGGCCTATGAGTTTGCGCTGTTGGCAGATTGGCAACTGCGACGGTTGGGTTTGCGGGAGCAGGTACCGATCACATTGGTCACCTCAGAACCCTATTTGGGTCATTTGGGGATTGGGGGCATGGCCCACTCGCAGGAATTGGTCGAGCAGGTTCTCCAGCAACAGGATATTGCGACCCGTGCCAATGCTGAGATTACCGCCATTAAACCGGATATGATTTGTTTGGCGGATGGGGAACAGCTACCCTTTGCCTACAGTATGGTTTTGCCGTCGTTCCAGGGGCCTACTTTTTTGCGGGACTGTCCGGCGATCGCCAATCCCCAGGGGTTTATTCCCGTCTTGCCCACCTATCAACATCCAGAGTTCGATTCCGTGTATGCGGCGGGGGTGATTGTTGAACTAACGCCCCATGAAGCCACACCCATTCCCACGGGTCTACCGAAAACAGGACAAATGACGGAGGCGATGGGGATGGCCGTCGCCCACAATATTGCCCGACAGCTTAACTCCAATCTGGGTGCTCCGGTCACGGCGACCCTCGCCGCAATTTGTATGAGTGATTTTGGCGATCGCGGCATTATCTTCATCGCCGATCCGGTACAGCGAGAGCCAGGCATGGTCAAACGTCGCCGCTGTGTCGCCCTTGAAGGACGGTGGGTGAGTTGGAGCAAAACCCTTTTTGAACTGTTTTTCCTGACGAAAATGCATTGGGGTCTAACGATACCTTGGTTTGAGAAACTGGGCTTAAAGGCATTGGGATTGCAGCTTGTGCGTCCCCTTGCTCCAGACTAAGTGCAGTGAAAATTTTGTCTTTTCAATGCTGAGAAAATCGAGATCTAGGATAATATTCCCAGGGGCTAAAATTTCCATTAATAGAGTCTTTAAAAAAGAAAAAGTTAGTGTTTTAAATTTAGTTTCAATAATGCAGTTAGTGGATTACATTTATTTAATAAATGTGTGTTTAAATTCGTACTTGATTGATTCAGTAGAATTATTTTGAGAAATAAAAAGAGCACAGTTTTAGTTGAGATGCAAAATTTAACTTTTTGAGCATCTTTTAACTGTGCTGAATTGCACGCAGGAAAGTTTTTAAAAACCGAAAGTCATTAGACCCACCAGGGTTTTTTGCCAGTACGTGGATCAAGTTCTACCCAAGGGGCAATGCGGACATAATCTCCCTCTAAATAGATGTGGGCAAGCCGTAGGGGAAGGGGTGCTGGGCCGCGAACCACACGACCTTCGGCATCATAGCGGGAACCATGGCAGGGACATTGAAACTGGTCGTCATTTTCATTCCACGGAAAGGTACAACCCAGATGAGTGCAGTTGTCGACAATACCCCAGGGATGAAGGGTACTGTCCTCTTGGATCGTGAGATAAGTGGGTTCCCCGGCTAACCCGGCGACTAGGGCTCTTGTGCCTGGTGCTTCGGCCAATAACTGGCTTGCTGGAATTAAATTGCCATTAATATCTTTGGCAAGAATTGATCCATCTGCTCCCACTTCTTTAGGGGGACTAAAAAATTTTGCGACGGGATAAAGGGCGGGGCCAATGGTACTGGCAACCACTGCACCTGTGAGAAAGTTTAATAATTGCCGCCGGGAAAGGGAAGGGCTATCGATGGGCAAACTATTTTCCATGAATAATGCTCCTTTCTTCAATAAAATTTGCTGAATTGCTAAACAAAATAGAGACTACTGACGGGTATTGATCTTGAATAAACCGTAGAGCATACAAGAACCCAACACTGCACTTATCGTCAGCACAGCGGCAACAGCCACCAAAGTGGTACCGAGGACAGAGCCACTGTAGATAAACAAGCCCAAGTAAGCCAGGACGCTTGCGAATAAAAGGCGAATGAGGCGATCGCCAGTGCCAACATTGTTAAACATTTTGTTGATCTCCGACCGAAAGGTTGAGCAGTAGAGCCGATGGAGCCAAGTCTCTTGCGAACATATTGAGATTGTTTTTGGCTGACATCTGACCTATTTATCAATATAAAGCTAATTAGTTATGTAGTCAATATTTTTAGCTTGTTTTGGTTTGTCCACTTGCCCAAGCAGAATTCAGCGCAAAACGCCTTAAATCTTGTTCTGACCTGACTTGGGCAGCTAGTGATGTCGATCCAGCTTTAATTGAAAAAGATTTCTAGTAGTTTGCTTGACAGGACAAGAATGATCCACTAAAGTCTCTAGGTTAATGCTAATTAATTGCAACTTCAGGGAGATGTCATCAACCCCATGACATTAGTCAATCGCGGTTAATGGGCCATGGGGTTTTTATTTCAGTTAAGTCATCGACGGTTATTTTTCTAAGGTTTTAAAACGTCCTAGGCCCAGTCAATATTTCTGGGCTGTTTATCAGTGGACTTTAATTTTTGCTATTAAATTTCAACTATTTAGATCGATGCTTAGGTGTTTTCAGTTTTCAATTCAGGATTATTCTCAACAGCGGATTGCGTGGACATCTGTGCTACTTGCTGTCTTAGTGGTAATTACGAGTATTGTTGCCCTATGTCAGGGGGCCGTCTCCATGGGGCCAGATCAAGTTTGGCAAGCGTTGCGACATCAGGGAGACCCGATGTTTCAAACGATTATTTGGGACTTGCGGTTACCTCGTATTGTGGTGGCCTTGGTAGTGGGGGCTGCTTTGGGGTTATCCGGTGCGCTCCTCCAAGGGTTACTCCGCAATAGTCTCGCCGATCCGTTTATCCTCGGTATTTCGGCGGGGGCTGGTTTAGTGGCGATCGCCTTTATTACCCTCAATGTCCTGGCGATTTGGATTCCCCTGGGGGCTTGGCTGGGGGCTTTGGTCACCGCAGCGGTAGTCTATGGCCTCGGCTATGTGGGCGGCGGTCTGTCGGTGGAACGTCTGGTACTGGCGGGGGTGGCGGTAAGTTCTCTGTTTGGAGCAGTGCAAACCACCCTCATTCTTTTGGCGGATGATAGTCGCATCCAGGCGGCCCTCAATTGGCTAATCGGTAGCCTCAATGGTCGTGGTTGGCAGGATTTGAGCCTAGTTGCGCCCTATCTGAGCGTGGCTTTGATTGTCGGCTGTTTATTGGGACGGTCTTTAAATTTGCTGAATCTCGGTGATGATGCGGCGGTGGGTCTGGGGGTTTCCCTAGGGCGATCGCGGTTACTGATTGGCGGCATTGCCAGCTTATTGGCGGCCAGTGCAGTGAGTATTTCTGGCCTCATCGGCTTTGTGGGTTTGGTGGTGCCCCATGGGGTACGGCTCTTAGTAGGGGCTGACTACCGCTGGATTTTGCCCCTCTCGGCCCTGGCTGGGGCATGGGTTCTAACCTTGGCGGATCTCCTATCTCGCTCTGGGGCGGTGGAATTACCCGTGGGAGCCGTCACAGCTTTATTGGGATCACCATTATTTATTGCGTTGCTTTATCGGCGGGGTCGGGAGGCTCAGGCATGACATTATCACAGGCATTACAGGTACAACCGCCAGAATCTTCATGGTCATCTTTGCTTGAAGGGGAGCATCTGTTTGGGGGCTATACCAAAAGGTCGGTTGTTCAGGATGTCAACTTAACGGTTCATCCAGGGGAATGGCTGACTATTGTGGGGGGCAATGGGTCGGGAAAATCCACCCTACTCCGACTTCTCAGTCGCATTCTCAAACCCCAACGGGGGGTAGTGCGCTTGGATGGCAAAGCAATTCAGCGGCGATCGCCCCAGGAAATTGCCCGGAGTCTGGCGATTTTGCCCCAACAATCCCGAATTCCGATGGGCTTAACGGTGCGGCAATTGGTCGGTTTAGGGAGAGCCCCCCACCAGCGCTGGTGGCAGTGGGAATATAGCGAGGCGGATCAGGCCCAAATTCATCAAGCCTTGGCCCAAACTCAACTGTTACCTTTTGCGGATCGCCCTGTGGCGCAACTGTCTGGCGGGGAACGTCAACGGGCTTTTTTGGCTCTAGCCCTCGCCCAAAAGCCAAAGATTCTCATCTTGGATGAACCGACGACTTTTTTAGATATCCATTACCAACTGGAACTGTTGGAGCTGCTTAAGCAGTTAAACCGCCAGCAAAATTTGACCATTGTCACCGTTCTCCATGAGCTCAATTTGGCGACCCGTTACAGCGATCGCCTGGCCATGATTAAGGACGGCAAACTCTTTGCCCTAGGGACACCCGCTGCGGTGATCACCCCGGAAAATCTGCGGTTTGGCTTTGGGGTAGAAGCGGTGACAATGCCGACCCCCGTAGGGTTACAAGTCTGCGTTTTAGGGCCAGCCTCGGTTTAATTACAGACACCACTACTCTCTCTCAAGTTTGGTCTTTCCCTACATCAGATCGTGCTCTATTTGTTCTAATTACATCTATTTATACTCATTAATTTATTTATTCATGGAACGTTCTTCTCTGCGTTATAGCTTGGCGTTGTGTGGCTTGGTGCCGTTGATGTTTTGGATGTCCCCGGACAAAGCGATCGCCCAAACAAATCCGGAAACGAACCAGTTGGCCCAAGCCCAACCAGCTACCATCACTGGAATTCGCCTCGACACCCGACCCAATCGTGTCAATATCATTCTCGAAACGGCGGCGGGGCAGCCCTTAACCTTGCCTGGTCAGCCCTTTATTCAGCGGGGAACAGATCTGGTCGCAACTATCGAACCCGCCATCCTCACTTTACCTGATGGTCAAACTTGGCAATTTACCGCACCAACCGCCGATATTGCCGCCATTACAGTCGAACAACAGGGAGGCGATCGCCTAGAAATTATTGTCCAGGGTCAAGGGGAATTACCCACAACCGCTGTCTCCCTCGAAACCATGGCTACCATTGCAACCAAGGACGATATGGCAGATTTGACGGAAATGCCTTTGGATCTAGATGCGATGCCCATCGAAGAACTCGAAATTACGGTATTGGGCACGCGATCGCCGCGCCTGGTGAGTCGTACCCCCGGCTCGATTAGTGTCATTGATGCCGAAGAAATTGATGATAATCTCGTGCAAGATTTGCGGGATCTTGTCCGCTACGAACCCAATGTTTCTGTGGGAAATGACCGACGCTATGGCCTGCAAGATGTCAACATTCGCGGCCTCGGCGGCAATCGGGTGCTGATTCTCAATGACGGTATTCGCATCCCAACTCAATTTACCTTTGGCACTCCGGCCCTGGGACGAGATTATGTGGATCTCGATAGCTTGCAACGGGTAGAAATTATTCGCGGCCCGGCCTCTGCTCTCTATGGCAGTGATGCCCTCGGTGGGGTAGTTAGTTTCCAAACCATTGATCCCAGCGATCTCCTCGCTTTAACCGATAAAAATAACTTTACGCGCATCTCCACGGGCTTTGAAACCACCGACAAAAGCCTCAATTATGGCGCAGTAACCGCCTTCCGAGCCGATTCCCTCGAAGCATTAATTGGCTATACCGGACGCAGTGGATTTGAGGCCCGCCTCCCCGAAGGAAATGAATTTGTCGATGACCGCTATGGCGATCGCGATAATTTCCTTGGGAAGTTAAATTTCAAGCTCAGTGAAAATTCTACCCTGGCCTTCACCACCGAAATTTTCCGCAGCACCAATGAATTCCAAGTCGCCCCGATTACTGCGGCCCTGCTCCAAGGCCCCCGGGGGTTCCAAGGTCAAAATGAAACCCTCGAAGCCGATTCCTACCGCGAACGATACAGCCTTGCCTATCTCTACGACAACCCCGACGGAGAGGGTTTTATTGATAATGCCAAGGCGCAAGTTTATTACCAAAATGCTGGTGTTGATGAATTGCGCACCCAGGACTTTTTAAATTTTGCCGGGACAGAACGACGTTTCCGTAATCTCAGCAATATCTTTACCGACGAACTGTTTGGCGGTGAAGTACAGCTCCAAAGTAATTTCCGTTGGGGCAATATTGATAACCGTTTGACCTATGGCTTCGATTTATCAAAGACAAATAACGAGCGAACCAGAGATGGCCTAGAAACTCGCTTTGATAGCGCTGGCAATGTCACCCTCACGACCAACCAAGTAGGTAGCGATAATTTCCCGGTAAAAGATTTCCCAGATTCGGAAACCACCCGCTTTGGCGTCTATCTGCAAAATGAAATGGCCCTTTCGGATACCTTTACTCTCTTGCCTGGTCTGCGCTATGACACCTATCGCCTCGATACTACTATTGACGAGCTTTACCAACGCAACAGTCCCGATGCCGAAGCTGCTGACTTTAGTGATTCTGCCCTTTCCCCTAACCTAGGGTTTGTTTGGCAAACTTCCCCAGAAATTGCCCTAGTTGGTCGTTACGCCCGGGGCTTCCGATCGCCTTTGTATAGTGAAATCAATGCCGGTTTTACAAATTTAACCAGTCCTTTCTTCCGCTATAAAACCCTATCAAATCCGAATCTCAAACCGGAAACCAGCGACACCTTTGAATTAGGAATTCGTGGTGATTTTCCCCGGGGGAATTTTAGTGTGACGGGTTTCTATAGCTATTACGAAAATTTTATTGAAACCTTTGCCAATGCAGGTACAACACTCATCAACGGCAATTTGGTGAATTTGTTCCAATCCCAAAATGTCGGTGCTGCCCGCACCTACGGTGTCGAACTGGCCGGGGAATATCGCTTTAGTGAGCAACCCCATGGGTTTAGTGTGATTGGTAGTTTGGGGCTCACGGTGGGGGATGACCTAGAAGATGATGAACCCCTTGAAAGCGTAGAACCCCTCAAAGCAGTATTGGGACTACGTTATCGAGCAAAGGAAGATCGGTGGGGTACAGATCTCATTGCCACCTTGGTCGGTGAACCAAGACTCCGGGGCGATCGCCCGGCGGGTTCCTACAGTCCAGAGGGCTATGCCGTGGTGGATCTGTTGGGCTATTACAACATCAATCCCAATCTCAAGTTGAATGCGGGGATTTTTAATCTATTTAACAACCAATATTTCCTCTATTCCGACGTCCGGCCCCTCTTGAATTCGCCAGAACCTGTTGATATTGCCCGCTATGCCCAACCGGGAATTAGTCTGCGGGCTGGGTTGACGTGGCAATTCTAAGCTTGGTTTCACCCTAATTTTCCAGGGATCAATCGCTATGTTTTTGCTGTATCGTTCGCTCTTCGTTTCGCTATTTTTACTCAATTTTGTTGTTTACCTATTGGAGACAATCCATGTCTGAAATGATTACTGCTCAATTTCGTCACGTCATGTTGATGGTTGAAGATGTGGCCGCTGCTATTGACTTTTTCCATCGGGGGTTAGGGCTACCGATCAAGGCCCAAAGTCCCACCTGGGGAGAAGTAGAAGCCAATGGCACCACCATTGCTTTTCACAGTGTTGCGGAACCACCAAAAACGGGCAGCACACCAATTCTCAGTTTTTGTGTAGCGGATGTGTACGGGGCGATCGCCCAACTCGAAGCCCTCGGTGGCAGCCTCGAAGGTCGTGTGCGGGAACCTTCCTTTGGCAAAGTGGCCGCAGTGCGGAGTCCCCAGGGGCAGTTAATTAGTCTCCTGCAACCGGTTGCTGTCTCTACCGTTTCAAAATAACTCCTTTCTTTCGCCGCCTCACACCCCACAGTTTTTTTAGTTTTCCTAATTGAATTACGATGCAAATGCCCTATTTTAAACGTTGCCTAAGCCTGTCCTTGTTGCTGTTAATGGTTGGTTGCAGCCAAAGTCCGTCGAATGTTGCGGATATCGCCCCAACTGCCCCGGAGATTAGCAATGCAGCAACCACCGAACCGGAAACGATCACCAAAATTGTCGCCCTCACTTCCCTGTCAGCGGATATTATTGCCCGTCTCGATGCAGAAAAATTAGTGGGAATTCCGGGAAGCCGCTTACTGGCAGACAACCCCACCTTTGCGGGACTGCCCACGGTCAGCGAAGGCCAAACGCCCCCCAGCCTCGAAAAAATTGTTGCCCTCAAACCAGATTTAGTCGTTGGTGCAACGGGATTCCATGATCAAGTGTTGGCAAGATTGGAGGAGTTGGGCATTCAAACCCTCGCCACTGCTGTCCCCGATTGGCGATCGCTCGAAGCATTAACTCAGACCCTCGCCGAAAAAACCCAAACCGACCCAACGCCACTCCTCGAAAGCTACGCTCAATGCGTGCCCCAAGGTGCTTCTCCAGACGATCCGACCCTTGTTCTAGTGAGTAATCAGCCGATGCTTGCTCCTAATAAGGAGAGTTGGGCCGGGGATCTTTTGCAACGATTTCAGTTAAATAATCTCGTCGCCGATCTCCAGGGTGATAGTCCCCAGCAGGGTTACGTCACCCTTTCCCCTGAAAAAGTCTTGGCCGCTAACCCTGAAATGTTAATCATGGTGGATGTGGGGGACGATTCGATCAATCAGCTCAAATCGGCTCCTTTTTGGCAGGACTTAGCAGCCGTGAAAAATGATCGCATTTATACTTTTGATTATTATGGCTTGGTAAATCCGGGGGGCCTTGAGGCAATTCAAAGCACCTGCGAAAAGCTCCAAAGTATCACCTAGGCACTGCCCCCACTCGGCCTTGTTCGTCTTGTAAAAATTCCACGATTTTGGACAAATTTATCCCATGACTGCTTTAAACGTCACAGATCTCAACGCCCTTTCTTTCCCAGAGGCGATCGCCTTTACCCAAACCTGGCTCGAACAGGTTGAATCCCAAAAATTAACGGATACGGAAATTCTGGCGCAGATGCAGGCATTGTTGAGTCACCGGGATGGGGTGCGGGGCTTTTTTGTGAGTTATTTAACGGGCAATAGCCCCCTTGCGGATCAACCGCCAGGGATTTTTCTGGACGGATTTACTCAAGTGGCGGAACACATCTACGAGATTTTGGTGAAAAATGTGGCGATGTCTACGGCCATGGCGATCGCCCACCGACGCAACGGTGATTTTAACCAGCAGCAGGGTTCGGAACGGGTCAAAACACGCTCTTTGAATCTCCTCAAACAACTAGAACAGCGCAATGTCATTTTTAGAAATGAGCGATTACGCCTGCTGCAAACCCTTGAAGCTGGCTCAGGGGATTACCAAGATTTTTTGGCGCGTTGGCAATATGACCCAGAGCAGTGCGAAGCAATTCGGCGATCGCTGCAACGCATTTAGGGGATTACAGTTAGCGAGGTCAGGTGAATTTTGATTGAAAACTTTTGTAGAACAAGACTGACCTAAGTCAAAAGAGGCTCTAACCTCGCGAGTACTTCATTAAGAGTGTCAAGGGGAAGTTGTTCCACAATTTTTGCTTTCCTGGCTCGACAGTCCACCGCCCGAATTTGATCGACCAGAATGACGCCTTGGGTTTTGAGATTAGGCGGAAGTTTCACCTCAAACACCCAGCCTTTTTCTTTACTCGTGATTGGACAGATTAGGGTCAGATTAGAAATACGGTTATATTCCTCAGGGGAAATCACGATCGCCGGACGATAACCTGATTGTTCACTACCTGTGCGGGGATTCAGTTCGAGAAAAATAATATCCCCCCGCTTAGGAACCATGCCGTTAATTTTTACCAAGACTCTTCTCCTTGGGCTTCCCCCCAATCCACTTCAGAATGCTGTGCTTCAGGTTTTGCATCCTTGAGTAATTCCGCAAGGCTATATTTTGGTCGAGCAAGGCTCAAAATAATTTGGTTGTTTTCCATTGATATCGTCACCTGTTCCCCTTCCTGCCAACCGCATTGCTGGAGCATGGATTGAGGCAAGCGAATACCAAAAGAGTTGCCCCATTTCGTGATTTTTTGGGTGATCATGTGGGGGATCTCCAAATACAGTGTTTATACATTAAGTATACAACACGATCATTATTAAAGTCGTTAGTGCTAAAGCTGACCTGTTTTCTATAGAGGCGATCGCCTAATATTTCTGATGATCTTTGACGAGTTGGCGATCGCCTTGGGAAATGGGAATACACATCGGCGTGTGGGTGATCGGGTCGGGGATAATCTCCGCCTGCAATCGGAACACATCCGCCACCATCGTTTGGGTCATCACCTCGCTGGGGTGGCCCTGGCTATAGAGTTTGCCGTTTTTAATTGTGACGAGGTGATCCGCATAACGGCAGGCCAAATTCAACTCATGGAGCACCATCACAATGGTTTTACCCTCCGTGCGGTTGAGGTGAAACAGCAGATCTAAAACTTCAATTTGATGAGCCAAATCTAAGAAAGTTGTCGGTTCATCCAGTAATAAAATGTCAGTGTTTTGCGCCAAGGCGATCGCAATCCAAGCCCGCTGCCGTTGACCACCAGACAGAGTATCCAGATCCCGGTCTGCAAATTCTTGCATCCCCGTAATTTGCAACGCTTTTTCGACGTAATATTCATCTTCCTTTGACCACTGCTGCCACCAAGTTTGGTGAGGATAGCGGCCCTGAGCAACGAGATCCCGCACCGTTAACCCTTCTGGGGCTGTGGGATTTTGGGGGAGAATGCCCAACCGTTTGGCGATCGCCTGATTGGAATACTTTTGAATTGCCTTACCATCGAGGTAAATATTGCCTTGTTTTGGGGGGAGCAGTCGCGCTAAACCCCGCAACAGCGTTGATTTTCCTGAGCCATTCGCCCCTACTAAAATCGTAATTTTTTCAGCAGGAATCGCCAGATTAAACTGCTCGACAATTGTCTTCTTGCCATAATTTAAGGTGAGTTGCTTCGCGCTCAATTGGCTCATGGTTTAATGTTGTTTGATCAATAAATAGAGAAAATAGGGGGCACCGAGGATTGCGGTAATAATGCCACAGGGCAATTCCAAGGGCGCAAATAAAACGCGACCAATCAAGTCCGCCACCACCACCAAGCAGCCGCCCATCAAAGCCGCAGTCGGCAATAATCCTTGGTGAACATTGCCGACCCACTGGCGCGCAATGTGGGGCGCAACTAAACCGACAAACCCAATGGCCCCCGCCGTTGCCACCGATGCCCCAGCCAAGGCCGTACTGACCAAGATTAATAATCCCCGTCGCATTTCAATAGAAACCCCTAAACCTTGGGCGAGGTCATCACCGAGATGAAAGCCGTTTAATTCTTTACTCATGAGCCAAGCGACGCTACTGCCAATCACGATCCACGGCACGAGGGCGATCGCCTGCTCCCAACTGCGCCCATAGACACTACCCGCCAGCCACACCAACGCTTGGGAAACTTGATTGATGTTGCCGAAGGTGACGAGTAAATTGGTCAGGGCCGCCGCAATTAGGTTAAAACCAATGCCCACTAAAATGAGGCGCAAGGGTGAACTGCCTCCCTGCCAAGCGATCAGATAAATCAACACCGTCACCGCCAAAGCCCCCCCAAAGGCCGCTAAGGGTAATACCGCCACAGACACGCCCGGAAAGATCACAATTAAACTCACTGCTGCCAGGGCCGCACCGCTATTGATGCCGATAATGCCCGGTTCCGCTAAGGGATTGCGGGTTAAGCTCTGGATAATTGTCCCGGCGATCGCCAAGCCCACTCCCACCAGCCAGGCCACTAAAATTCGGGGCAAACGCAGGATCAACAAGACAAAGCTGGCATCACTATCGCCGTTAAAACCCAGTAATGTTTGGAGAATTTCAAGGGGCGGAATAAAAAATTCCCCCACGCCCAAGCTGATGATCATCGCCGCGAGGGTACTTATGAATAAAAAGGCGATCGCCAAGGGCACCCGTCGGTCTAACTGCAACGAAAAGGGTAAGAAATTAGGCCGAAAAGTTAGGGGGGTTTTGCTCATCGTTTCACCTTGGCGCGAATCAGATAAATAAAGAATGGCGCACCAATGAGAGGCATCACCAAACCAACGGGTAACTCCTGGGGCTGAATGAGCAACCGCGCCAGAATATCCGCCCACAGCAGCAAAATTCCGCCCATTGCCGCTGCATAGGGCAAGATCCAGCGGTATTCCGTCCCCACCAAAAATCGGGTCATGTGCGGCACAATCAGTCCCACAAAGCCAATCGGCCCGGCGATCGCCACACTCCCCCCAGCCAACAGCAGCACACAAACCGCCGCCAAGATCTTAATCACGAGGGTATTTTGTCCCAATCCCTGGGCCATATCCTGCCCCAAACTGAGCAGGGTGATTTGTTTACCGAGGCTCAAAGAAAGCAATAAACCCACCACTAAATAGGGCAAAACCTGGAGAAGCAAATCAAGATCTCGACCGGCCACCGAACCCGCTAACCAAAAACGAATTTGATCTAGGGTTTGTTGACTGACGATTAAAATGCCGCTGGTCATGGACGCGAGAAAAGCGGTAAAAGAGGCTCCCACCAAGGTCAAATTGAGCGGCGAAGCCCCACCCCGACCCAGGGAGGCAAAGCCATAGACTAAAACCGCCGTTAAACCCGCACCTAATAGAGCAAAACCCGCATAAAGATTCAGAGAAGCCCCCCCACCGATTAACGTCGCTAACACCACCGCAAAGGCCGCCCCCGCATTTACCCCCAAAATCGCCGGCGAAGCTAAAGGATTTCCGGTAATCCCCTGCATCAGGCTCCCCGCAACGGCCAGAGCCGAACCGACCACCAAGGCAATGAGCGATCGCGGTAAACGAACTGTCCGAATTACAAGCTGTTCCGTAGACCCATCAAATTGAAAAATTGACCCATAAATTTCTGCCGCAGAAATATCCGCCGCCCCAAAATTCAGACTAGCTAAAAAACTCACCAGAAGTAGGGCAAAGCTAATCAATAAACCTCCCATGAGACGTATTGATCGGGGTAAAAATAAAGCGGAAAAAAAATTGGTTTGGGTCACAACAATTGAAAAATCAACCGAAACGGCATAGGGCAAGCTTAAAAAAAATCAGAAATAGGAATATTATTCAACTAATTCCCCTTCATCCCAGGTGCCTTCAATGCGCGTGCCATCGCTGAAGATGTAAACACCGGCCCCCTGGTAAAGATCATTTTGAAAATTGCCTTCGTAGCGATCGCCATCGGCATATTCACAGACCCCTTGGCCGTTGAGCAGATTATCGGCAAACTCCCCTTCGCAGCGATCGCCATTTTGGTAAGTAAAAGTGCCTTGGCCCACAAAGTTACCACCCACAAATTCGCCAGCATATTCATTGCCATTGGCGAGGGTATAAACCCCTTGGCCGGTAATTGCGCCGAGGGCCACTGCTCCGGTGTACTGGCTGCCATCACTAAAGGTAAATGTTCCTTCCCCATCTGGGAGATCGTTTTTTAGCTCACCTTCATAGCGATCGCCATTGCTGTATTCACAGAAACCCGGCCCCGTGAGATTTCCCTCTACAACTGTACCCGTACAGCGATCGCCATTTTGGTAGGTGAAAGTCCCCTCGCCGCTGGGTACCCCGGCAACAAATTTGCCAGTATAGCTGCCGCCATCGGTAGTGGTAAAAGTGCCTTGGCCATGGGGTTGTCCTGCTGCAAACTCGCCTTCGTAGCGATCGCCGTTGCCATATTCCCGGATACCTTCACCTTGGATCTGTCCACCTTGGAATTCCCCTTCATAGCGGCCATCCGTCGCAAAAGTATAGATTCCTTCCCCTTCTTTTTGCCCCGCGACAAATTCGCCCTCATAGCGATCACCATTGCCATATTCACAAGTGACCTGGCCCTGAAGTTGGCCTTCCACCAGTTCCCCCTCGCATTGGCCCCCATTCGGTAAAGAGATAGTCACCGCATTGGCGATCGCCCCTGTAGAGAGAGTGCCTAAAGCTGCTAAACCCAAAGAAAAAAATGTCTTATAAATGACCATAATCTAATTGCAATCTTCAAATATTCAAATAAAGTAATGACTCAAAACATACGAACCAATCAGACCTAACCACCCGTTTCCGATGTGGGTACCGCCTGTTGCTGTTGTTGCTGTTGACGCTGCCGTTCAGCTTCCGCCTGTCTCTGACGCTCAAGCTCAGCCTGGCGTTGTCTTTCCTGTTCAGCTTGTCTTTGACGCTCCAATTCTGCCTGACGTTGGCGCTCAGCTTCCGCCTGTCTCTGCCTTTCCGCTTCTGCTTGTTGCTGTCGTTCGGCCTCGGCCTGTCTTTGTTGCTCGGCTTCCGCCTGGCGTTGTTGTTCTTGGGCTGCTTGATTCTGTTCTTGGGCTGCTTGATTCTGTTCTTGACGTTGTTGTTCAGCTTCGGCCTGTTGTTCTTGAGCGGCTTGCTGTTCTTGGGCTTGATTTTCCTGTTGTTCTTGTTGTTGGCGCGCTAATTCCGCCTGGCGTTGACGTTCGGCCTCGGCTTGTCGCTGCCGTTCCAGTTCAGCTTGGCGTTGCTCCTCTGCTTCCATTTGGCGCTGTTTAGCCTCCCGTTCAAAGTCAGTGCCCGGTTGCGCAAAGTTAATCGCTAAACGTACCCGCCGCTGTTCACCACTGGGACAACGAATGCCCCGGGCAGCGGAGAGGGCCGCCTGATCAAGGGCTGAGTAATTACTAGAGCGCAGGATTCTTGCTTGGGCCACACTGCCATTTGTACTTGTAATCACCTCAACCACAGGTCTTGCCTCAATTCCCCTAGAGGCAAGGGAAGCAGGAAACTGCGGTTGGCTGGGGGCAGAACAACCGGCTCCAGATGCGACAGGGGCCGCAGGGGGATTATTGCTTGGGCGAGTTGGAGCAGACCGTTGAGCTGCTGTTTGATTGCCGGGCCTACCGCTACTGTTTGTGTTGGGATTACCTTGGCGATTTTCGTTCTGCAGGCTGCCACGGAGACCTGCATTATTGGCTGCACTAAGGGGGGCGGAGGAAACACCAGGACTTGTTGGCTTAGAACGGTTCGCTCCGGTTGCCGTGCTCCCAGGCTTTGTGGTGGCATTGCGCTCGGCTCCTGATGCGGCGGCCTGTAGTTGACCCCGCAATGGGTTTGAATTTTCAGGCGATAGGGGAGCAGGGGCATCCTCGGACACCGGAGGTTCCGGTTCGGACGCAGATTCCTGGGATTCTGGCTCAGAGGTCGTTTCCTGAACCTGGGGTTCTGGCGGTGCTTCCTGGGGGCGAACTGTAGGAGCCGCAGCCGTTACCGTTGGCTGGGGGATTGGCACAGGGATATTGGTCACTGCACTTGGAGCAGGCACACTCGGAGTTGCCGCAGATGTTGGCAGAGTGTCCAGGGGTTCTGGAGGTGTTTCTTCCGTGACTTCCGGCTCTTCAACAGGCGGCGTTTCAGTGACGATAAATTCTAAGGGCGGTTGTTCCGTAGAGACCGTTTCTACCGGGGGTAACCAGCGCAACCCTAACAAAGCCCCTGCGTGGAGGACAACAGAGCCTGTCAACCCGCAGGCCAACCATTTTTTCAGGACTTCTTGTTCATTTTGCCGCTCTTGCTGACAAAGGTCAGACATACTCATGGGGCTTTCCTTACCATCAGTTGCAAAGTTACTGTAAAGCAACCTACAGCTTATCAGTAATAAGAATTTATTTCAATAAAAATTCTTCAACAAAATAAAGTTATTCGGTGGTACTAAAAGGGTAATGACGGTTTTGTTAAGGTAGAACGGAAGTCATTGACTCCGACCCATGCCTCAATGTCCCAGCTGTCAATCCCAACATACAGTCAAAAATGGGCACATCCACAACGGTAAACAGCGCTTTCTCTGCAAGCAATGCGGTCGTCAATTCGTGGAACATCCCACCAATAAACTCATTGATGCTGAAACCCGCGCTCTGATTGACCGTCTGCTTTTCGAACGTATTTCGATGGCCGGCATCGCCAGAGCTGTTCAAGTTTCTGAACAATGGCTGCAAAATTACGTCAATATGAAAGCAGCACAAGTACCAAGAAGAGCCAAGGTTGTCCCCAAAAAAAGGGGTCTTTAAAGGTGCAGTGTGACGAACTCTGGTCTTTTGTTGACCACAAAGGCAATAAACAGTGGGTCTGGCTGGCCCTTGACGTTCAAACCCGGGAAATTATTGGTCTGCACGTTGGTTGCCGTGGTCGAGAGAGTGCAAAAGCACTGTGGGCGTCATTGCCTGGGGTATATCGGCAATGTGGAGTCTTCTACACGGATGAGTGGGAAGCCTACCGTGGCGTATTCCCTTCAAAGCGTCATCGGGTGGTTAGCAAACAGAGTGGTAAAACCAGTTATATTGAGCGCTTTAATTGTACTGTGAGGCAAAGGATGTCACGGTTTGTGAGACGCAGTCTAGCCTTCTCCAAGTGTGTATTTAATCACATTGGACTATTGTGGAATTTCATCCATCACTACAATTCCTCATTACCCCTTTAGTACTACCAGTTATTCAAGGATGCTTTAGAAAAATAAAGCTAAAATCAATTGTTAATGGGTTTATTGGTAAATTTCTGGCAAAAATACGGCAATTCTTACAAATTATGTCTTACGTACTAGATTTTTGGATAACTTTAAGTGATTCCATACCTGGAGACTTTCCAAAAAGTTTCCTAACCTGCTACAACTGCAAGACATTACCAGACAAAATAATGCCTCCCTTTCTCAAAGAGAAACATTCTAGAGAGCAAAAGCATAATTTCTGATACTGCTTAAGTCTCCTTCCGTGGGTCAAGGTTTGGTACGAGTTAGTTTTCAAGAAATTCCAAAGATAATAAGTCATCAATGACTGCCTGGGCAGCAAGGGGGCCACTAACAAGCCAATGACCGCCTACCAGATAGACTTGATCTTGTTTGACTGCTCCTAAACGAGACCAGAGTGGAGTATCTGCTAATTTTTTGAGCTGCGCTTGGGACTCTTTTTCAATGCGAGGCTGGTAATCATAAACTACGACAAAAATAATATCCCCATCGGCATCTTGTAAGCGTTCTTGACTAAGAGACATCTGAATTGGGTTTCCTACGATGGCTAAGGCTTGGTTTTGATCTAAATTTTGGGCTGCAGGTCGCCCCAAACCAATATCTGCCAAAATTTGGCCAATAAACGAATCTTTGAGATAAACGCTAATTTTGTCTGGATAGAGACGGATTACTGATACTTCTATTTCTGAACGTTGCTCACCTAGTTGTTGTTTTAGATTGGTAATCTGCCCTTGATAATCTGTGATGACCCGGTTCGCCATTTCGGGTTCCTGGAAGACCTCACCCATAAACCGAACAATTTCTTGCCAATGGCCACTATTTTGATTGTTGGCGAGAACCGTGGGGGCAATTTGGCTCAGTAAGTCATAGGTCGTTTGTTCTTGGCCATCGGCCAACCCGATAATCAGATCAGGCTTCAGGGCGACAATCTTTTCTAAGTTGAGGGGCCAACCGAGAATTTCGATGTCTGCTAGCTGTGTTTCTAGGTGTAGTAGGACATCCGTTTGGGCAGCTAGGGGCTGGATGTCCATGGCCAAGGCAGATTCTAGGGTTGTTCCTCCTAAGGTTACAATCCGCTGAGGCTCTAGGGGAACGCAGGTTTCTCCCAGGGCGTGTTGCATCAGATGACAGTCTGGGCGCAGATTGGTCTCAACTGAGCGATCGCCAGTGCAACTGGTCATCAACCAGAAGGTTAAAAGTGTAAAAATAATGAATCGCCTTGGTTTGAACATGCAGCCTTATCCACCAAAATTAGAACATTTTCTTTGTTCTACCCATTACCAACTCAGGCGATAACTTGCCGTGAGGGTTCTCCCGGATTCAGCTAAGTTAGATGCTCTTAGAGCCTGTGAGTAGACAGAAGAATATTGATGATCAAATAAATTTTGGACACCAATTTGTAGAGTGCCGCCGCCGAGACTCACACTGCTGATGTAATCCACAACGACATAACCTTCAATTGCCTTAGGATCGACTGGTCTACCACGATCATCAAGGGTTTCAAAGGCGCGATCGCGATCACCGACATATAACAGTTGCAGACGATTATTCCAGCCTGGCAAAGTTTCATGTTGCACATAGGCGGTTAGTTTGAGTGGCTGAATGCTGAAACTATTGAGAGCTTGGAAATTACCATCGTCGTTGGGATCAGATTCCCCCTCGTTCCAACCAACGACGGCCCCAAGTTGCCAGCGATCACTCGGTTGCCAGTCTACACTCGCTTCTAGCCCGTAGATTCTCTCTGGAGCCCGTTGTAGCGTGAGAATACCTCGGTCGTTTTCCACTAATCTGGCACCCAAATCTGAAGTATTGTAAAAACCAGCTAGAGAAAACTGCACCGTATTCCAACGACCACGAAGGCCTAGTTCATACTGATTAACTTTCTGGGGTTGTAGATCATCGATAGAGCCATCAATAGTAAAAGTAGAAGGCGTAGGCGGAAAGCCCAAAAAACTTAAAAAGCGAGGCACAGAAAAACCTTGGGAAAAGTTGGCAAACGCACTCAACTCAGGTGTCATTTGATATACAGTCCCAACATTGAAAACCGTTGCATCAAAGGTGCGCTCTCCTCCCTCGATAGTCGCTTCAGCCTCATCAAAGCCCGGATCAAAAAAGCGATTAAAATCATCATCGTAGAAGGTTACGTAGTCATCAACGCTGAACCCAAAACGGTCATAGCGTACCCCACCACTCAACAGAAATTTATCGGTTACATCCCATTGCAACTGTCCAAACAAACCTAAGTTATCAAGATCATAGGCCGGAGCGAGGTTGTCATATTCATTGATCGTGCGAAAAATGCCGTCTTGATCAAATGCAACGGGATCTGCTTCTTCCGTAACGCTAGCGCCGTTTTTCTGAAATTCAAAATCAGCTCCCCACAATAAATTGGCATTCTCTGCTAGAGGAGTATCAATTTGCAGTTGTCCACCAAATGCCTCTTCCTCGGCCCGAGTTAAAACAATGGCATCAAAGAAGAAATCATTTCTTGCGTCACTGGGAATGCCACTCTGGAAGCTATTACGATAATAGGCCTGAACATCAACTTGGCTATCTAAAAAAAGATTGTCGTGGGTGTAGGTGAGATAGGTACTTAAACTCCGGATTTCGGGATCCGTAGCACCTGAAAAACCAATAGTGCGGCGGGTTGCGAGGGTTTTGCCATCGGGGTCACTGTTGGGAACAGGGAGAATTTCAATGTCGCGATCATCGGAATTATAGGTAAAGTTAAATTCCAACCGTTGCGCTTCATCAATATCTATCCCCAACTTCGCCAAAAGACCAAGGCTCTCTGTGTTATCCAGAGTACGGTTATCTGTCGGAATTAAATCTCCTTCTGCATCGTAAAAATCTCCCGTTGTTGTCCGACTTAGGGAGAGCCGATAGTCAACATTGCCTTCCTTGCCGGAAATGTCATAGCGTAAATCTGTACCAACACTTTCTTCTTCGCCAAAGGCAAGATTATTAAATCCAACTTCAGCTGTAGAAAGAAACTGTTCTTCTTGGGGCTGACGGGTAATGATATTAATCACCCCCCCTAGGGCTTCTGCACCATAAATGGCTGTGGGGCCACTGACCACCTCAATGCGTTCGATCTGATCGGGGTCAATATACTCTAATTGAATATTCGGGCTACGATTGGAGCGTTGGGGAATGCCGTCAATTAAAACAGAAAAATCCCGGCCTCGTAGGGTTTGTGCGTTGGCACGATTTGATAGGTTAGGAGCGCCCAGGCCAGGCACGAAGCGAGAGATAATATCAGCAGTGTTGTTACTCACAGCACTTTGTGCTTCGATCTGTTGGCGATTAATAACCGTAATTGAGCGGGGAATATCAAGGGGGTCTTCCTCTGTCCGGGTGGCAGTGACCACTAACTCAATGACCTCTAAGTCTTCAGTTTCTGCCATGGCAGTCACCACATTGAGGCTTAACCCTTGGGGACTTTGGACAATCTCGGCTTGAGGAGCGTTTATGTCTCCGGTAATCGTTACTTGAAGGGTGTTGGGATCGAGATTGAGAGCTGTTATTTCCGTTATTCCCAGAATAGGATCAACTTCACGAAATGTACTTCTCGATAATTGAGCATTGGGAATAGTCGCAATAATACTATTGCCTTCTTTTACAATGGCAGCTTCTAAGGGGACATTATCTGAAGTATCTAAAATAACTTCTAGTCCGAAATCCGTTGTCAAAACTCGAATATCAGTGACGATGCTCACCTGGGCAAAAACAGGTGCAGTGGCAATGACTGAAGTGATTCCAGCCACGAGCATATGGCTCAGTAAAGTTCTTTTCATGTCTGTCCTCACACAAAACTAAATTGCTCAATCGTGATCTTGGGAAATATCCCCAAGCAACTGTTGCTAAAGATATCCAATAAGCCTACAGGGTGAAAAAGTAATTTTGGAGGGGTTGACCTCTTTGAAACGGACCCTCGACCTCTTTGAGGCGGACTAAATTTGTTTTTGGGTGCAGTATAAACTTGGTGCAATCCCAAATTTCTTGCGGAAAGCGGTGTTAAAGGAGGTGGGACTGGCATAACCCACGGTCTTTGCGGCGTCTTTAACTTGCATTTGTCCGCTCAAAAGTAATTCCTGTGCTTGCTCAAGACGACGATCGCGCAAATATCCAAATACTGTAGTGCCAAAGACTTCGCGAAAGCCTTGCTTCAGTTTGCGGTCATTGATGCCGACTAATTTTGCGAGCTCTGTCAGGGAAGGGGGCATCGATAATCGTTGCAGGAGAATTTCACTCGCTTCATAAATACAGTCAATGTCCTTATTGGGTAACTTGGGAGAAGATTTTCTATGGGTTTGATCAAGTTGATCAATTTGCAGCGAAATTAATTCTAAAATTTTCCCTTCTAAATAGAGTTGTTTTGTTACACCTTGATATTGACAGTTAAGAATTTGCTGAAGCACCAGTTGAATGACTGGGTTGATAGGCAAAGATTTTCGGTAAACCCAATCTTCTGTGGGTGAGCTTAGTCGGTATGCAATTGAATTTTTGGTTGACAAAAAAGGAGAGATTAATCGATTAAAATAATCCACGCCCATATGAATGCTAATGATTAATCGTTTCTCCCGTTCTGGATGTTGCAGGCAGTCTTGGGGAGCAATTCCACCGCTAAAGACAAAACTTTCTCCTGCCTTAACTTCGCCTAATGATGAAATTTGACAACTACCTTGCAGATAAAAACAAAATTCTAAACAATGCTTTCGTTCTGGCAATTTGAGTACCAGAGCATTTTTGGAACGGTAGTTCGTAATTGAGAGGGAAATGTGGGGATTAATCCAAATTTCTTTCTCGATGCCATGACCCAATTGAAAACTATATTGCCAGCTTTTTTCAAAGTTACTATTAATTGAATGCTGCAGGACTGCTGCTTCTTGCATTAATTCCCAATATTGATCTAGTGAGATAACAATAGCCATTAATCAGCAATAGCTCGCATAAATAGTAACTCTTGCCCAAGATTATACAGGAGATGGATATTTATTGCTATACACTTGCAATAAACTGCGTAGATCATAGTCCCTGAGTTTCTGATTAGCGATCTGGTCTATTGGCAAGTGGCGATCGCCGGAAGAAAAAGACCAATAATCAAAACAACTACTGAGCCAACAAAAATTGACGTAACTCTTCTAGGATCAGTTCTGTGCCGAGGGGTCCATTGAGACCATTCCACATCCAGTAAGTTGCGAAATAAACTTGATCTGCTTGGCTGGCAGGTAGGGCTTGGGCGATCGCATTCTCTGCCCAATCTTTCTCAATGCCTGCCGTCTGTGCCGCCAATAATTCATCGGTATTGGCTGTTGAGATATCTTGGTTATTGCCCACATCATAGCCCAAAACAAAAATACGGTCTGCTTCATCCATTGTCGGTAACACTTCCAGGGAAAGAGGTGCATAGTTCAGGGTCGTAGGCGGCGCAATCACTTGAAAGCCCAAACTTTCCATCAATTCACCAAGGTAGCTTTTTGGAGTAATCGCAATAATTTCACCACTGTTAAGACGACTAGCACCCAGGAGCAGGGCTTTGGGTGCGGCTTCGATGGCAACACTTAGATCACTACGGGCTTCGGCAACGAGGTTATCATAACGGGCGATCGCCGCTGTCTCTTTTTCTGGACTACCAAGGGCTAAGGCCAAGGCTTGGATATTTTTTTGCCACTGTCCTTCCTTGGTGCGAATATCCCAGAGCAACGTCGGCGCAATTTGGGAAAGCAGTTTATAGTTGTCCTGATTACGCCCCCCTTCGCCAACGATGAGATCCGGTTTTAACTGGGTTAAGACTTCTAGGGAGGGTTGACTAGAATCACCAACATTAACGGGCTGAGTCGTTACAAATTGGCCAAGGTAGGGGATCTGGGCCTCAGGGTTATCAAAGGTTTCTAGGTGAGCAAAGGCATTGACACTCCCAAGTCCCGCTGGTTGACGTCCCAGGGAAAGCAACAAATCGAGCGAATGGTCCCCCAGTACCACTACTTTTTGCGGTGTGCCACAGATCGTTGTGGAGCCCATCAGATGGGGCACTTCCCGACAATCGGTAGTAACGGGAGTCTCCGGCATTTCGCCAGCACAAGCCCCCAGCAAAATCGCAATTAAGAAGCCGCACACACTCAGCAGCCAATAGGGTAAGTGAAAAAATCGCAGCATAAATCGATTGTTGCGCCCCCAGCGCGGATAAAATTTACCGAAAATGTTTTTAGAACTCAACCGCGAGGGTACCCAGAAGCGTAAAGCCTTCGCCAGGATACACCTCAAAGCGATTATTGCGGGTACCTGTGATGTGCTCGACATCAAAGAGATTGCGGAAATTTAAAGCCGCCCGCCAGTTGTCCTGTCGGTAGGCGATCGCCGCATTAGTGAGGAAATAATCCCCTAGGCTAAAGCTGTTGTTGAGATCCCCGAAGCGATCGCCGACATAATTCACGCCGACCCCAAAACTCAGCCCCTTAAGCGACCCCGTTTGTAACTCGTAGGTCGTCCAAAGATTAGCGCTATGGTAAGGGGAATTGATCAGACGATTTCCCGCTTGACCATCATTGTTCGCCGTCACCCGGGCGTCGGTATAGGCATAGTTCGCCACAATTTTCCAGCCGGGGAGAATTTCCCCCATCACATCCAGTTCAATCCCTTGGCTGCGTTGCTGACCCGCATTAATCGAAAAACCAATATTGTCTGGATCCGAGGTGGCAACATTATTTTTACGGATATCAAAATAAGCAAGATTGGTAACTAAGGCTCCTTCTAGTGCCTCAGCCCGCACTCCAACTTCAAACTGCTCTCCCGCTTCGGGCGGTAATGTGTCCCCATCGACATTTGTGCCACTGTTGGGCGCAAAAGACTGACTATAACTGGTATAGAGAGAAATCGGTTCGATGGGACGGTAAACCACTCCTAGACGAGGCACAAAAGCATCATCATTCTGAGTTGTTTCAGCTAGTGAGGTAGGATTCACAACACGTTGGGAAACGGTGTCATAGCGCAGCCCGGCTAAAAGATGGAGGCGATCGCCGATATCCATCTGATCCTGGAGGTAAATGCCAACCGCATTAATATAAGTATCTCCAAAACGGATGATGGGTTGGGTCTCAAAGTCTGGTCGCGGCACTGTACCGTAGATTGGATTAAAAATATTTTGAGTAAAGGATGAATTTGGCCCAAAACCACGAAGGTTGTTCCCTGACTGATTCCGATGAATGTAATCAACGCCCATCAGTACAGTATGGTCAACTGCTCCTGTGGAAAATTCTCCAACAACATTCGTTTGCACAGCGTAGGTACTACTGGGTTGATCTAGTTGAATATAGCTCCGGTCTAGATCACCAGTGGTTGGATCAAAGCCTAACGTGAATGAAGACTCAAAAATGGTGTTGTAAGCAATGTAGTTAAACCCATTCCGCACTTTCCAGTTGTCACTAAAGCGATGCTCAAACTCATACCCTGTGCGCCAGTAAGTTGCTTCGTTAATATCATCAAGCTGACTCAAGTTTCGATCAAAGGGGATGTCTGCCACGCTATCCCCAATTGCCACCAGGCCTGTATCATAGGGCCGCTGGTCAGCGGAATATTCCACAAACAGATCTAAATCCGTGCGATCGCCAATCTGCCAAGTCAGTGTTGGGGCGATAAAAGTCCGTTCTAGATCAACATTAAAATTTCGATAGTAATCGCTGTTCCGGTAGAGGGCATTTAGGCGGTAGAGCAAATTACCATCCTCATTTAGGGGGCCTGACAGATCCACCCCCACCGCAACCTGATTTCGATTACCCAACTCCAGGGTTGCCTCATAGAACGGTTCAGACAGAGGTTTTTCACTGACTAGGTTAATGACCCCACCCGGCTCCGAGACTCCATAGAGAATTGCGGCTGGCCCCTTCAATACCTCAACTTGTTCGATATTTGCCAGCTCAGGATAACCAATGTTGCCACTGAAGCCGAAGGTCGGCCGAAAACCATCCCGTAATACCGAAGCACTATCAAAACCTCGCACGACGAACCGTTGTCCCCGCGCATCCGCCGAATTTTGTAGAACACCACTGGTATTACGCAAGGCATCATCGAGGCTACTTACCCCTTGATCTGCCAAAATAGCTTTGGGAATGACCTGAATTGATTGGGGAATTTCTGCGAGGGGAGTATCAGTACGGGTTGCTGTTGTCGCTTCACTGACAGTGTAGCTGTTCGCCGTCGCATCTGCCGTGACCACAAGCTCTAGATTTTCAGCAGTTGATTCATCCGGCGTTACTTCAACAATCAATTGTTCGCCTGTTAATTGTGGCGCGGCCATCGGCGGCGCTGTTAAACCAGTAATAACAATTCGTCCACCACCATTTTCTCCTGGAGATATCTGCACAGATTCAATCTCTGCCGTTGGTTGAAGCACCTCAACGATATTTTCTCCTGGCAAACTCAGGATCACATCAGGAATCTCGATAATTAGGCGATCGCCGACCGTTGTCGTTGTTACGGCTGGTAATGCTTCTGCCGTCGTCTCAAACGTGATCACCAGTCCGCTTTCTGTAGCCTGAACTTGCACATCGGTAAGCACATCAGCATTTTCTGAGCTTATTTCGATAGTGGGTGGCAGCACCTCAAAATCCTGGGTCTCGGCTATGACAGGCGCGGCGTTCAGGATTGCAATTCCTGTTACTCCTAGAATGGTTAACGCACTCCAATGACATAGATGATTATTCATTTGATTCCTCACGACCTTCGATTACAGGCTTTCCCTGCAACTCCTTTATTGACTACGCGGATTCGTAAATTACGACAGCCCATTGATTGAGCTTGGAACAAAATATTCTCAATAAAGATAGAAGAAGGACTAATCCTTGCCTAGATATTTTTCGCCCTAAACGCATTTTTTTTGACATGTATGTCAGGATTAGCTTGCTAATTGCCAAGCTTGCAACTGAAAGGCTTTGGGGTTGAGGCCAAATTGCTGGCGAAAGGCTGTGGTAAAACGACTGGGACTGCCATAGCCGACCTGACAGGCGACATCACTAACCGATAGTTCCGTGGTCATCAGCAATTTACGGGCCTGCCTCACCCGACAATCCCGTAGGTAGCGAAAGGGGGTAGTGCCATACATTTGATGGAACCCTTGGTTCAGTTTGAGGCGATTTGTCCCTACCTGGCGAGCAAGGGCTTCAATAGAAGGAGGATTTGACAGTTCTTTCCTGAGAATGGCAGCAGATTCATGGATATAGTCAAATTGCTTTTCGAGGCGGGCATAGGCGGCGATCGCCTGGAGATAGAGAGAGACCAAGGTGAAGGCCTGTTCTTGTAGATAACGACGGCGATTTGCACCGTGGTAAGGACAACTTAGAATATGTCCAAGGGTCTCCTGCATTGCTGCTGTAATTGGTGCCTGGGCAGCATAATCTAAGACCATTGCATCGGTATATAAACTATCTTGCAAAACTTCTTCTAGCCGCACTGGCAAGCAGCGATCGCCCTGTGTTGCCCTGGGGTACAGATGTCGTTTATGGCCAATGGTTGAGACATTGGTTTGTAATTGATAAATAGCTTGGAGTAATTGCTCTGCAACCTTTTGACTCCGGCTAGATAAATGGTCTAAACAGGCTTGAAAGTAAGCGTTGAGGGTTGGTTGCCGAAAAAACAGTTCTACTTTAAAAAACCGTTGACCAGCGGGCTTGATGTAGAGACTGTTAAACCCAAAATAAGGTAGAAAAAAACTATAGCCTGCTTGGGAACCGCTCAACTGAAATTCAAATTCTAAACAATCTCGATCTTCTATCCCATCGATAATGACATCTTGCTCAAGGGTATAGTCTAGTACCCAAAGACTCAGATCTTCCTGTAGCGGAATCTCTTGCCTATATCCCCGTCCTAAAGCCGAGGGACAAACCCAGACTCGATCTGAAGGATCCCCATGGAGCAGAGCTGGATTATCTGGGCTACCCGGCACAAACCAGTTTGTTTCTTCGTTTAATGACAGCCGGATAGCCATAGTTAAGTCTTTGATGTTGTTTGTTGCTTAAGCTTCGATTTTAGTTAATGAAAAAGTTTAGCATGTATTTTGCACATTTATATTAATAAGAAATACACCGCTCCCTAATTCTCGCTTGATAGGTTTAGGCGAATGGTCGTTGACTTTGAACACCAGATTAATCCTCAAGGTAAATTTCGAGGCAAGGGTAGCAATTTCTCCTGATAAGGCCTAAGTTTGGGTGATTATTTTTTCCAGCCGTCCTGCCTGAAGATAAAGGATTTGATCAGCCTGGGTGAGGATCTGGGGTCGATGGGAAACAATCAGATACGTTTGAGAAGATTTAGCCTCTTGGGAATGGCCTTTGGTGCTGAGAAGACGCCGCCAAAGCCGTTGTTCTGTTTCGATATCCAAGGCGCTAGAAAGGTCGTCACAGATCAGAAGTTGGGGTTGACGGAGGAGCATCCGGGCGATCGCCACCCGTTGTTTTTGCCCTCCGGAGAGGCGTAAACCCCTAGTCCCAATTGGCGTTTCGAGGCCTTCTGGGAAAGTTTTGAGATCAGTGTCTAGGCTAGCGGTGGCGATCGCCCACTCCAATTCGGCGGTGGTATTGGGCCAATTGAGGCAAATATTTTCCCCCAGGGAGGAGCTAAACAATTGGGGGATTTGTGGCAAATAGGCCACCTGGGGCGGAATCAGCCAATGCTGGGGATTGGCGATCGCCTGCCCATTCCAAAACCAAGCCCCTCGCTCACAGGGCAATAGCCCCAAAAAGACTTGCAATAAGGTTGTTTTACCCGCACCAATTGGCCCCGTAATCACCGTTAAACTGCCCTGGCGGAGAGTAAAACTGATATCCTCAATGCCCCGCCGTTGATCTGGGTAATAGTAGGTCAAACCTTCGATCCGTAGCGTTTTGAGGGGAGAAATCTGGGAACAACGCTGGGCAGGTGGTAGCGGGGGAGCGGCCTTTAGGGGAGAAGGAAGATAAAGGGGGGCGGCAAGGGTCAGGGGGTGAATATCGGGGGGAGCCGGGGGCGCATCGAGGATCTCGCCCATCCGCTGGCAGGATACGTCGCTTTGTTTCGCGGAAGCAAGGAAGCTTCCCAGAAAGCTGAAGAAATGGGTAATCAGGTTTAGATAATACACAAACAGAGCAAAATCACCCACCGTTAAACCTTGGCTTAATTTTGGTGCAGTCAGGAGGAGGACTAAACCCGTGCCGAAATTGGTCATTTGCGCAAAGCCCGCTTCCAGTAAGGCGGTAAAAACGCGATCTTGAACCATCAATTTTTGGCGGCGATCGCCCCGTCGGTGGAGTTCTGCTAAAACATAAGCTTCTGAGCCTGTCACCTTAACGGCTTGCACAGCGGTAAATAGTTCGTTGATCAAAGCCGTAACCCGTTGGGTAGCGTGGCGGCTGGCCTGGCGGTAGCGTTTAAGACGATGTTCCGACCATTGCACCAGGGCAATAATGATGGCGAGGGGCAAAAAGAGAAATAAGGTAATCGATACATTGACCGTGAGTAACAAACCCAAGGCGGCGATCGCCGTAATCCCAGCGGCCATAATTTCATTTGTACCAACGACGAGATCCTCTAATTGCAAGACATCTTCGCGGAAGTGGTTGACCACGCTGCCGATGGAGTGGGTTTGACCCTGGGCATTGGTTTGGGTGAGGGTTGCCGCCGGACGTTGGAGGAGGGCTTGCAAAAGATTGTGGCGCAGCAGGGTACTAATGAGAAAGCGATGTTCTGTTTTAGTGAGTCGTCCCGCAAAAATTGCCACCACCCGCGCTAGGCCCGTTGCTAACACCAAACTAATCCAGAGCCAACGGGAATGGTCGGCGGGTGATCGCCCCGTGAGTTGGTCGAAAAAATTTCGAATAAAAATCCCCGGTAACGCCCCCAAAGCAGCCATCAAAAACCAAAGCGCCGCATCCAGCCAATACAACCGTTGGGCATAGCCAATTAAATGCCAAAGAATGCGCCAGATAGAATTCGCCATGATTTGTCTGATTTGAGGTTAAAAACTTTAGGGAGCCGGAGGAAGGCGGGCGATCCGGTGGGGTCGCAAGGATTTAGGGAGTTGATAGAGGGGCACCATACCATCTTCGCTTTCCACGTACAACGCCGCTGTAGTGAGAAGATCTGCCGCTGTGGTTTCTGGATCGAGATCGCCAAAGAGAAAACTGGGTTTCTGTCGCCCCACAAAGGCGATCGCACAGGGGTTATCACAGATACACAGGCAACTGGTGGTTTTGAGACTGAGCTGATCCCGGTAAGGCCACCGTTGATGCAGTGCTTGAAGTGCGGCCAAAAGGTCGGCCCCTGTGAGACAGTTCGTTTTTTCTTCATCTGCGGGGTGATCGGTTGCAGCGGTTGGCCAAGTGCAGGCTTCACAGACAATTAATTGATGGAGAGCAGCGGCAGTCATAATTCAGTGGTTTCCGTTGTTGTTTCTGTAAAAAAATCAGTTAAGTGGGTAAATAAATCATCCAAAATTGCCTCTGCAGCCACTGGCCCACTCCCAATCCAATAACTTGGCACTTGATAGACTTGCCCTTTTTGTACCGCTTGCAGTTGGTTCCAGAGGGGATTTTTTTGGAGGTCGGCTAATTTTTTCTGAGCTTCAGCGTTGGCAGTGGCGGTATTTTCCCCTGTCCAAACAAAGATCACATCGCCATCTACCTCGGACAGTAGCTCTTCGCTTAAGACGGCTTGGATTGGGTTACCAAACTGGGCTTGGGCTGTTTCGGCATCGACGGCCTGGGCTGGGGAGCGGCTTAACCCCACATCCTGGAGGATCGTGCCACAAAACGAATCTTGTAAATACATGGTGATGCTGTCGGGATAAAGACGGATCACGGAAATCTGGAGATCCTGGCGGCGATCGCCCAAACGATTTTGTAACTCTTGGACACGCTGGTTGTAAGCAGCGAGTTTTTCGGCGACCACATCGGTTTTTCCCAGAGCTTCTCCAAAATTCTGAAAGATCGGCTTCCAAAGGCCACTATGCTCAAAATTCAATAAAAAAGTCGGCGCAATTTGACTGAGTTGGGGATAGATCGCCCCGTGGAAATCTAAACCGACCAACAAATCTGGGTCAAGCTTGAGAATTTCCTCTAAACTCGGTTCGCCGCTTTGACCAATATTGGCCACGTCGGTTTGGAGGGCAGGCAACGCTGTCTGAAAATTGCTCAGGGTCGTGCCGACGGGTTGGAGATCGGCGGCGATCGCATATTCAAATGACACGGAATCTAACGTCACCAATCGCTCGAAAGTTTTGGGGATGCAAGTTTCCCCCGCACTGTGGCTCACCGTCACACAGTCAGCAGTTACGTCCTGGGATGGGGGAGGCGAAGGTTGACAGGCCACCACCAGGCAAAGGCTTACCAGTCCAATCAGCCAGAGTTTTAGCCAACCTTGTATCCTACGCCCCAAGTACCATCCTTGCATGTCCCAAACCTCCTAATTGATGTTTTAAAAATCCACCGCGAATTTAGCCGTCACCGCAAAGGGCGCACCGGGAGTCGCAAATTGGAATTCATCGGCAGCGGTGAAGTATTCCGTGTCAAACAAATTTTCAAAGTTCAACTGAGCGCGCCAATTGTCCCGCCGGTAATAGATCGCGGCATCGGTGCGGAAATAACTGGGCAAGGTGAATTCATTGTCGATGTTGCCGGGGCGATCGCCGACGTAGAAAAAGCCCAGACCAAAGCCCAAACCCTCTAGGGCTCCCTGTTGGATATCGTAGGTCGTCCAGAGGCTGAACTGATTTTGGGGCACATTCGGCAGCTGGTTACCTTCAAGATTAGGGTTAATATCCTCCTTACTGACAAAAGCATCTAGCAATGTGTAGGCCGCCGTCACATTCCAACCAGGGGTTAAGGCTCCATTGAGGTTAAACTCTAAACCGCGACTGGTTTGTTCCCCCGTCTGGAAGCCATTGAAAGCACCATCCCGGACAATGACATTCTGTTTGCGGATATCAAAGGCGGCGGCGGTAAAACTAAGGCGATCGCTTAAGTCTGCTTTAACCCCCACTTCCCATTGGCGGCCCCGTTCCGGCTCAAAATTCATTCCATCAGGATCACGGGAAGTGCCAAAGGTTGGCTCAAAGGATTTGCTGTAGGAAGCATATAGAGAAATAGGTTCGATGGGCTGGTACACCACACCCAAACGAGGGGATAGGGCCTCATCGCTTTGGAAAAATTCATTACGGGGGCCGCCCAGGTCTTGGGTTGACCGGAGCTGCTCCACAAAATCGTAGCGCAGACCCGCTAGGGCTTTAAATTGGGGCGAAAATTCGATCTGATCTTGGATATAAACCCCGACCGTGTTGATGGTGTCATCCCGGAAAAATTCTGGGGCGATCGCATAGGGAATCCCCGTATATACCGGATCAAAAACATTAATCGGTGTGTAGTCATTACTAAACTGAAACTCCGGCTGTTCTAAGGTGTTGCGATATTCAACGCCCCCTAAAACCTGGTGTTTAATGCTGCCGGTTTCAAACTTGGCGATCGCCTCGATATTCGTAAAAAAGCGTTGGTAAGATCCCCCCGCAAAATATTCCAGTCGATCAACATTACCGGTCGTTTCATCAAAAGAAGTGTAAAGGGGTGCATAACGGCGCGGTCGGTATTGCAAAAACTGGAGCTGATGTTTTAATGAGAAATTCTCGTTGACCTCGTGGTTAAGGTCATAGCCGAGATTAAATCGTTTCTCAGAAAACTCCCCAAAATCTTCTCCCACAAAACGACTACGAGGTACATCCACTGGCCCAGATGCCGTAAAAGGAATCCCTTCATCAATAGTTTCGCGGGTATAGGCATACTGACCATAGACATCCAGGGAAGTGGCTTCACTCAGATCAAAACTCAATCGAGGCGAGACCACCACCCGTTCCCCATCAACTAAATCCCGGAAACTGCCGAAATTGCTATAACTAAAATTCAAACGATACCGGGCTGCACCGTCTTCTGTGAGGGCATCGGACAGATCAAGATTGCCCCGATAATTCGCAAAGCTACCGATGGCTGCATCAATGCCAAAGAAAGGTTCTGCGAGGGGTTCTTTCGAAACGAGGTTGATTACCCCACCGGGATCTCCCTGGCCAAAGAGAACGGAGGCTGGCCCCTTGAGCACTTCTACCCGTTCAATGTCATTCGTATCCAGGGCCGCCAGGGAAAAGGTTTCAATACCATCGCGGAAAACGGATTCTTCCGCCGCGAAACCACAAATCAAAAAACCAGGCCCAAAAACACTGGTTCCTCGGCCACCACTAGAAACAATACTCCCACTGGTTTCGAGGGCTTCGCCTAATTCGGTGACGTTGCGATCCTGGAGCACCGCCTGGGGAATCACCTCGACGGATTGGGGAATATCCCGTAAGTCTGTTTCTAAACCGGTGGCGGTGGTGGCACTGCGGGGATTGTAAGGTTGTTCCGCATCGGTGACCACCAGTTCAAAGGCTTCAATGTTATCTTCGTCAGTGCTCACAAGAACGGGTTCAATATTTAGGGTCAAACCTGTAGCTGTAGTAATCAGTTGGGTTTGGATTTGGCGATCGCCATTGCGGATCAAAATTTGGACACTATTGTCAGCTTGATTGCGAATTTCAATCTGTTCCAAACCGGATTCCGGCGCAAATTCCTGGAGTATCTCTGCTTGGGTCACACTGGCATTGGGAATCGTAATTTCCGTTGTTGCCGCCCTTTGGATCACTGTGGCATTTTCTAGGGGAGCCGTTGCCGTAAACTGTAGTTCAACCTGGTCGCCTTCGGTGGCGATCGCCACATCCGTAATGATCGTCGTCGCCTGGGCCAATGTCATGGAAGTAGGAACTGCCGTTGCGTCAGAGGGTTGAGGCGATGCCGCCACAGCGGACAATTCTTGGGCGGCCCAGAAAAGGGCAACACCGCCCGTCAAACCTAATAATCGATACCAATAGTGCATAAACTCACTCCCACAACACGAACACTTACTTCAAAAAGTTCTTAATAACGTACTGAATTATTTCGCCTTACACTGCCGAAAATGATCCAAAGCCGGAGTTTTTGCGATCGCCTGCGGGAGTTTTTTGGGATCATGGGCTACAAATCCATGGGTTTTGTCTAGAATTTAAGGCTGACTACAACAAGAATTTGGCCGAAAAACCCCATTCAATACACCTTAATAAATTGATTGCTATAGTTTTCTTTGGCGGGCATAAAGACTCGGATTTATGCCAAATTTACGCCGAAAAGCAGCGGCAAAATGACCCCGATTTGCAAACCCGACCGCCGATGCTGCTCCCGTCACCGTCATCTCACCAGATTCTAAAAGTTGTCGCGATCGCTCAATTCGTTGATCATGGAGATAGCCAAATACCGTCGTTTTAAAAACCTGCCGAAAACCCACCTTTAATTTGTGATCATTAATCCCAATTTCCCGCGCCAACTCCATCAGGGAAGGGGGATTTACCAACCGTTCCTGGAGGATTTTTCCGGCGTAGTGAATCCGCTCTAGATCATCTGCCTTTAACGAGTAGTCGGCAAAAGGAATCGCCGTTGCGACCTGGGTGAGATCTTCCAAAATAAGGGCAGTCAACTCCCAAATCTTGCTTTCTAAATACAGGCGTTGGGTTAGACCTTCAAATGGACATTGGGTAATTTGTTGGATGACCATTTGCATCGCTGCGGTTTGTTTACGGGAAACTTCATAATATTTTTCTTCCGGCGATCGCAGTATTTTTTTTAGACAAGGACAATCCCCTTCTACATCCCCTGACCAAGCACGAAGTAACGGTGCTTCCATATGAATATTAATACTCGAAATAGTTGTATCCCGATGATGGGTATAGGTTTCCACTGGCGCTAAACCAGTGCCATATAAAGCATAGCGATGTTCAGTTTTGCCAGAATGGTGAATTGTTTCAAAATTATATTCAATGGGATGGAATCGTTCGTTATGTTTTAAGGCAATTGTTTCGGTTAAAGCAACATTTTCAACTGCCAAATCTAATTCTTCTCGCAAATGATATTCTCGCAATAATCCTTGACCCCATAGGCTGGGAAATGCATAACTGGCTGTAGCTCCCTGGGAGTTTGGTATGCGCTGAAACAAATCCCAATATTCTGCTTGAGAAAGGGTAATGGTCATTAGGATGAAGAATAAACAAGTTAAACCGAGGCAGAATCAGTCTACCTCAATTACCAATTATTCTCAATTGTTTGTTTTTTTAGGACTGCTCTAGGGTCTGGTTCAAGCCCAATAAATGAGCATAGTGGGAATCGGGATTGACGATGAGATCTTGGCGATCGCCTTAGTCAGATCTTGCAAAAGTAGCTCCGTACCACAATTGTCATCGTTCTTTGCTCCCGATCAGCAGCAGGGCTAAGACAAGCAGGAATATCTTGTTCTGTTAGATGGGGGAAATCGTAAAGGATTTCTTTTTGAGTCATGCCAGATGCCAAAGACAGTAATACCCATGCTCCGGACACGGGCTTTACCATTGTGTTTACCTAGCTCTAGGGGATGATGTCTTGGTCATTCGTTTCTCTTGGGAATGGCACTATGCCGTTGTTGATGACGATTCTTTCCGTCGATAAAAGCGTATCTGTAAACCATCTTTCGGCAATGGCGTCGGAATCACTTGCATCGATAGGTCTTGGTCAGGTAATAACTCCCAGTCATAATCACGGGCAAGCATAGATGCCAAAATTTTTGCTTCTAGACGGGCAAACTCTTTGCCAATGCATTCCCGCATACCGCCGCCGAAGGGAATAAAGCCAAACTTTTTCTGTTTATCTGCCAGACGTTCCGGTGAAAAACGCTCCGGGTCAAATTTTTCGTGATCAGGATATAAGGCTTCGTCCTTATGGGTTTGGGCAATTTGATACTGAACCGCCCAACCTTGAGGAATTTGGAAATTTTTGTACTCGAAGGTGTTGATTACTTCCCGGAAACCACCGCCCACTGGGGGGACAAATCGTAAAACCTCTTTGAAAACTTGATCCAGATACGTCATCTGTTGAAGCGTCGCCATATCTAACCCATTGCCAATGTCCAACGCATCTTGTTCCGCACGGATTTTTTCAAAAACGTCGCGATGCTGTCCGACCAATAATCCAAAAGACACCAGAGACGAAGTAAGGGTTTCGTGACCAGCAAACAATAGCAGCAGAATTTGATCCTTCAGTTCATCGATGGAAAGGGAATTACCGTCTTCATCCTTCGCCCGAATCAGTAAGTCAAGGGCATCGGTGGGTTCTGCATTGGCATCGTAGGTTTTCAGGCGATCGCCAATGATCATTTCTAACTCACGCAGCAGTTTTCGCCGACACTTCATCGCCTTACCGAAGGCCGTCCAGGGAAGATTAATCGGCAGGGAAAATAATCCTTTAACCCATTCCTCAAATAGATTCGCTAAGGGCGTTTCCGCACCGCCATCTTTGCCGATAAATAAGGTACTGGCGACATCAAATGTGTACTTGCGGAGTTCGTCGTACCAAGCAAATTCCTGTTTTTGCTCCCATTGAGTGAGATAACGCTGGGTAATTTTTTCGATGGTGGGAATATAACTTTCTAGGGCGCGGGGCTGAAATGCTTGAAAGATAATGCGCCGCCGGGAACTATGAATACCGCCTTCCTGGGTAGCGAGGGAATCGGCACCGAGGAGAATCCGGGTACTTTTTGGCCAGGTTGCCTTGACATATTTATTTTCGTTGCGGAATAACACCTCATTGGCCTCTGCCCCAACCATTACCACCGTGGGTTTGGTAAAAATATTTGTTTTGAAAACGTCACCATACTTCTCCAATCGCTTTTTTTGAAAATTACGGTCTGTGAAAAATTCAATGGTTTCGCCAATTACAGGCAAACCGAATTTTCCGGGAGGTAAGGGCAGTTTACTGGGGGAAGTCATGGGCGATCGCCAAAGAGTCGTATATTTATCAAGCCATTAGGTAAGGTAACAAATTGCCCTATGATTGTAAATTTTCAGATAAGACAGCAGATCTGCCACCCAGAAAGACCTTGTGTTTCCCTAAAGCCACATCCGAAATTTCTTTATAGGGTCACGGCTGAAAATTTATTGCGATCAGCAATTTAACGCTAGAACGCACAGTAGCCTATAACTAAGCACACTCTCCAAATGTGATATGAGGTATTCGCCATGACATTTCTGATTGGTCAACTAGATAATCTGGACTACGATGCAGCCGAATCTATCCTGGAAGAGTACATCATTGAAGCAATTCAGAATTTTGTTAACTCTGAAACTGGGCAAGAGTACCTCGACAACCATCCCATAGGAGGCTTCTGGACGGGCACATTTATCGAGATGGCTTACATTTATGGCGGCTATACCCTTTCAAAGATGACCAAGGGTAACGCTCAGGAAATAATGGAGTATATCTTGCCCCGTAAACTCACCCTGTTCGATCCCAGTGATACGGATGATGCCATTGACGAACTAATAGCATTTTGGACTTATCTCCACAAAGCATATAAGTTGCGCAGCGCTAAGGCCATCATCAAATACCTACACTCTATCAAAGACCAATTTCCCCGATGGATGTTTGATCCGGAGCGGGGCGGCATGGCCAAAAACTTCATGATACAGGGTATGGAAGCTGGCTATGACATGACTACCCAACAAGGTTTACAGGCATTTCAAGCAGAGTACAACCAGAACCTGTCAAAACGACCTCCATCTACCTCAGCAGATATAAAGGCTGTCCTTGAGGAACTGGATCAGGCAATGTTGCTAGAGGGAGAACAGATCGATATGGAAGAACTGGTCACTCGGTTTTTGGGAGCCTTGACAGAATTGGAACCCGAGGCGATTGAGGACATAATATCCATGCTAGAAGCGGAAATTGGAGTAGAACCAGTGTCCTCAGCATCCCCAAGTGAAGCCCTGGGTAATATGCGGCGCAGCTTGATACGAGAAAGCTTAGAAACTGAGTTTTCTCCCCTTTCGGCAGAAGAAAAGAATATTCTCCAGAACCAAGCCATTAGCGCAACAGAACCCGGCACGATTCTGAAGGACTTCCAGACCACACTAGATTTTATTAGCGAGGGAGTTCCTGTCAGCAGCAAACTCAAACAGCTATCGGCAAAATTTGTGATCGACTTGAATAGCCGTTTGAGCCATCCTATTGATTCGGATCTGAAGCGCCCCGTGCAGAAGTCTTATCCCAATATTCACGGGCTTTATCTGTTGCTGCGGGCTACCGGCATTGCCAAGATCGACGCTAGGGGCAAGAAGCTACAGATGGTTTTAAATCCTGATGTGTATGCTTCATGGCAAAAACTCAACGCCACAGAAAAATATTTCACCTTACTGGAGGCTTGGCTCGTCCGAAGTCATCCCAAAATGCTGGGAAATGAACGTTCAGGCCCCTTGACCATGGGCGATCGCCTGATCAGTAGCTGGTCAAAATTAACTCAACAAGAATCGGTTACGTTTAAAGAGGCAAAAGACTATGACTTTCTCAGTTACTACCCAGGCTTCGAGAATATATTTCTGATGGAAATGTTTGGTCTGCTTAACCTCACCCTTAGCAAGCCAGCAAAAGGTCAAGGCTGGCAGATGAAAAAGTTGCAGCCCGACCCCTTAGGTTATGCCCTGGTGAAAGTGTTCTGTAGTGCTTGCATAAACGCGGATTTGCAATGGGACTCCCAGAATGACGCAACTCTGCCTTTTGGAGAACTACAACCCGCACTGCAGAGCTATTTCCCGGAATGGCAGCAAACTTTATCCTGGTAGCGATCGCCAAAATTCCCTAACAAAGCATCTTTCCTTAAGCAGAAATGCTGGTCTCAGATATTTCTGCTTACATGACCCGTTTAATGCTGAGGCGTTTGACCACCTAAGTATTTACTCCAGGCAAAAGCTCTGATTCTTTTTAGGGCCGCTATAGAGTCTGGTTCAAGCCCAATAGACGGGCATAGTGGGAATCGGGATTGGCGGCGAGATTTTGGCGATCGCCATATTCGAGACATTGACCCTGGTTCAGGATCAAAATTTTGTCCACTTGGGCCACGGTTTCGAGACGATGGGCAATGATAATGCCGGTACGACCTTTTAACAAACGTCGAATTGCCCGTTCCAAGAGCTTCTCCGTCATCGGATCAAGACGGGAGGAAACTTCATCTAAAATGACCAAGCGCGGATCCCGCAGAAATACCCTTGCCAAGGCCAAGAGTTGTGCCTCACCAGCAGAAAGGGTGCTGCTATCGGCCCCAAGTTCTGTGTCTAGACCCTGGGGTAACTTCGCGAACCAAGGGCCGAGGCCCAACTCCTCAAGGGTAGTAAAAATGTCTTGATCGTCGATGTGGGGATTAAAGAAGGTTAAATTTTGACGCACCGTTGCCTGAAAAAGCTGGACATCCTGGGTGACAAAACCGATCTGTTGGGTGAGCTGTTGGGCACAGAGGTGGTTAAGATCAACCCCACCGAGACAAATTTGGCCCCGTTCGATGGTGTGAAGCCGCAACAGCAGGCGCATTAGGGTACTTTTACCGCTCCCGGTGTGGCCCAAAAGACCGAGCACCTGGCCTGGGGGTAACTGAAACGATAAATCTCGCAGGGCATAATCCCCCGTGGGGTAACGGAACCAAACCCCCTGGAATTCGATGCTAGGGGCCGCATTGGGTAGGGCAATGATGGTGCTGGGTGGCTTGGGTTGAGGCTGTTGCAGTAGAGTTTGGATGCGCTGGAGACTGGCGATCGCCTGTTGAAATTGTTCTAATTCTTCCCGAATCCGTTCAATAGGTTCCTGGAGGAGCGACGCATAGTAATAGAGGAGGTAAATGGTACCGATGGTGATCGCCTGCTGTGACCAAAGATAAGTGCCAATGCCCAAAGCGAGAACATTGCCCCCGGTAAACAGGCCCACTGTACCGCCCCAAAGGAGGGTACTTGTCCAGCGGGCGCGGTGATAGGTGCGTCGCCACCGACGAATGAAACGATAAAAACGTTGGCGCACATAATCCGTCGCCCCATTTGCTTGGAGGTCGGCTAATCCCCCTAAATATTCTGCGACCATGCCATAAAATTCGGCGCTGGCTTGGCGATATTGACCCCAGGGGCCAATGGCCACCCGTTGCAGAAGACCTAAAATTCCCAATACCCCCAGGGAAAACAAACTCAGACTTATCCCAGCTAAAGCGTTTTCCCACCACACAACACTGAGAATTCCAATCACCAACAGACCATTGCCCAGCACTTGCAACACAAATTGCGAGAAAAAATGGGAGAGTTGTTCGACATCACCATCGACTTGTTCGACGAGGCTACCGGGGGAATAGCGACGGTGGAAATCGAGATCGAGCTTGAGGCAATGTTCCACCAAGTTCAGGCGCAGACGATTTGTCACCTTCCAGGCAATGGTTTCACTGTAATAGGTAGAGGCGATCGCCAAAAGTTGTTGCACCACCGTAAAACCAATAAAAGTCAGGGCGGCCCCCAAAAGAAGTCGTTGGGAACCCCCATCCACTGCCGTATCAATGAAAAAGCGAATAATTTGTGGGTTCACAACCTGTAAACCAATGCTCCCCAATAGGGCGATCGCCAAGACGAACAGGGGCGTTTGCTGGGATTTGAGATAGGTTCTGAGAAATTGGTAACTGGTGGCGGTGTTCATTGTTTAAGTCGATCCAGGCAACGCAAATCGTTTCGAGTTCATCGCAGCATCATTCTGTGGCGATCGCCCCAAAGTGTAAATAGTTTTTCCGACATTGTCCAATGGCAACACCCTCACAAGATACAGTGTTGAGAAAACTGTCCTTCTATCGGGTGCAGTCAAGCAGTGAAGCATGAATATAACCTGCCTGGGGGCCGCCGAGGGTAAAGGTAACAAAATACCAATCCGTTACATTATTGACATTTTCACCCATCACCTTCTCCTCAACCCTTACCTTTGCATCTCGCGTGAGTTCTTGGACAATCGTAGAATCGGTAGACAGTTCTACTCGAACGCGGCCTAGACCTCCATCTGCGGAAACATTAATTGCACACCAGGTTGGCAGATTAGCGGGTAGGAGAGATTGGATCGTTGACGGTACAACCGCGTCAGTGTCGATGAAGACGGAATAATCGACCAAAATAGGTAGACCCTGGCCATAGGCCAAATAGCCCTCTAGGCTTTTCGCTAAATCATAGAGACGTTGGTGTTCTGTCACGCGAACACAGCCATGGCCATTGGGATCAATGAAGCCGTTATGTTGCAGAGGGCCTTCTCCCCAGATGGGTGCATGGAGCGCAAAGCCACGATGGATCTGCATAAAGTTCTGGATTCCCAAGGATGTCCTTTTTTGTAGACCATGGATATTGAAGTGAGCCCCCATCACATCACCAAATTGCTGCTTGGTTTGCCTTGCAAGCTGTACTGTTTCTGGTGCCCAGGAAATGAGTCCCAGTTCAAAAACCACCTCGCTGCCCCCATAATCTCTGGTCACTTTGCCATGCATTCGACCAGCGGCATCTTTATAAAATTTGATGTAGTAAATATCTTCTGCTTTTGCACCCATTTTTTGCAGACGGGTTTGCCAATCAGCTTGACCCCTAATAATTTCCTTAGAAGACGTTTCGGTTGTTTCTGAGAGCTTTAAATTTAGGGACGCGTTTTCCTGGGGCAATCTATGATGACAACTCGCTAAAACGTATAGACAGCCGCATAGAAAAATCAATCTAGACAACCGATGGTTTGTGGCACTCATAACTCTATTTTAAATGCCATCTATGGGATCCAAAATATCGCTTTGGACTTCGGGATTCGCTTTAGGATAATTGTGTCGTTGAAATGACCCAGCCATAGGCAACAACAACAACTAGGAGCAATCCGTAAACGAATTCCTTTTGATCACGAAACCACCCTTGCAGCATATTTTTGAAACTGCGTAGGCTGCGGCGTCGCTCATCGCCTAACTCTCGCATTAGTCTGGCTACTTCTGCATCAACTTCTTGTAGCGAAATTTCTCCCTGTTGATACCGTGCTTCCAGGGCATCTAGCTTGCGCCAGTATTCTTGGGTGGCATTGAGGAGGTTAGGAAACATGAGTAGGTAAACCAGTAGCTATCAGTAAAGGCGATCGCCGTAAATATTGAGTCAGTTGCAATTCTCGTAGCGAGGATCGTGATTCTCGATTTTTATGGGGTATTGATATTTTCGCCTTGGCCACATTGTAACGCAATGTTAATTTTGCTGCGTTAGAGCTTGACAATCTGGCAGACATACAAACTTTGTAAGCGTAGATGACATCGTTGCTCCATCCAACGATTGGATCCCTTCAACCCTTGAGCTTATCTACATTCTGTAGATTTCAGTAGAATAGGATTAGCATCAGGGGTTAAGTTACGGGCCAAAATACTCTATTCAAAAAAACTTTTGGTCTACAAAAATACAAAACTTCTTTGGGTTGATAGGCGGCCTAATGAAATCACAACCGATTCCCAATCCCCTCTACCCCGTGGTGGTCAGCGCTGGTGTTGTTTTGGCTGGGGCGATCGCCTTAATGTTTTTGCCCGCCCTGATTCAGCTTGATGGGATGGATGGGGGCTTTGCCATTACTTTCGGCGCTCTGTTTCTCGCCATCTCTGCTTTGGTCACGCTCTTGATATTTTGGCGCAATGCGGTGCTTCTGGATCGGGTAATTGCCGGGACAAATCTCCTGGCCCACTGGACCTACGAACCGCAAGAATGGGCCCAGTACCTCGACAGGGAACGTCAAGAACAAATTGACGAAAAATTGCCCTTAGTCTTCATCGTCGCGTGTTGGGCATTGCTCATCGGCGGCGGCTTTTGGCTGTTTGATCCGGAGGCAGGTTTTATTGTGTTTCTCGTCATGGTGGGGCTGATTATCTTGGTGAGTTTGCTGGCCTATGGTTTGCCTTGGTTGCGGTTTAAACGCGATCGCCATCGCCTGGGTGAGGTGTGGATCGCCAGTAGTGCCATTTATTTTCGCGGTAACTTTGTCCATTGGGGAGAGTTGGGCTTGCAATTGGAACAGGTGAGCCTCCGTCCGGCGAGCGAAAACCAGGCCCCTTGTCTGTGTTTTGAACTGAGCTATCCTTCCCAGGCGGGGATGCAGTATTACAACCTACGCATTCCCATTCCTCGGCGTTATCGGGCCGCCGCCTACGATTTATTTGAGCATTTCAGCCAAACTACAATTCAGGACTCTCCCCCAGGGTAAGCTTTAAGGCAACATCTCGAAGACCATCCCTGTTTGACGATCCACTTCGTACCAGCCGTAGGTCGCAGTGTGGCTGGGTTCACCAGGATTATTAACGGTTTCGTAAACGTGTATCAAATAATTGGTGGGCGTTTGTTCGACGACTTCGATGTAGGTGCTATTTTGGGGGGCAACGGTACGCACCAGTGCTTGCCATTCGCTGACAGCCGCTAAATTCGCCACCTGTTCAATGGCGATCGCCTCGGTGATTTCTGGGGTAGAAGGTGTGGTGATTGGTGCTGTGGTAGAGTTCCTGGAGCCAGGTTGTACCCGTTGGGCGACGGCCACCATTGGCTCGCTATTGGGGGGACTGACCGTGAAAGTAATGCGCTGTTTATCTTCGTTGAGTTCGGCATCCACGGGCGTCGGTACGTCTTCATAGACACTCCACACATAACCCGATAATGTCCGACTGGTGAGATTAGAAAGTTCGAGGCGATCGCCTTCAATGTCCGCCACAATTTTGTCACCTTCTCGGTAGAGCACGAGGGTGTCTGTCTCTTCCCCCGGATTTCCTTCTGCCGGAATCCAAGCCCCCACAAAATCATCGAGGGTCACGGGCGCTTGGGTTGTGGGTGATGGCGGTGGATTTTCCCCAACGGGTTGGGTTTGGGGTGTACTGGCTTCGGGTTGCCCTAAAAATTTCAGTAACTGAGCCGGATCCTTCAGGAAGAAGATGCCTAGCCCGGTGATTACAACAATGCCTAAACCCAAAATCCAGTTCCCGTTTGACCGATTAGGTGGGGGTGCCTGGGGTCTTGGGGGAGGGGCCGATGGATAAGCTGGCGTGGTTGCACTGCCACACACCTCACAAAAGCGATCGCCTGGGTTGAGGGCAGCACCACATTGCATACAAAAATGGGGAGTAGTCATGGCAGTTAGACCAAACGCAGCAAAAAAGCACAACTAACCTTAATTGATCAAAATTCCTGTAAGGGATGATATTCAGATAAATAGCCTGGAGCTGAGGAAAAAGAGTTTCTTTAGAAAGATTTTAGTTTTTTAATGGCTAGCAGATCTAGCTTTGCTTTTAACAACAAAATAGTTTCTTTTCTTTGGGAAATCCCCTTTATTTATATTGTATCAAAAGGCTTCAAGAGACATAATTAAGCATTGATTTTTTTATTTAACAAACTCATTCTTTAGGCAATATAAAATTCAACTTTATTTAATAGTTCTCAACGAAGGACTGAATCGCGAAATAATGTAAAGAGGATTCAATATTTAACTCATTTAGCAATTATTAATACCTATAATTGGTGTGGAGCCAGAAAAAATTTTAAGCGTTATCAATTGCTTAGGTACTGACTCAAATTTAGTTTGCTGGTTTTCTCGACGATAACTTCAGGCCTGCGCTACTGGACTTAGCTGTTTCCCTCACCCGCAGGGGAACTTTCTCGCGACGGAGGTCGGCTCCATGAAAAAGCAACATCGAGCGGCAAGTATTGGCTTGCAGTTATTAGCCGTTACCTGCCCAGTACTATTTATCAATAATTTGGCGATCGCCCAAAGCTTGAGCGAATCCCCCCAGGATGTTCTCAATAACTATCTGCTGGAACGTCCCCCCCTGAGAACTATCCAGTTTCAAAATCTCCAGGATATCCAGGCCCGCCGCCACGAATTACAGTTCCAGGCCAGTGATGGGGTGACCCTTGATTTTTTACCTTATCTTCAATCCCCCGGTGCCCTGCCCCAATTGGCCAACATCATCAGAACCCAAGGCATTGACCCTAATCCCCAGCTCACCGTCGCCGCCTACGATTTTGCAGATCGGCTGATCATTTTGCAGCGGCTGGAATATCAAGGTAGTGCCCTTGCCTGTGACCAACGGGGCGAAGCATTAACCGACCTCGGCATTCTTTGTTTCAATCGCCAAACCAAACCCAGAACCCTACAGCAGCCTGCACCAACCCAGAACAACATCAGCACCAAAATTACAGAAATTAGAGGTAAGCTCAATCAACTGAACACTAGCCCCATTAACGGCTACACCCTCAGCCAACTGCGGGCTCTCCCAGACGACGAACTGCTCCAGGTGGCCCTTAACAATGGCAGGATTACCGAAGAAACCTATCTCATGGTGCCCAAGGTTCAATACAGAACCTTACTGGATGTACCCTTTGTTCGGCCTAATGTTGACTTTACACAACCGAACTTTAGCTTTCTCGAAACCAGCAATCTCTATCAACCGATTCCCCGAAGGTCGATCACCTCAAACCGGAATCTGCCCCTTGAAATGCGTGACAATAATCAACGGCCGAATTTTTCCCTCGTCCGCCCCCAACTGGATTTATCACAACTAGCCCGTGGCGATCGCCACACAGAAACCCATTACCTAGTGAATGGTTTTACTTGGGGCAGTGGGCGGGAATGGCGACACCGCATTGGCGACTGCATCGATTTATTCTTTGGTGATGTTTGTGTCTATGCAGAACCCTATGCCAGCCTTGGTTATGGCTTGGGTTTAAGGATTCCTCTCCAGTTGGATCTAACCGTTGACCGGACAATTCAGGTGGCGAATAATCAACTAACGGCTTTTTCCCCCACCGTTGATCTCACGCCCATCGATGGCAATGCCAACACCTACCAAGCAGCGGGTATCCCCAGTGATCAGATCTTTGGCGGACAGGAAATCGTTGCAGAAGTTCAAGGTACCGTCGGCGTTAGGTGTGACCTAGAAGTGTGGAGCTGTGGCAACAATAGAAAGCTAGGTATTGGAGTAGACCTAACGGACTATCTGAGTTCCGGTGGCAACATGACACCCCCTGCCCCAGGACAAAGTTTCTCCATCGGCGAAGTGTGGTCCCCTGATGTAACTGGAGGAACTTTAAACTACGGCATCGTCGGCGCGACTTTCCACCTTGGTTCTCAGCTGAATATGGTTGGTCAAGATCTGGAGATGTTGGCCCAGTTTCCCCCCGTGGTTGGCCCCAACAATGGCACCCACACCGTTGAACAATTTCCGGCAACCTATCAACCCCTCGTTTTTAACAACAATTCCTTTTTCAGGATTTATGAACCGACCTACCAAGCCAATTGGAATATCATCCCCGGCATGAAGGTCAAAGCCTGGTTAGGGGTAGATATTGGCGTGGCCTATCTAGGGGCAAAAACAGACCGGACTTGGTGGTTTGAAGATCTCAGTATTGAATCCCCCAATTTTACTTTTACGTCCCATGCGGACACAACAACAGGCTACAACATTCAAGTGGATCACGATAATTTAAACATCACTGCCTTCTAGTTTCAAAAAATTAAAAATAATTTCTGTCCAGGATTCTCTGTTGGTTATAAAGCAGTTGTACCTGGACAGATTACCTCTGCTTTAAAGGCATTGAGTATTTCTAAGGATTGGGGTTGAGATTTGTTGCTAAGTTAATTTGTCAAATTGGACATGGTGCTAGCCTAAAAATATTAAAAGATTTTCATTTTTTGGTGGTGTTAATGAAGTGTTGATATCCATTAAAAAGTATTGCAAAATATTGGTTTTTTCTGCATTTTTTGCTGGAGCAATTATTGCTTGTCAACCCGAAAATCAGCAGCAAAAAGTTGTCGTTTATGTCTCTGTTGATCGCACCTATGCAGAACCAATTTTGACGGAATTTACAGCGGCAACGGGCATTGATGTGTTGCCCGTCTATGATGTGGAGGCGACAAAAACCACGGGTTTAGCCCAGCGTCTCTTGCGGGAAAAGGAACGACCCCAGGCGGATGTGTTTTGGAGTGGAGAATTCGCCCAAACCTTACTGTTGCAAGGAGAGGGAGTTTTAGTACCCTATGAACCGCCAGTTGCTGCGGCGCTACCACCCCAGTACCGGGATCCCGAAGGTTATTGGACGGGAATGGGAGGACGGGCAAGGGTATTGCTGATTAATACGGATCGTTTAGCAATTGATGAAGCGCCCCAGTCTTTAACCGATCTCACCAGCGATCAATGGCCTGGGTCAGAAATGGCGATCGCCTATCCTTTTTTCGGCACCACAGCGACCCATGCAGCCGCCCTCTATGCAGTTTGGGGGCCAGAGCCAGCCCGGGCGTTTTTTACTGATTTCCAACGTAAAAATGTGCAGGTCGTCGATGGGAACTCGGTGGTGCGGGATCTGGTGGTCGATGGTCAGGTGAGCATTGGCCTGACGGATACCGATGATGCCTGTAGCGCCGTGGCAAAGGGGGCACCGGTGGCCCTGGTATTTCCGGATCAGGGGCCTGGGGAGATGGGGACGTTTGTCTTGACGGGAACAGTGGCCGTAATTGCGGATGGGCCGAATCCTGACCAGGGGCAAGCACTGGTGGATTTTCTCGTCAGTCCAGAAACGGAACAACGGTTGATGGCCGTGGGGGGTAGCCAATTGCCTTTATATCCTGGAGTGGCGGTGTCCGGTTGTCTGACAGGACAAAGTATCCAAGGAATGACGGTGGGTTTAGATGCCATTTATGGGCAGTTAGAACCGTCAAAGCAAGACCTGAGTGAAATTTTTATTCGCTAATGAAAGGCGATCGCCACAGATTAAATCCATGGACAACCCTGGGGTTGGGGGGGTTTCTGATGATGGTCTTTGGGCCGCTGTTGAGCTTGATGGCCAGCGTGATCGTTGAACTGGGCCAAGGGAATGGCGCTTGGTTATCTCTACTGGTGTCGACGGGGCGACGCTGGCAACTGTTGGGGAATAGTCTGCAATTGGCGATCGCCGTGGCGACAGTGAGCACGGTATTGGGGGGTCTGATTGCCTGTTACCTGTGGCAGACGGCCTGGGCTTGGCGGTGGCGGTGGGGGTTGTTGCCGCTCCTATTTGTGCCGAGCTATATCCATTCCTTCGGCTGGTCGGCGTTGGGTCTGGGGTTGAATGGGGGTTTACGCAGCCTTGGTTTTGGGACGATCCCCCTCCAGGGATGGTGGAGTTGCGGTTGGGTGGAGGTGATGGCGTTTTTGCCTTTGGCGGTGGGTTTGGGCTGGTTGGGTTTGGCGGCGGTGGGTCGGGAAGCAATTGAGGCGGCGCGGCTCCTGGTGCCGGATCTACAGGTGTTGGGACAAATTATTTTGCCCCTGGCGTTACCGAGTTTTGTGGCCAGTTTTGGCTTGATTTTTCTGTTGAGCTTAATGGACTATAGCCTCCCTTCCCTGTTTGGCATTGGCACCTATGCCCTGGAAATTTTCGCGGAATACAGCACCAGCAATGAACCAGCCCGGGCGTTTCTGTTGGCGGTGCCCCTCCTGGCGATCGCCTGGGGGGTGATTTTGATCTTACAACTGCCCCTCCAGCAAACGATGCAACTCTCACCCCAGGAAAATCTCTGGGAAATTCCCCCCTGTTGGCCTTGGTGGTTCATCTGGCTCCAGCATCTAGCCCTTGGTCTTTTTGCCTTGCAAATTTTGGTGCCCCTCGTTAATTTGCTGGTCGTAGCGGCCCAGGAATCCCAGTGGTTTCCCCCGATCCAAACTGCTGCCGGGGAAATAACTTTTACCGTTGGCCTGGGTTTGACGGTGGCGAGCGCCGCTTTACCCCTAGCCTTGGCGATCGCCCAGCTTCTCAACCGTGATGACCGTTGGGGGAGAGTGACTTGGGGGCTAGTCATTTGGGCCTTGGCTTTACCCGCACCCCTAGTGGGGATTGGCTTGATTGATCTGTGGAATCGCCCGCTTCCCCTGGAAATTTACAGCACACCGTTGATGCCATTTTTAGCCCACCTCGCCCGCTTTACCCCCTTCGCGAGTTTGGTACTCCTAGCCCAATTACAGCAATTGAACCAACCCCTCTGGGAGGCGATCCGCTTGGAAGTTGGCCCCCGGTGGCGGATTTGGCTCTGGTTGCGTTTACCACTGCTCCTACCGGGATTGTTGGCGGCGGCGGGCCTGGTCTTTGCCCTCAGTGTCGGTGAATTGGGCGCGACTTTGATCGTGATTCCCCCTGGATATTCCACCCTCACCCTCCGGATTTATAACTACTTGCATTACGGCGCGGCGGCATCGGTGGCAGTGCTATGTCTGGTGTTGGTGGCGATCGCCTTTGGGGTTGGTGGACTGATGGCTTGGGGATTAAGGGGTTGGGGCACCATTTACCGAGGGGGAGATAGACCATGATCCAAGTCGAAAATCTCAGTAAAACCTATCAGATAGCTAAAATTCTGGATAATTTAGCTCTGACAGTGGAACCAGGGCAAACCGTGGCGATTTTAGGGCCATCCGGGAGCGGCAAAACCACCCTGTTACGCCTAATTGCTGGCCTTGAACAACCCGATGGCGGTACCATTTCCCTCGCGGGTCAGGTGGTCAGTTCTTCAACGCAAATCCTTGCCCCCCACCAACGCCACATTGGGTTTGTCTTTCAAACGCCGATTCTCTGGCCCCACATGACCATCTCCCAAAATATTGCCTTTGGCCTGGGCCACCTCACAGCCCCGGTGAAAAAACAGCGCATTCAACAACTCCTCGAACGGTTGGCGATCGCCCCCTTGGCCCACCGCTATCCCTACCAACTTTCCGGGGGGGAGGCGAAACGGGCTTCCTTGGCAAGGGTTTTAGCGCCCCATCCCCCCTATGTCCTTTTCGATGAACCCCTGACGAACCTGGATCTCACCCTTAAACAAACTCTGCTCCATTACATCCGCGAATATCTTGAGCTAACTGCCGCCTGTGCCCTTTATGTCACCCATGACCCGACCGAAGCCCAATATCTCAGCGAGAAAATTTTCTGGCTAAAGGGAGGAAAGCTGCAATCCGATGAAATCCCCTGAACCATACAGCTTAAAACTCTGGAAATACCTGCTTTTTGGCGCAATTGTCAGCACCTTGGGCCTATTTATCTGGGAACTTTTGTCTCTCTTTCAAAGCTGGCAGGGACAACCCAAACAACCAGGCTGGGAAATTATTCGTCCTCCCCAGGAAGTTTCTGCCCTCGTCATCCAAGGTGATCATCTCTGGGCCGGGGGTCAGGCAGGGGTCTTTCAAATTGCTCTACAACCTCCCCATACCGTTGAACCCCTCCAATGCGATCGCTCGTTGCAGTTTGTCCGTGCCCTAGCCATCGATCCCGACGGTGTGCTCTGGATTGGCCATGACAAGGGTTTAAATTATGTCGATGCCCAAGGATGCCACCCCTATCAATCCGATGAGCCGTTTTTTCAGGGTCAAATTAATGCCCTCTATGTGGATCGGGCGGGTCAGCTTTGGGTCGGCACCTGGGAGGGGGCAGCCGTCAAGGAAGATAACGATTGGCGCTTTTTAACCCCGGCGGATGGACTACCGGATCAGATGGTAAATGTCATCCATCAAGATGCCGAGGGGGGAATGTGGTTTGGCTCGGCGGTGGCTCCTAAAGGCGGGTTAAGCCACTGTATTAAGAAATCCTGCCAACTTTTTTCGACGGCCAATGGGCTGGCCCATAATAACATTACAGGCCTATTTAGCGATGATACAGGGCATCTCTGGGTAGGCATGGGCCTTTTTGATCGTGGTGGCCTCGCTCGCCTGGAACGACGCACGACTGGCTGGGCGATCGCCCAAATTTTCACCAAAGCAGATGGCCTTGCTGGAGAAAAAGTCCGCTCCATCTACCAAGATCAAACCGGGGTGCTGTGGTTTGGCTCTGAATATGACGGTTTAGCTCGCTTAGATTCCCAGGGACGATGGCTCATTCTCACGGAAGCCGATGGTCTGGCGGATCAGGAGGTAAAGGCAATGGTACAGGATCGATTTGGTAATCTCTGGCTCGGTACCCGTAACGGCATTACGCGACTCGATGCCCAATATTTACGCAATTTAGAGGAGCAATAACCATGGCGGCTTCTTCTAATGGGCAAAGCCAACAGGCACCGAAAACCCTGGTGCAATTGCTGGGCTGGCTTTTAAAAGCTTTTCTGCAAGCATTACCCCGCCAAATCGTGGTTGGGGTTATCGTCGGTGGTGTGATGTGGCTGGTGCATACTTTCCTATTGGTTGGTGTGAACGAAGGGTTTAATCCGACCACAAATCCTTGGCTCGGTTCCGTCTTGGTGATCTCGGATCAGCTTATACCCGGCACATTATTTTGGCTATTTAGTGGCATTTTGGTGGGTCACCTATTTCGAGGCACCCTGGGTAACTATCTCAAGGGGATTGGTCAACTGCCGCAAATCTGCGTGGATGTTGGCCAACAAGCGAGTCAATTTCAAAGTCCTTTCCCCTGGGTGGGTCTGGCGGTGGCGATCGCCTTTAGTACCTTCTTGGGCAATCTGCTGGTGAGCATCCAAATCGCTCTGTTTGCCCTGGCCGCCGTTTGTGACCCCCAACATCTCCTGCGCCTTGCGGCTCAGTTGGGTTGGCAAGATGCCCATCGTCTATTTCGCCATCAATCTTCCCCAGCTTTGTCCCAGGTCATGTTACAAACCCTCCTAGCTGGCCTCATGGTGGGCTATCTCATTGCGGCCATTTGCTTCTGGTTTTTTGGCGGCATTCCCCAATTACTTTTCCTCGGGGCGATCGCCATTGCTCTTGTTCTCATTTTGAGGGGCAATCAACCACCATCGACCCAGACTTTACTACTGCTATCGCTCAGTTTGGTAGGGTTTTACGTCGCCCATGGCATTCCTGTCCTCGCCGATGACTGTGGTTGGCAAGAAGCAGGTGGTAGCCTAGATCGCTGGTTAGCCAGTGGCCCCTGCGTTATCACAACAGCGACCCTCGGTTTTCCTGCTGCGGGTGGTTTCTGGACAGGCTGGATTTTAGGTAATTTACCTTCAATTCCCACAGTTATCTATGGCACTGGCACGCCGGATGATCCTTTTCGCGACTATCCTGATGCCAATAATCCCCCCTGGAAACAAGGCATCTACGGCACGGGTACAAAAGAAGATCCTTTCCGCGATTATCCTGATGTGAATAATCCACCGCAAACCCCAGGTATCTACGGCAGTGGCACACCCGATGATCCCTATCGTGATTATCCTGATGCCAATAATCCCCCCTGGAAACAAGGCATCTACGGCACTGGTACAAAAGAGGATCCTTTCCGGGACTATCCTGATGTGAATAATCCGCCACAAACCCCAGGTATTTACGGCAGTGGAACACCCGATGACCCCTATCGAGATTACCCCGATGCCAATAATCCCCCCTGGAAACAAGGTATCTACGGCACGGGTACGAGAGAAGATCCTTTCCGAGATTATCCCGACGCGAAGAATCCACCGTGGCAACAAAACATTACTGGAAGCGGCACGAGAAATGATCCCGTTCGCAATGTGAACATCCCACCTGGACAGAATTTTCCAGCTTCACCGGGCCAAGGGCCAGGCGTACCGAAGCAACCTGGGATGCCAAATGCACCTTTTTATAATCCCAATAGTTGGGTTCCTGTAAATCCGGATGCACCTTTTGACCCACGGGTAAATCAATGGATTGGGTCGCGGGAAGTATATTCCAATGATTGGGAAGTAACGCCCGATGGAAAATTTGTCACCCTTAAAGATAATCCGCTATTTGTCATTCCGATTTCTCAAATTACGGGAGATTCTGGGGATGATTGGGCGACGATTTTTAGTACCCCAGTTCCAAGCGCAGATCATGATCAATATGTTGAAGGTATTGTTGATACGGCTTTGATCATTGATAGTCTTGAGGCGTTAACGGGTGATTCTGAGATCCGCCCATTGACAAGATCGGGCTGGAACCAGCTTTCTGATGCGGATAAACAGCAAACCCTACAATACATTGCGAATTTATGTGGCCATAAATTGGGAGTAGGGCCGGTACAGGTCGATTTCGGTTCTGGCCTAAAGGATGCTAATGGCAATATGGTTCATGCCCACTTCGATCCAAATACAGGGCGAGTTGTGTTTAACACTGACTCATACATGTATAAAAATCCTCAACAGGCGATCGCCACCATTGGCCATGAGGTGAAGCACGCTCAACAATGGGATCCGAATAACCCCATGGAAAACCCCACGGCCCGCCACGCCGCGACGACGAATGCCCAAAAATATACAGGCTCAGACACCGATCCAGTGATTTATGCGGGTCAATATAACGAAAATGATGCTGAATCCTTTGGTAACCGTTTGGGCAATGCCCTGAGTAAAGAAGCCTACAAGAAAGAGTTAGCCAGCATTAAAGATGTCTGGGATCAACTGAAGGGAGGCGCAGAACAGGCACCAAAAAATCAACCACCAAAATCCTGGGTACGGGAGAAAACGCTCATGGATTTTGTCAGTAAGGCAAATCCCCAGCAACGGCAGCAAATCTATAACCTTGTTAAATCCGGTGCTTTAAAAGTTAAAGATGATTGGGGGCGAGAGGTATGGTAACGCCACAAGAACATCCGTTATTACCCTTAGCAACGGCGATCGCCAATTTAGGCTATCAACCAACGTCGTTACTCTGGAATGCAACCCAACGCATGGCCCAGGTACCGGGTTTAGCCCAGGATCTTTTAGCCTATGTAAAAACAGGTTCACCGCCTCCAGATTTTTCCCAGCAACAACCGGCGATGTTGTTTAAACCCTTGCCAGGTGGCTATAGTGTTGCAACCCTAATTCGGGATTATCAGTTTCAGGCAATTGGTGCTTTTTTGATCGCTGTAGAACTCAGTCTGCGTCCCGACCAAGGAAAAGCTTTATTAAATTATTTTTCTCACCGGGGTTATTGGCGTACAAATACCGATGGTTCAAGGGATCTGATCTTTCCCCCGCTCACAGAACAACTGCCCCAATGTCCCCAATGCCGTAGCCGCTGGTTTGAAGATCTGCCCCGGTGTCCAAGCTGTGGCTTTGTCCGTCACCATGTCACTGTTGAGGATGGCCCCTTACCCTTCGAGGAATTGGCGACAATGGCGCAAACTCAATCTGTTGATCAAAAAGTTCCAGCGGCGATCGCCCCTAACCATCCCATTCCCCCGACGAGCGTGAATCGACGCTGTGCCCAATGTCATCATCTTTTATCCCAAAACAGTCATTTTTGTCCCCATTGTGGTGCCGTTGTTGCGGTGGCTGCTGCACCTATTGAGCATCCTTCAGCTTGTCCGAAATGTGGCCATCTAGCCCGCCCTGGTGCAAAATTCTGTAGTCATTGCGGTCTGAATTTAAACTAACTCTTGTCTCTGCCTATCCCTGGGACTCATCTCCTAACGATAGAGGGTGAAAATCCTCTCATCTATCATTCATTACAATTCATTATTACTTCTTAAGTACTGTCGTATTGTTAAAGATGGAGTCTCTATTTTTTTAGACGACTCTTAAGTAAAGAAAATCTGGAGAAAAATTATTGTGGATACCGCAGTTCGTAAGGTGAAAGGTCAATGCCGTTGTGGACAGGTGAAATTTGAGGTCACGTCAGAACCATTGATTACAATGGCTTGTCATTGTGTGGGGTGTCAGAAAATAACTGCAAGTGCATTATTTCCAAACGCTACTTTTTTACTTTAGACACAAAAATCTCTGAAAAGCATAGCAAGACAATGATTTACCGATGAGGCGATCGCCATGTTGCATCACGAAAGTCTGCGGTAATATCCTGATAAGCCTGGTTTGTTGTGTGGCAGGTGCGGCGTACCCCCTAGTTCAACCATAAAAACCAAAAAGTAAAGCCCACGGAGAGGAAATATGTCATGGCAGACCAAACATTTAAGACGTCGCCACAAATCTACGCGCGGGCAGTGGGGGTGTTGTATCTGATCATTATCGTCCTCGGACTTTTTAGCGAAATATTCGTGCGATCGCCGCTTATTGCTCCAGGAGATGCAGCGACGACTGCCAGCAACATTATGGCAGCAGAGCCGCTTTTCCGGGTTGGATTTCTAGCCGACTCAATCATGTGCCTGAGTGATGTGGCCGTGGCTGTATTACTGTTCGTACTTCTGCGGCCAATTAATAAAATACTTGCTCTGATTGCTCTATGTTTCCGAGTGACCCAGACAGCAGTAATTGCCCTTAGTCTCCTCAACTATTACGCAGCCATACTTCTTTTGAAAGGTTCAAGCTATACTGCGGCATTCGATGTCGCTCAACTCAATTCACTTTCATTACTATTTCTTGATCTTCACAGTTATGGGTATGATCTCGGCCTGATTCTGTTTGGGGTTCATTGTCTCGTTCTCGGTTACTTAATTGCCAAGTCGCTATATATGCCCAGGGTGCTTGGATACTTAGTCATGGCTGCGGGTGTTACTTATCTGATTGGGAGTTATACACGGTTTTTGTTTCCGGATTTCGTCGAAGCTATCGCGCCAATTTATCTGGTGACGATTATTTCAGAACTCTCCCTATGTCTGTGGTTGCTGATTAAGGGAGTGAATCCAGAACAGTGGCAAGAAAAGGCAGAGAGTGTTGGTTTGCTATAAAAAAATATATTTTTTGAATGGGACAGATTACCTCATTGTTCGTTAGAAAAGTTGTCGGAGTCGTTGAAGATGCCCTCGACAAAGATGACCTCTTGAAATCGCTCGGTATTGATCCAGATAGCGCCGCTGATCCCTCCCAGATGGTTTCTGATACCAATTACTATTCATTTTTAGAAAAGATTGCCATAGCCGAAAATAATGGTACAACTTTGCCACTGCGAGCAGGGGCAGCAATGCGTTGTGATGATTATGGTGCTTTTGGCCTGGCCTGGAAGTCAGCCACAAATCTGGGCGGCTCCTATGAACGGGCAGAACGTTATGCTCGTGTGCTGACAAGCGTTTCGACCTATACAGTTGAGCGAGTAGACCAAGGCGCATTTATACACTTACATCGAATGGGCGATCGCCGCCTGGGGATGCGACTTTCCAATGAAGCGACAATTGCCAGTATCGTCTCAATTAGCCGGCAAGTCTCTACCAAGCCCTTCACACCGCTAGCCGTTTACTTCAAGCACCAAGCCCCTAAACGCATCAGAAAACATCAAGCCTATTTTGGCTGTCCAATGCACTTCGATGCAGACCGAGACGCATTATTAGTTTCCAATGAGTCGTTGCGAACCCCCAACCAGCTTGGCGACAAAAGTATTTCCCAATTTTTTGATACCCATCTTGAGACTGAACTCTCTAAACTAGCAGACCCCCATTCCCTCGAACACCAGGTGCGTATTTACGTTTCTCGATGCCTGAGTGAAGGTGTGCCAACGATCTCTGATGTTGCCGAGCACTTCACCATAAGCGGACGCACCTTACAACGCCGACTCTCAGAGCTAGGTTACTCCTACCAAACGCTGGTGGATGAGTCACGGCGTCAGTTAGCAGAACGGCTTTTACAGCAGACTGATTATTCTCTAGCAGAAATCGCTTTCATGACGGGCTTTTCTGAACAAAGTGCTTTTACACGAGCTTTTAAGCGCTGGGCTGGACAGACACCACGTTCTTTCCGTCTTAATCTCCAGACCAAACCAAATTAAGCCGAACTTGGCGCACTCAGTCAAAATTTCGGCAGCAACTGTCAAGAAATTCCCTAGTTGGACTTTTTATAGTGGGCTTACAGTTCACCCAACAAAGGGAAGCAAACCATGAACACTATTCAACATCAAGCTTATAATTCAAACGGATTAACCCTTGTCCTCGGTGGCACCGGCAAGACAGGACGACGGATTGTTACTGCGCTAGAAGCAAAGGGCATACCGACCCGGATCGGTTCACGCTCAGCCACACCAGCCTTCGATTGGCACCATGAAACTAGCTGGGATGCCTGTCTTAAAAATGTAGCAGCGGTTTACATCAACTATGCGCCAGATCTAGCCATGCCGGGAGCGACGGATGCTATTCAGGCTTTTGTTGATCGCGCTAAAGGTCATGGTGTTAAACGCTTGGTACTCCTGTCGGGTCGAGGCGAAATCGAAGCCCAAGCCTGTGAACAGATTGTGCAGGAGAGTGGTCTTGATTGGACAATCATCCGAGCCAGTTGGTTTAATCAAAATTTCTCAGAGGGTGCGTTCCTCGAAATGGTCACGGCTGGACAAATCACTCTCCCAGCGGGTGATATTTCTGAGCCTTTTGTAGATGTCGATGATATTGCCGAGGTTGCTGTTGCTGCCCTGACAGAAACGGAGCATGCTGGAGAAATTTACGAAGTCACTGGCCCTCGCTTAATGACCTTTGCTGATATTGCGGCTGAGTTGTCAAATGCCAGCGGCTGTAAGATTACCTATGTGCCAGTTCCCCACGATGCTTTTGTGGCTGGTATCAAAGAATCTGGCGCCCCCAAAGAAGTAGTTTGGATGCTGGACTATCTTTTTAACACTGTGCTTGATGGCCGCAATGCCTATCTCACCGATGGCATTCAGCGTGCCTTAGGACGTTCACCCAAGGATTTTGCTGATTATGCTAGCGAGGTTGCTGCCACCGGCCTATGGCAACCAGTGACCCTGTAGGAAGGCACGAGAAGTTTGAGGCAGGACGCAGAAGTTAGAAATTGTTATCAATATTTTTGTGCGTCCTGTTTAAACCGATAAAACTGGTCGGCCGCTAACCCTAGGGAATACATCATCAGGCTGTTGCTCGAAACCCCGACCACTGTACCCACCAGGGGAATCATTTCGAGAAAACTTAGGCCTGTTTTGAGACCATTGCCACCGAGGGACAAGCCAAAAATTGCCAGAATTTCTGCCCGGCGACGGGGATCCTGGAGATTCAGCCCATGGAGGCCAGAAATTTGATAAACCATCTCCGCCTGGAGTCTTGTCATACTTGCCAACTCCCAGCCGAATAATGCCAGAGCCAAAGGGGGCAAAAGATTGGCCACAAATCCTAATTTGGCAGCTTCTAGACTTTTTGCTTGGATAACTCGCTGGGTTAGTTGGGTTGGATTTTCGTTGGGATAAGCCTGTTTTAACCGCTGAATCTCAGCCTGAGCCATTGCCACATCCACATCTCCGACAATTGCTGCTAGCCAACCAAAGCCAAAGATTTTCTGAATTGTTTTAAAAATAGGATTGTTGGCGATCGCCGCCAGATTTTGCCCTGTATTAGCAGTGAAAGTTTCAATGAAATCGTGGAGATCTTTTTGGCGGGCTTTGGAATCGAAGGGATTAGTCGGCATAAACTCCCAAATCACTTACAGGCTAATAGTCGTTTCTTTACGGTAACAAGTTGCTCCCCAATCAACCTCTGTAAAGAGAAGCAGTTTGATGCTAATCACCCAGCATAGAGTGCTAGAAAAAATTGTCTGGAGGTCGTGAAAGAGCTTTGATGGGGCTAGGAGCAAGCTTGACGTAGGCCAGTCTTCAAGCCATGGTGGGGAAAATAGTTATTGTTCACAGTATCCTTTAGGATATGGGTAGCTTCCCTAAAATGTTTTCTCCTGTTTTTGCTGAACTTTCCATGTAGAAAGCTTTTTAGGGCTTGTGTTTGTCAAGCGGCTTAAGTTGACAATGCCGTTTAGCCTCATCCATATTTTGAATTGCTGAAAGTCAGTATATTTTTACCATTACTAACATTCATCAACTTTTTTAAAATGCCTTTAAAAACTAGCTCTACCGCTGTTACGACGCCAGCAGACAAAGCAGGGCTAGGTATGTTCGGTGGGGTCTTTACCCCTTCGCTGCTGACCATTTTGGGGGTGATTATGTACCTCCGCTTTGGTTGGGTGGTTGGCAATGTCGGCCTTTTTGGCACATGGCTGATTGTCACGATGGCTGTGAGCATTACCTTTCTGACAACGTTATCAATTTGTGCGATCGCCACTGATCGGGTCGTGCGAACTGGTGGCGCTTATTTTATGATTAGCCGCTCCCTAGGGATCGAGACCGGAGGAGCCGTAGGGATTCCCCTCTACTTTGCCCAGGCGCTGTCAGTTGCACTTTATACCATTGGATTTGCCGAAAGCGTTGTCAATGCCTTTGGCCGCTTCAACCAGACTTACATTGCCCTAATTGTCACCATTCTTGTGGCAGTATTAGCAATTACCTCAGCCGAAATTGCCATCAAAGCCCAGTACTTCATCATGGCGATCATCGCCTTATCGCTTGTTTCCCTAGCTTTCGGTTCACCACTGGAAGCAACTCAGCTAGAACCCTGGGGTACGGATAGTGGCGAATCTTTCTGGACAGTTTTTGCCGTCTTTTTCCCAGCCGTGACCGGAATTATGGCCGGGGTTAATATGTCCGGCGATCTCAAAGAACCGACAAAGGCAATTCCTACAGGTACATTGGCAGCCGTCGGCGTTGGTTATTTGATCTATATGGCTCTGCCTTTTTTTCTTGCCACTCGAGCCGATGCCAGTACGTTAGTTGAAAATCCCCTAATTATGCAGCAGATCGCCTTTTGGGGGCCATCAATTCTGTTAGGCATTTGGGGAGCGACATTATCGAGTGCTATCGGTAGCATTTTAGGGGCCCCCCGGATTCTGCAAGCCTTGGCAAGGGACCGTGTTTTACCGCGATGGCTAAGCTTCCTAGGCAAAGGCAGTGGTCCTAATAACGAACCACGCATCGGCACGGCGATCACCTTAGGGATCGTCACAGTAGCGGTCATGGTGGGTGATTTAAACTTAATCGCACCAGTGCTGAGTATGTTTTTTCTCACAACCTACCTAGTACTCAACATTGCCGCTGGCGTTGAAGGATTTCTTGATAGTCCCTCTTTTCGCCCTTTATTTGCAGTGCATTGGTCTTTCTCGCTGCTTGGGGCTCTTGGATGTTTAGCAGTTATGTTTTTAATTAATCCAGTGGCGACCATCGTTGCTGGGTTAATTGTTGCGATGATCTTTTTGTGGATTCAGCGACGGGAATTAAAGAGTACTTGGGGAGATGCCCGTCGCGGTATTTGGATGATGCTGTTGAGAACAAGCCTATTTCAACTGGGTCATCACCCCGATCCGAGAACATGGCGGCCCCATATGTTAGTTCTTTCTGGTGCACCAACGCGGCGTTGGGGATTAATCGAATTAGCAGATGGGTTAAATCGCAATCGGGGCCTGTTTACCATTGCAAGTATTTTGCCGATGGATTCTCGCAGTATCCGTCAGCAGCAGCAAATGGAAAAGAGCATTAATGATTATCTGCAAGAGCGAAATATACAAGCATTGGTCAGAGTCTTGACCGCCCAAGATCCATTTGTGGGCGTGGAGCGGCTTGTTGAAATTTATGGCCTTGGCCCCATCGTGCCTGATACAGTCCTCCTTGGTAATAATGAAACCCCCGAAAATCGCAGTAGCTATTGTCAGCTTATCCATGCACTGCATCGCGCTGAGCGTAATGTGATTATCTATCGAGAGAAATCTCAGCCCGAAAGTAAGCAGCATCATCAAATTGATGTTTGGTGGGGAGGTTTGCACGCTAATGGTGCACTGATGATGATCTTGGCAGAGCTACTGCGGGACAGTATGGAATGGCGTAGCGCTCAAATTTATTTGAAGCTAGTGGTGCCGGATCAATCAGCCGCAGCAACTGCCAAACAAAATATTAATGTCCTGGTACAAACGCTTCGCATTGATGCAGAGATTTGTATCTTGGTGGCAGAAGGTCGATCATTTGATGAGATTTTGTCTGAGTCTTCGCGTAATGCAGATCAAGTCATCCTCGGTATCGCAGAACCGAACGAGAATTTTTGTGATTACTATGCCTCCATTGAAGAGAGAATCCATGATCTACCATCTACAATGTTGGTTCTTGCTGCACCAAGCTTCGCCTTTGCTGAAGTCCTAAAAAAGTAGTACTTATTTTTTTTGATCCAACTTCAAATCCTGCTGTATCAAAAAATCTGCACTTCATGACTCTGTAATGGGCATTAGGTCGTTCACAATAAGGGGGTTCCGCAGCTCTCGCTACCCATGGATATTATTTTAGCTCTTTGTATTGGCGTTACTCTCAGTGCTGCTGCTGGCTTTCGTATTTTCATTCCCCCGCTAATACTCAGTGGGATGGCGATCTTCGGCGATCTATCCCTCGGTGAAGATTTTGTCTGGTTGGGAACTTACCCAGCCTTTTTTGCTTTTGGAATAGCGACGATCGTTGAAATACTTGCTTACTACATTCCTGTTGTTGACAATTTATTAGATGGGATTGAGATTCCTTTGGCGATCGCTGTTGGTACTCTTTTAACTTCTGCCAGCCTGGGGCAGCTAACTGAACTGGAACCGTTACTCCAATGGACTTTAGCAATTCTTGCAGGTGGAAGTACTGCCGGTACCATTGAAACTTTTACGGCGGTAACGCGAGGCGCTTCAACTACGGCTACTGGCGGCATTGCTAATCCAGTGGTGTCAACGGTCGAGGCTCTTAGTGCTGGAGTTTTATCTTTACTGGCACTATTTGTGCCGTTCCTGGCAATAGCGATTGTTGTTGGGGTTCTGGGAGTTGCGCTACAGCGACTATTTCGTGTTTTTGTTCGAAAATCTAGATCTTAGTGATCTCAGAGCAATTGATTATGAGATTGCTGAGGAAAACAATCTTGCAATTTTTGACCAGACAATATTTCTGATAATGTGCCCAAGCTGTTAAATGACCTGACTGCCATTGGTCATCAAGGCCCAGTCTTTGAAAAGGTTGCAGTGAATCCTTACGGAGCCTGTTTTGGCAGGAGCAACTATTTATTGTAGGTTTGGCGGTCTCTTCATGTTTTCTTTTTATTTATGCTTGCGAAATTTGTATACTTGCCAGATTGTCAAGTCATAGCGCAAGAAAATTAACATTGCGTTACAATACAATCAAGGTGATAGCGTCAGTGCCCCATAAAAAAATCGAGGATGACAATCTTCGCCGCGAAGACTAAAACTTACTCAATATTCGCGGCGATCGCCTTTACTGATAGCTACTGGTTTACGTACTCATGTTTCCTAACCTCCTCAATGCCACCCAAAAATACTGGCCGCCCTGGAAGCAAGGTATCAACAGGGTGAAATTTCATTACAAGAAGTTAATGCAAAGGTGACCAGACTAATACGAGAATTAGGAAATGAGCGACGCCGCAGCCTACACAATTTCAAGAATATGCTGCAGGGGTGGTTTAGTCAGCAAAAGGAATTCGTTTACGGGTTAATCCTGTTGGCAGTTGTAACCTATGGTTGGGTCATTTCAACGACACAGTTCTCTTAGCTCGACTTTATCCATTGAAAGAAGTGAGGAAACGGTAACGGTAGCAAGATCAGAATAGAAGATTTGCAGAGGTTCTGAGGCAATGCTACCGGGGGCGAGGGAGCCAAATTCTGGTTATCAGTGCTCAATGAAATCTACCATCGCGGGGTAGAGAACATTTGGGTAGTACTAAAGGGGTAATGATGAATTTTAGTGATGGATAAAATTCCACAGTAGTTCAATGTGATTAAATACACACCTGGAGAAAACTAAGTGGCTATGTCCACATTTTTGATGGTGTATTGAGATAGACCGCAACAAACCCATCATTACCTTTTAGGTTTCACCTAATTGCGTAAGCAAAAAGCACTAGCACAACAAAAGCCAGATGTTACTTAAGAACAAGGAATAAAGCCAAACTCAATACGGTAAATGACATCCTCTAAAGTCACATCCACCGTATCAATACCCATAGAAGTAACTTCATCACCGGAACGGGGTCCCCAAGCGCTAATGTTAGTGTTAATGCCAAAGTTTGTTGTAACCGGTCGAGTGCAAGCATTGACCGCTGAGAGGGCAATATCGACATTACGTTCAAAATCGCTTTGAAAGCCTGGGCCAAAGTTGCTGCGGTCAACCCACCCGCCACTTGCACCGAAACTCGCAAAAGTATTCAGCGTACTACGTGCCCCCGATACATTAGGAATATTGGCATAACCTAAATAGCGGAGATTCACTGGCTGTACTGTGTAACCGCTAGGAACATCGAGCTTCATACGAATATTGCAAGAAGCCCGTTTAAATTCCCGTCGGGCCGCTTCGGTATACATTTCACTAAAAATAATTGAAACCGAATTCCCATTCACAATCCCGAAGGCACTGCCAGGAGGACAGCCACTACCATTTACAATGACTGGTACACGTTTAAAGGCAAACCCTTCTTCTGCCTTGACGACTTGAACATTCGCAGTGACCATACCCGAAGCAGCCAATAGACCTAAAAAAGCGTGTTCTAACTTCATTTCAATTACCTCATTAATGATGCAGTTTCCAATTCGTTTTTCTAGATTTAAAGTTCTAGATTTCAAGAAAGTCAAAAGTTCGCCAAAAGATTTGACGCAGCTATTTATTAACTAGTGGGAACCTCGATTAATTGCTTTTTTGACGATTTTTTGAGCCTGAAACAACGAGGATACGTTGCCGATCTGGCGAAATTTTGAATTTTTCGAGGTTCCCTAGTGATGGTATATTAATGCTTTCTTTTTTGAAGAGGTATTGCAGATTGTGTTAGGGTATTTGACTAGATTGGTTATCAATTGTTTCCAATTTTTAGATTTATTTTACGGGAACAAAATTCAAGATTTTTAGTCGATCCAGGCGCTGTTTTCAGAATCGCTCAAAATTAATATTTTTTAGAGGGTGTTTATAAAGTAAAGATAAAGAGAACAGGATTTTTGCCCGTGAAGTCGTTAAGGTCAAGCATAAGCGTAACGACACAGGAGAATAGCACCAATGTCTCAAGCTTCTTACCCCAGTGACCTGACCGATGCAGAATGGGCTTTACTAGAACCCTTGATTCCTGCTCCAAAGTCCGGCGGTCATCCACGTACTACTGATATGCGACAGGTCTGCAATGGGATTTTCTATCTCCTCAAAACCGGTTGTCAATGGGCCTATCTGCCCAAGGACTTTCCTCCCTCCTCCACGGTGTACTACTACTATCGCAAATGGCAGAAGCAGGGAGTTTGGGAAAACATCAACCATGCTTTGCGGACTCGCTGCCGTCAAGCAGTGGGGAAAACCCCAGAACCTAGCGTCCTGATTGCCGATAGCCAATCGGTCAAGACGACAGAAAAAAGGGCGATGTCTATGGCTTCGATGGCGGGAAACAGGTCAAAGGAAGACGGAGAAACTTGCTAGTCGACAGTTTAGGGTTACTTTACAAAGTGATAGTCTCCGAGGGAAATAGCTCAGAACGAACCTTTGCCCTTGCTGCAGTGATGGAGCTAAGGGAGCAGCAACAGCAGATGTTGAAGCGATTGCGGTTGATGTGGGTAGATGCTGGATATCGAGGAGGACGCTTTGCCTTAAGTCTCTGGTTAATGGTGCAAGCCAAGGTGGAAGTGATTAGTAGAAACAGTAAAGAATTCATGGTACTCCCGAAGCGTTGGATTGTTGAACGTACATTTGGTTGGTTGAATTATTATCGTCGCCTTAGTAAAGACTATGAGCAATTATCAGAAGTGTCGGAGGCAGGGATTTATGCTTCCATGAGTCGTCTGATGTTGCGTCGGCTAGTTTCCTAAAGATTTACTTTATAAATGGTCTCTTACATCTAAATCCCAACTAGGTACCTCTCTTTTTTTTCAGAGATATTAATAAGCCAATTAAGAATCTCCCGATACCTGAGTTTTAATTAATTGGCCAATATTTCAGCAAACTCTAGGAATAGCACTAATTCGGAAGGAATATATCCATTAAATCTGAGAGGATACCTGAACGGCATCAAATGCTATTGAGTCGCTACCCTAAATCTCTTCATGTGGGGGACGAGACTTCATTGACTTAGCATTTAGGGGATTTTCCTAGCCTGGGGGAGCAAGGGGGGCTTTGCCATCATTATTCCAAACCAACCCTAAGAAGAGTGAATAACTCTCCACAAAATAAGTCGACATCCAAACGCTTGAACCGTAGTGTAGAATATTCGAGAATGATTATCATTTTTTATTATGTCGATACCCCCACCTCGCCCAGAGTCTCCTTTAGCCACTGTTGTAAATATTTCTACTAAAGCCACAACCCCTGCTAAAACCACTGATGCTACGACTCCTGCTGAAATAGCAATATATCGGCCCCGTCGACTGCGACGGACAGCTGCTTTACGCCGCATGGTGCGGGAAACGGCTTTGACGGTGAATGATTTTATTTATCCTCTATTTGTCATGGAGGGTGAAGGACAAAAAGCGAAAATCCCTTCGATGCCTGGCTGTTTTCGTTATTCTTTGGATTTGCTATTAGCTGAAGTGGCGACAGCTTATGACCTCGGCATTGGGGCGATCGCCCTTTTTCCGCTGATCCCTGATTACCAAAAAGACAATGCGGGTACCGAAAGCTATAATCCTGCCGGGTTAATTCCCAGGGCTATACGGGCGGTTAAAGAAGCCCTGCCCAATATGGTCGTTATCACAGATGTAGCCCTCGATCCTTATAGCAGTGAAGGTCACGACGGTATTGTCGAAGACGGAGAAATCCTCAATGACGAAACAGTCGCTGTCCTGGTCAAACAAGCCCTCATGCACGCAGAAGCAGGCGCTGATTTTGTGGCACCATCAGACATGATGGATGGTCGCGTAGGAGCGATTCGCCGCGCCCTCGATGCCGCAGGCTGGATTAATGTAGGGATTCTCGCCTATTCCGCTAAATATGCATCCGCTTACTATGGGCCATTTCGAGATGCCTTGGATTCGGCCCCTCAGTTTGGTGACAAAAAAACCTACCAAATGGACCCGGCCAATGGTCAAGAAGCCCTCAAAGAAGTGGAATTAGACATTCTCGAAGGGGCTGACATCGTGATGGTTAAACCGGCCTTAGCCTACTTGGATAACGTGAGTTCGGGTTAAGCCGAAGGCTGTAATGCCCAGTCTAACTGTAGCGAGGGCTTTTTCGGCTGATGGCAGTAGGCGATTAAGCCACAAAGTATATTCACAAAGCAATTCACCGGACTACGATGGCGGGAATGCTCAATTTGTGAAATATTCTTTAACTGGTCAATCACTGTCTCAATAATGAAGCGCTTTCTCGATAATAATTTATCTGTCAAACGCATTAATCTGTTCTTCATGTTGCGTTTTGGCTTCGCAAAAAACTCAATCCCATAGGTTTCCCGTAACTTCTCCGTTAACGGTTGAGAAACGTAGCCTCTGTCTGCAAAGACTTTGCCAAATAATTGCTGCACTAACTCCTCTACGGGTTTTCTGTCATCTACATTACCTGCGGTGATTTGAACATTGAGCAACTCTCCCAGTTCATTGACCACTAAATGAAGCTTAAAACCATAGAACCAACCCACGGAAGTTTTGCCGAGAGCCACAAGACCATCAAAGACCTTGTGACTGTGAATACGCCTACTGTGACAGACTTTTAGGCTTGTCGCATCAATGAAACTGATACCTGTGCAGCTCCCGAAACAATGCTTTAAATACACACATAAAGGCACAATCGTCGAAGGTATCCACTCGATAAAACGCTGATAGCTGACGAGGTGTGGAAAGGCTTCTCGCCAATGTTGACAAACATACTTTTCGTAGAAATGTTTGAAATTACGGTAGGATTCGCGATGAAAGGAGATCAAGATTGTCAGAATTTCGCTGAGGCATAAACGACGGGAGCGAAGTCGAGTCACTGTACCGCCTTGAATTAACTCTTGATGCCAGAGAGGCTCAAAGATTTGACAGAAGTCATCCACATTACAGAAAAGTTCTTCTAGACTAGACATGGGGTGAGTAGATTGGTTTAGTTTGGACACTTCCAGACTACTCTACCCCTCTTCCCTTATCCCGAACTCACGTTTGGATATTATCTATCGCATCAAACAACGGACAAATTTACCCGTCGCCGCCTACAACGTCAGTGGGGAATATGCCATGGTCAAAGCAGCGGCCAAACGGGGTTGGCTGGATGAACAAACCGTCATGCTAGAAACCTTGACCAGCATGAAACGGGCCGGGGCTGACTTGATTTTGACCTATTTCGCTAAGGAAGCGGCTATAGCTTTACAGCAAATGTAATTCGCTGATCTTCCCTACATCTAAAACCAGTCAGTCATCCTTCGGCGCGTTGCCGCATAAAACTTGCAGGGCGATCGCCCTCCGACAACCAACAAACCACTAATTGATAAAACTTGATCCCATGAATTTACCCATTTCCTTGACTGATATTCGCCAACAAACCATTAATACTGAAATCAAACCACCAGTTTCAGAAGCCGAAATGCAGGCAGCCGTGCGCACTTTATTACTCGGCTTAGGCGAAGATCCAGATCGTGAAGGGTTACGCGATACGCCGAAACGATTGGTCAAAGCCCTTAAATTTTTGACATCTGGCTACCATCAATCCCTTGATGAACTCCTCAATGGGGCCGTGTTCCATGAAAATACCAATGAAATGGTCTTAGTGCGAGATATTGATCTGTTTAGCTCTTGCGAACACCATATTTTGCCGATTTTAGGCCGCGCCCATGTGGCCTACATTCCAAATGGTAAGGTGATCGGCCTCTCTAAAATTGCCCGTATTTGTGAAATGTATGCCCGGCGTTTGCAAGTACAAGAACGCTTAACCCAACAAATTGCCGATGCCCTTCATGGATTATTACAACCCCAGGGGGTCGCCGTTGTGGTTGAGGCAACCCACATGTGCATGGTGATGCGTGGGGTCGAGAAACCAGGATCTTGGACGGTGACCAGTTCAATGCAGGGCATATTTGCCGACAATGACGCCACTCGCCAAGAATTCATGGAGTTAATTCGCCATCGTCCTTCGTTCCACTAGAAAATATTGATTCCCCTGAGAATCTAAAAAAATCCCCCTAAACCACCAAAAAAGGTAATTTAGGGGGAAATTCTGCTTTTTTTGGACGAAAAAATCAACCAAATCCCACGGTGCCATAGCGCACTGTCCGAAAGGTCACTTGGTCTGTATTGGGATTGTAGAGGGTGTAGGTGGCTTGCTTGGGGACTCGGCCCACACTGCCAACACCAACAATCAAACGGGCGGCAGTACCAACAGAGTCGCCAATAGTATAGTTCTGACTGACCGCAGTCTGGTCAAGGGTAGTGACTGTAGCCGCCAATTTTCCGGTGCTCACCTGATATTGGAAGGTTTGGCCCGATCGCCCGCAAAAAAGACGATTACTCCCCGTACGGGACAGACGATCTAATAAAACCAAAGGAGAAATGTTTGGTGTGAGGGCTTCAAACACCGTCAGGCTACTGCCGTGAAGCAAAAGACAGTCTAATTCTGCAAAGCCGAAGTGGAGTTGTCTAAACCATTGCACCGTTTCTAAGGGAACATGATCCCACAGTTGCTTGAGCATGGCACCACCTTTTTCTGCGAGAAAAGGATTTTCTTCGGGTTCTGCTGCTAAACCCCGCACGATTAGACATTGTTCTTCCCAAGCACCCTTACAGACCTGGGGCATCAGTTCGCCTTGTTTCGGGTGGCGGATGCGCTCTACAACGGCATTACCTGCCGGGGTTCCGTCAATTAGATCGCCTAGAATATATAGCTCTGTGACCTTGGGGGTTTGTCGCCGAATATCTTGTAGTACCGCTTCATAGGCCGCTAAATTCCCTTCGATACCGCTTAAAATTGCCCACTGCATCATCGTTATACTCCCCGTTCGCAAAGGTGGCTTGGATCGTCGGCCCGTTCGGCAAATTCCATCCCCTGAGCTAAGCGCCAGGCAAAAATCGGCGGTAATCCTTTTTCGATAATCGCCCCACAGGTTTTGTGATAGTCATATTCCACTTCCCGTAATGTCACCTGATCGCCATCGTAAATGACATAAGTTGCATTGGGGCGGCCATGGCGCGGCTCACCGACAGACCCAGCATTAACAATCCGTTTAACGGGGGCGGTAAATTCCTGCTCTGGGGCGATCGCCTTCCCGGAATTGGTACGGACAGAAAATTTCAGAGAATGCTGATCAAGGGTGCGCACATAGGGCACATGGGTATGGCCACAAAACAGAATATCTGCCCCCGTGCTCAAAACCCGCTCTAGGGCGAGGAAACCATCTAGTTCTGGCAGTAAATATTCATGCTGACTTTGAGGACTGCCGTGGGTAAAAGCCAGTTGATCCTGCTTGAGCACTTTTGGTAACTGGGCTAGATAGGTGCGGGTTTCGGGGTGAATTTCTTGGTCTGTCCATTGGTGGGCAACTTTACCCCGTTTTTCTGCGAGCAATGATGGATAACTGCATTCGCAGGCATTTAAACCATCGACAATATCTTCATCCCAGCAGCCTTGGACAGTGGGAATATCCAGCGATCGCACGAGGGTCACCACTTCATTGGGGTAGGGGCCATAGCCGACCAAATCCCCTAAACCATAAATCTGGTCTACATTTTGGCTGTCAATGTCCTTGAGCACCGTCGTTAAGGCTTCATAATTCCCATGAATACAGGAAATAACGGCAATTTTCATGATTTTGAGAAGATTTTCTTAATTTTGTTAGACGTTTTAGCAGGCTGAATAAATTAGGCGTTTAATTTTAGGTATAGACATACTGTTGTTCTGGGTCAGGTTGCTGCCGTTGTCGCCGTATTTGCCCTTGGTAATAAGCCAGTAATTCATCATTGAGACAGCAATCTGGGATGGTAGCGGCCATTTGTCGCCCATCGAGTTGAGTGCCGATCACTTCTAGGCCACTAAAGCGTTCGGGTCTACCTTCCAGCCAAGGCTCACAGGGAAGCTCGCGATAGAGACTGTCTGCCATCCCTGCCACATAGTCGAGATAAAAAGCTCTGCCATCAATGATTTCGACAATGCCCTTGGCCCGCTGGATCTGGCCATAGGCCCCGGCGGTGAGTTCATCCCAAAAAATATTGAGGCTCGCCGGATCAAAGACCTGACCCCTCAGGGGCGATCGCCACACCTGAATTTCATTCGTCGGCAGCGGTAGGGGTACTTCAATCAATTGATCGGCCCAATCATGCCAAGGGGAACTGGCGATCTGCTCGGAGACAAAGGCCAATCGCTGACAGGGAAAACCAGCCTCTTCCAATGCTTTTAGCAATTCTTCCCCAGACGCTAGGGCCACATAAAAACCAAGCTCTAAGATGGCGATCGCCCCCTGTTCTACAGCGCGGATCAGTTCAATTTCCTGCCCTTCTTCTAAAAACTGCCAATGGGGAAACTCAAGGGCAAGGCAATGGCGATCAATGGCACAGTCCACCGTCCGCGGTGCGAAATAGGTAACAGGCACCGTTTTCCCCTGGAATTGCTGCCGGAGCCACTGGGTTTTTCCGGAGCCCGCCAGACCGGCGATCGCCACGATAGCTGTTTTTGTCCAATCGATCATTATGTTTTCTTCCTGCTAGCGGACAAGCCAGCGCTTGGTTCAGTGATTTGTTATTATCGATATTTTGATAATAATTATCATTTTTATTTAAAGTCGTGAAAATGTCTATCCCCCCAAGAATTTCCGTCAAGGCGATGCAGCAGTGTGACATTGCAATTATTGGCGCAGGCGTCCAGGCCCTGACCTTGGTGCTTCATCTTTTAAAAAAACGTCCCCAGTGGCGTAAGCGAATTGTTGTTTTTGATCCCCATGGTTGTTGGTTGGCCCGCTGGTCTCACCAGTTTGCGGCCCAGGAGATTCCCCATTTGCGATCGCCGGCGGTACATCATCCCCACCCAGATCCCTTTGCCTTGCGCAGGTTTGCTGAGGGACGCCCCAACGAACTTTTTCCGCCCTATGATTTACCCAGTACCCAACTTTTTGAAGATTTTTGCCGAGAGGCGATCGCCGAATTTCAGTTAGACCAACGACTAATCGCCGCAGCAGTTACAGAGTTAATCCCTCCCCAGAGAGGTCAACGCAAATTTTGTTTAACCCTCGATAACGGCCAACAGTGGCAAGCCAAGCGGGTCGTTCTAGCGACGAACCAAACCCAACGACAGCTACCAGATTGGCTGGAACAGATCGAAGCTAGCTATCCATCTGATCGTCTTTGCCACAGTGATCGCGTTGATTTACGGAAGTTACATCTTCAGGGTGAAAAAATTGTCATTGTTGGTGGTGGTCTCTCCACAGGTCATCTCGCATTGGGGGCGATCGCCCGCAATGCCCAGGTTACGATCGTTGCCCGTCGCCCTTTCCAGGAGAAACTTTTTGATGCCGATGCAGGTTGGTTAGGGCCGAAATATCTCAAGGGATTTGCCGCTGAAACCGATTGGCAAAAACGCCACCAAATGATTCTGGAAGCCCGTAATGGCGGTTCCCTTACGCCAGCGGTGATGACCCAGCTCCGCCGCGCCGAACGCCAGGACAAAGTTACCCTCAAGCCCAATTGCCAAATCCAAGCCGCCCATTGGCAAGGGAATCACTGGCAGTTGCACTGTGACAATGGGGAAATTCTCCAGGGCGATCGCCTCTGGTTAGCAACGGGGAGTCGCTTTGATGTCATGGCCGAACCCCTACTCACGAAGGTGATGGATCGCTATCGCCAACCAATCTTGAACGGTCTCCCTATTTTGGATGAATATTTACGCTGGCAAGGCTGTGATCTGTTCCTCATGGGGGGATTGGCCGCCCTGCAACTTGGCCCCACCGCTCGCAATATCTCCGGGGCGCGTCTGGCTTGCGATCGCCTTGTCCCTGCCCTAACCAAGTCAAGTCTACAACGCATTTACCAAGCGAATACCTGCTCTGGAGTTAGCGCCTAGCAATGTAGGTGTGAATGAAGAGTTTTTAGGAGTTTGCTCTAAGTTTAGAGACATAAAAGGCGATCGCGGTGGGATCATTACTTCAAAAGTACAAGTTACCCACCTAGCCTGCTGGAGTTTTTGTGTACTTTTGTTAAATTATGGCTGATCTATGACTTCGGCTAAATACTTCCAGGATACTTTGCTTTTCATCGCGCTAGCCCATCAATATTAAGCTGGCCTGTGCTGATCTTGGGCGAGCGCCTTTTCTTTTCCTGGAGAAGATCCTGTAGAATTAGAGAAATTTAAAAAAGATGAGGGTCGGCGAAAATCTGCTTCCACCAACCCAACAAAGAACTTTTTGCACCGGTTCTTAATGGGTACATTCTAGCAGCTTTTTTGCTGATTCTCCAACCCCCCATCTGGAGAATAAAAAAAATGACTGCCTTTGCCATGATTACCGCCGATAGTGACTACCTCCTCAACCAAGTCAGTCGCTGCGCCGCCACCCTCTACAACTGGCTTCTACGCAAACGTCCCGCCGGTACAACCTTTGAAGTAGACCTCGATACTTTCCGCCACTGGACTGGCAAATTCCGCAAGAAACCCTACTGTTCTAAGTGGATCCGCCAGGCCGTGACCGAACTCGCAAACATTGGTCTCGTCGATATTCAGCGCCAGTACAACAGCAAAATCTACAAACTCGCCGCTTATCGTCCCGGGAATAAAACTTCCCAAATTGAGAACAAAACTTCCCAGTTTGGGAATAAAACTTCCCAAAAACGCGCCTCAAACCCTGATGCTGCCGTACCTTCTTATATAGATACTAAAGATCCAACAGATCAGGCTTGTTCTGCTGTTCAATTAAAATTTTCTTTTTTGGACTCTCAAGTGACTGATGTATTGGAACAGAAAACTCAGTCTAGCCAAGGGGAAAATGTTAAAAACCATGAAGCTGGAAATGCAGTAACTGGTGAAACTCACAAGTTAGACCGAGAGAAAGAAAAAGCGGCAGGTCAAAGTGTAGATTCAACAAGAAATGTTTGTGATCACGATAATGGGCTGGTGACTGAGAAATCGGCGATGATTGGGCCTAGGGAGCAAGGAGAGAGTCAATCAACTTCTAATTCTGGGAAAAGGGTTGAGTTTTCAACGGAATCAAGGGAATTGAGGCAAAAAGAGAAAGAGAAAGATAAGCGAACTCCAGTTCAGGAAGCTAAGGATGGCGCAACCGAGACTATTGAGGAAAAGCAATCGCAGACGGAAGAAGCGGATAAAGCGGATGTGGTGGTGAATGCCCAAGCCAAGGCTCATTTGGAACGGCTTGATGATCTAGGGATTGTGCTGAATCCTTCTCTGGTGCGGTTAGTGAAAACGACGGCGGCAGAAATTATTGAAGGGGCGATCGCCGCCTATCAGCGGTATCGGCGTGACCACTATGTGAAAAATCCAGCGGGCTTTTTTGTTTATGCAGTCAAGAATGCAGTGGCCAACAATCACACAAGCGAAAGGGCGAATTTCTTCTACTGGTTTGAGGCGATGAAGAAGTTGGGGCGTTTGGGTTACTACGAAGAGGTGGATGGGGATTATCTAGTGCGGGATGGCATTCATCTGGTGTCCTGGCAGGTGCTAGTGGACCGGGGCTGGACTTGTGAGTATTTGCAGAAACGACTGCAGCGCTAAAGGCTCTAACATCAAGTGATTTGGCTTCGTAACTTACCCTAAAGACAGATCTCGATTTTCAACTGAAAATCGAGCTATGGAAAAAATCATAATGCATTCTCGATCAAAAACAATTAATCAAAAACG
>NZ_CP040356.1:0-5942 GCF_005577135.1 Picosynechococcus sp. PCC 11901
CTTAGGGGCCACAGCGTAAGGTAAAAACTGACGCGGATTTGCGACGTCAATCCGCATTGCTAGAGAGCCAGGAGGCGTTTTTGGTTCCTTTAGACAGAGTTTTTGGGCACATTGTATTTTGGATAATTTTCTTCTAACTGAATAAGGTCTTCTTCCCTCTTGTTGTTGGTTTGTTTACAGGCGGGGACGTGGTTGTTGATTTTACATTCTCTCTTGGTAATGAGCAGTTGGAGTAGCGACGTTTTTTGTTTTTTTTTTCTGTTTTTATTTTGAATTTCGATTGTTTTTTTTTTTTTTTTTTTTAACTTTGTTTTTGCTCGATCGCCAGCCTTGCTGTTTCTTCTCTTTTTTTTTTTAATNANGNNTNNANNANNGAGATCTANACTNTTTCCNTANANNANGNNCTNNNGNNNNCTACGAGCCTGCTNCTNATAAAGGNTATAGTACCTGCCCCGCATGGCCATAAGTTCACTATGAGTACCTTGTTCCGCCACATAACCTTCGTGCATCAAGACAATAACATCTGCATCTTTAATCGTATCTAAGCGATGCGTAATGAAAAAAACTGTCGTATCATTAAACGCTTCTTTCAGGTTATTACAGACTTCCCGTTCTGTTAAATAATCCAAAGCACTTGTGGCTTCATCTAGTACTAAAATTCGGGGTCGTTGTAAAACCGAGCGGGCGATCGCAATCCGTTGTTTTTGCCCCCCTGATAGGGTGGCTCCCCGTTCCCCCACCTGGGTGTTATATCCATTCGGCAAGGATTCCATAATAAAATCATGGGCCGACGCCACCCGGGCCGCCGCTTCAATTTCCTCCGGTTCCGCCTCCGGATTGGTCAAGGCAATATTCTCCTGAATGGTTCCTTCAAACAAAAGGGTTTCCTGAGGCACAACCCCCACCTGCCGCCGCAATGAATACAACTCCACTTTATTCACGTCGTAACCATCGATGAGAATCCGACCCGATTCTGGTTCATAGAGTCGTGAGAGCAATTTAGTCAGGGTACTCTTGCCTGCACCACTCTGGCCCACAATGGCGACAAATGTCCCTGCCGGGAAATGCAGGTTTACATTGTTTAGGTTGAGGGGGCCATGTTTTTTAAAGCGGAAACTGATATTTTCGTAGGTGACGGCCCCTTTAATTTGCGGCATCGGCATATTTTCGCGATCCGCTTCCCCTTCCTGGGGATGATCGACGATATCCGCCAAGCGCTCTAGGGAGATGGAGGTATCCTGGAAATTTTGCCAGAGTTGGGTTAAACGCAGAATTGGCGAGGTGACATACCCTGCAATGATCCGAAAGGCGATTAATTGTCCGAGGGTGAGCACTTCTGGCCCCTGCAAAACCAGAGAGGTACCGTACCAGAGCACCAACAACCCCGACAGTTTATTAAGGAAATTGCTAATTGAACTGGAGGCCGTTGAGGTGATCACCGTGTTAAATCCAGCGGAGACATACCGGGCATATTTCTCCTGCCATTTCCAGCGAGATCTCAGTTCAATGTTCTGGGCCTTAACGGTTTGTACGCCAGTCATCACCTCCACGAGATAGGATTGGCTCTCGGCATTTTTCTCGGCCCGATCCCGCAATTGATAGCGGATAATGGGGGAAAAGATTAACGTTGCGACGATAAAGATGGGGATGACGCTGAGGGCGACGGCAGCTAGTTTGCCGTGATAGTAGAACATCACAAGGATATACACCACGGAAAAAATGGCATCGAGCACCACCGTCAGGGCTGTACCCGTTAAGAATTGCCGAATTTTTTCGAGTTCTCCTACCGGGTTGAGATTTCTCCCACGGGGCGTTTTTCAAAGTATTGCAGGGGAGACGGAACAAGTGATCGATGATCTCCGAACCGAGATTCATGTCAATCCGGTTGGTGGTATCGACAAATAAGTAGGTTCTGAGGCTACTGAGGACAGCTTCAAAGATCGCGAGAATCAGCAGCAAAGCACCATAGATCTGCAGGGTATCGCTACTTTGCTGCACGATGACTTTATCAATGATCTGCTGAATAATCAGGGGATTGGCCAGGGCAAATAATTGCACCAGGAATGAAGCTACTAATACTTCAATGAGAATCCATCTATATTTTTTGAGGGAAGGAATAAACCAACTGAGGCCAAACCTTTCTTCGGGGCATATTTACTTTTTTGAAGGAGAAGGACATCAACGCCGGTTTGTTCGTCTCCCCAGCCTGAAATAAAATCCTGGGGGAACGTTTCACTAGACCGAGGGCCGGGGCACCAATGGTGATTTCTTTGTCGCTCACCTGGTAGATGACGGCCAGTTCGTCGCGCCATTTTACTAGTAGGGGCGTTGTTAATCGAGTGATGGCTTGGGGGGGATTTTCACCAGATGGGCATTGAGCCCATCAACTCGACAATGGCACCGCAACTGGGTAGGGACAGTTGGCCGTAACGGCTAAGCTGCTCTTTGAGGATTCGTCGGATACTGTCTCCCTGAAGCGCATTTTGTAGTGTTTCGCCAACATTTGCAGGCAGGCGATCGCCACTTCCTCTTCTTTTGTTCCTTTGATAAATGGGTAATGGCGAGTTTCTGTGTCTGCTTCTGGAGGTAAGTCTAAAACTTCGACGGGGCATAGGGAATCTCTTCTGCTTCGATTTCGGAGACTTCAGCCTTTTCCCTGGGTTTGCTCGAAGGGATCCGGCCATGTTTTGGGTTCTGCTCCTGACGCTTCTGGGATGGCTGTTACTGCTGCTGAGGAGGCCCATATTGCAGTGGGAAATCCAACTAACCGGGCGGCTTGATTGCCTTTGATGACAACGGTTGCAGCCGATATTAATGGGAGACGTCCCCGGGGCGGATATCCTTCTAAGAGTCCACCACTGCTCACAAACCAGATCCGCTCTGATTCTTTGAGGGGTCTGATGGCTGGATTGTCCTCGCCATAAATCCCTGGAGCCAACTCGTATACTATGGCGGTTTCACTGGCCTGTTGCGCCATGTCCTTTACATTCCGCCTGATTTTTGCCTGGTGGGCAAAATCCTGGACAGGAGTTCAAAGGCTTCTGTTAGGCTGCAACTTTCTTTGAAGGTCTTTTTCAGGGGCGCTGATTCCTCCAGTAAAGTCAAAAATTCTGTGTTTGTCAGACTTAGGCAGATTGTTTCGGTGGAGGCGATCGCCGTTTCACAGGCCATTCCCCTGACGGCGTTAACGGCACCCATGACGCCACCCTTGCCCTTAGGGCCAGGCTGATTGGCTGTTTAGTCTGGGGGTCTTTCCCAAGACTCGCACTTGTCCTTGATAGACGACTGAGATTTGATTTGATTGCTTCCCTGTTCCAGGATCGACTGTCCCATTCGATAACGGAATGGAGTCACCTGGTGGCTCAATTTTGCCCTGATTGCTTCAGATAATTGATTAAAAGGGGGAGTTGTGGCAAAGAATTCTTCGTAATCCCTAACTTCCATGGACAAATAATAATCGTTTTTGATCGTTAATAATTGATTTTTAGTCCTGGTAGGACTCAATCACCAGTTTCTCTTGGATAGCTTCCCTCAACCATTTTTCAAATTGTACGTTAATCAGTCGTTGCCGCATAGCTTCGTCCAGCTTGGCGGGCAACATTTTCTCAAGGCGCAACACAGCATACCATTCCCAATTTTGATAGGGGGGTTCACCATCCCTGGCTTGGCACTTTTTAAGACCGCTACAATCTGCGGGTGCGGAATACCTAGTTCGACAGGGCCACTAATCCCCCGTTTGGGCTTCTGGCCTTGGGAATATTGCTTTGCCAGCTCCCTAAATGTTGAACCATCATCTAAAATCCGGAAATATAGTTCTGGGCCATATTTCCNTCTTTGGTTCGCAGTAATGAATAGGTCACTTGATCTAATTGATGCTTTCGCTCAACAAAGTAAGCTTCTAGATTACTGCCCCATGTCACCTGTTTGAATTTTTCTATTTTTAAGGGACGGGTTGCCACCGCCACCATTTCTGCTTCGTCTAATCCATTTCTTGCCAGCCAGTTTTTTAACTCCGCTTCGCTCTGAATTCCCTGCTTCTGCATCCATTGATTGACTGTTATTTGAATTTCCGTTTCATTAACATCTAAGTTCCCCGTTTCTTCCATGGCTTGGTCTAGGATGATTTCTGCTGCCAATCTTGGCCATAGTCCATATTTCGTCAGTAATTTTGTTACTTCTACTGGGCCTAATTCTTGGCCTCCAATAGCAACCTGAATCGTCATTTTTTCTGCTGGTCCCTATCGTCTTCTAAAACTATCTCCATACAATATCAACTTAGGGGCTTTAGAGCCCATTTATAAAGTAAATATTTAGGTGGTCAAACGTCTAAACATTAAGCGGGTCCTCAGTACAGGACAAAAACTTGAAAAGGATAGAGGGAGAGGGTTTGATAGGAATTAGAAGATAACCAAGCAAACCTCATGAGTCAGATTAGCGAAATTCGCGACCAATTGCGACCCCATATTGGATGGCATGGAGCCAGACTCTCCTTCGTTGCGATGTTCCTGATAGCATTATTCCGGGCGAAAACCGTCAATCTCGCCGAACTCGCCACAGTCTGGGGAGGTGACGCCACTGAGGAGTCCAATTACAAGCGCATGCAGCGATTCTTCAAGTCCTTTGAGGTCAACCTGGATAAAATCGCCCAGATGGTGATGAATATCGCGGCTATCCCGCAACCTTGGGTCCTGAGTATTGACCGCACCAACTGGTCATTCGGAACAACGGATTTCAATATCTTGATGCTGGGTGTTGTCCATGAAGGCATCGGTTATCCACTGATGTGGACAATGCTGGAGAAGAAGAAGGGCAACAGCAACAGTACAGAGCGCATGGATTTGTTCGAGCGTTTTGAAATCTTATTCCCGATGCGGAAATTGCCTATCTTACAGGGGACCGAGAGTTTATTGGTAAGAGACCATTTATAAAGTAAATCTTTAGGAAACTAGCCGACGCAACATCAGACGACTCATGGAAGCATAAATCCCTGCCTCCGACACTTCTGATAATTGCTCATAGTCTTTACTAAGGCGACGATAATAATTCAACCAACCAAATGTACGTTCAACAATCCAACGCTTCGGGAGTACCATGAATTCTTTACTGTTTCTACTAATCACTTCCACCTTGGCTTGCACCATTAACCAGAGACTTAAGGCAAAGCGTCCTCCTCGATATCCAGCATCTACCCACATCAACCGCAATCGCTTCAACATCTGCTGTTGCTGCTCCCTTAGCTCCATCACTGCAGCAAGGGCAAAGGTTCGTTCTGAGCTATTTCCCTCGGAGACTATCACTTTGTAAAGTAACCCTAAACTGTCGACTAGCAAGTTTCTCCGTCTTCCTTTGACCTGTTTCCCGCCATCGAAGCCATAGACATCGCCCTTTTTTCTGTCGTCTTGACCGATTGGCTATCGGCAATCAGGACGCTAGGTTCTGGGGTTTTCCCCACTGCTTGACGGCAGCGAGTCCGCAAAGCATGGTTGATGTTTTCCCAAACTCCCTGCNTCTGCCATTTGCGATAGTAGTAGTACACCGTGGAGGAGGGAGGAAAGTCCTTGGGCAGATAGGCCCATTGACAACCGGTTTTGAGGAGATAGAAAATCCCATTGCAGACCTGTCGCATATCAGTAGTACGTGGATGACCGCCGGACTTTGGAGCAGGAATCAAGGGTTCTAGTAAAGCCCATTCTGCATCGGTCAGGTCACTGGGGTAAGAAGCTTGAGACATTGGTGCTATTCTCCTGTGTCGTTACGCTTATGCTTGACCTTAACGACTTCACGGGCAAAAATCCTGTTCTCTTTATCTTTACTTTATAAACACCCTCTTACTGCGACTTTTCTGATAACAATTCTAACGCCTGCCCCCACAGCCCCAAAGCAACCCTTAAGGTAAAAGAAGAAGCCAGCGTTTTGTCATCAACGACAATCCCCCTATGAAC
>NZ_CP040356.1:5947-32653 GCF_005577135.1 Picosynechococcus sp. PCC 11901
ACCTNTTTCGNNCNNNNGNNNTGGGTGAGACAAGAATTCTGCCGGGAAAACGGTGGGTCTGGGGCCGTCCAGTCTATGTCATCGGCACTCGTCTGAAGCCAAAGCAGAAATCTCAGAAAACGGATGATGATTTTCTGATTATTATTACTGCCCATGACCCTCAAAATGCTTTGGCCGATTACCATCACCGCTGGGGGATTGAAACGTTATTTGGCGCCCTCAAAACCCGTGGCTTTTGCTTGGAATCGACTCATTTTATCGATAAGAGACGTTTGTCGAAGCTGCTGGCTCTATTGGCCATTGCGTTTGTCTGGGCGATGAAAGCGGGTTTATGGCGACATACTCAGAAACCGATTCGCATCATCACGGCCCATGGCCGTCGAGCTCGGAGTTTATTTCGCTATGGCTTTGACTTATTACGTCGCTTTTTTACCGCTTCTCCCCAATCTCTACTTGAGTCAGAGTTTCACCCCATACAACTTTTGTCCTGTACTTAGGCTGAAGATATACAATTCAGCAGCGTGCGTTACGCTTTGCTAACGCTTCTGGTGTATGGAGGAGAGGAAAGAAAAAGCGTATCCTGCTGAATTAAGCAAAAACCAACAAGGATACACCCATGGATAAAGATAGTCTGATTTCGTTACCATCACCAGAAGCAACAGGAACTTTCCAAGACACATTAACGGAAATCCTACGTAAAGGTGCCTGTCAACTCATCGCCCAAGCAGTAGAAGAAGAGTTACAAAATTTTCTAGCTCAGTACAAAGACCAACGAGACAAACAGGGACGAAAAATGGTGGTACGCAATGGCTATTTGCCAGAACGCTCAGTCATCACAGGTATCGGAGAAGTCCAGGTAAAAGTACCAAAGGTACGAGACCGCAGCGGCAGCGGCATAAAATTCAATTCCTTGCTGCTGCCACCCTACCTAAAACGCAGCAAGAGCACAGAGGAGTTACTGCCATGGCTATATCTAAAGGGCATCGGGCTATTGTCAAATCTGGTGTATGAGAAAGAATTAAGCGGCATCCTGTTGTTGAGATGATGGGGGTGTTTTTTGAACTTTCAATCCATCTTTAAATGGAACTCCTTCAATGACATCGGCAAGATATTTGAAGCCTCGAATGCGCAACCACCGTTTCTGAGCACTCTGCATTAGTTTGAATACCAAGGCCAGAATCGTTGCCTTGGAAACACATCCTCTGGTTTTATCGGTTCTCAATCTCACGGTCGCAAAAGTCGATTCAAATGAATTGGTACTGCGAATATGCTGCCAATGGGGCGCTGGAAAATCAAAGAAGGTAAACAGACTATCGCGGTCTTTTTCCAGACATTTTGTCGCTTCTGGATATTTGGCTTCATAGGTTTGGATAAAACGCTCATAGGCTTGTAGAGCATCGGCTTTAGTCCCAGCGCGATAAATCTGCCAAATGCCCTCCTTCGCTTCCATTTGTTGTTTCTTGGGTAATTTATCGAGGATATTTGCCGTTTTGTGTACCCAACATCGTTGTTTGCGGGTCTCGGGATAAACCTGAGCCAAGGCATTCCAGAATCCCAGAGAACCATCGCCAATGGCCAGTTCTGGAGCGATGGCCAAGCCGCGCTGTTTGAGGCTCAGCAGCAGGGGTTTCCAGCTCAATGCCGATTCACGATATCCTGCCGCTAGGGCTAGCAATTCTTTCTCGCCGTTTTCCGTCACACCGATGAGCACCAGAATGCATTGTCTTTCTTCGGCGCGGATGTTGAAATAAATCCCATCTGCCCACACATACACATAGCGCTTTTGTTGCAAGGAACGCTGTTGCCAGGCTTGATGCTCCCCGACCCATTTCTGCTTCAGGCGACTAATCGTTGCTGGAGACAATCCACTTGCTTCCTCTCCCAGTAATGACCCTAGGGCTTCTTGGAAATCTCCTGTTGAGATGCCCTTTAGATATAGCCATGGCAGTAACTCCTCTGTGCTCTTGCTGCGTTTTAGGTAGGGTGGCAGCAGCAAGGAATTGAATTTTATGCCGCTGCCGCTGCGGTCTCGTACCTTTGGTACTTTTACCTGGACTTCTCCGATACCTGTGATGACTGAGCGTTCTGGCAAATAGCCATTGCGTACCACCATTTTTCGTCCCTGTTTGTCTCGTTGGTCTTTGTACTGAGCTAGAAAATTTTGTAACTCTTCTTCTACTGCTTGGGCGATGAGTTGACAGGCACCTTTACGTAGGATTTCCGTTAATGTGTCTTGGAAAGTTCCTGTTGCTTCTGGTGATGGTAACGAAATCAGACTATCTTTATCCATGGGTGTATCCTTGTTGGTTTTTGCTTAATTCAGCAGGATACGCTTTTTCTTTCCTCTCCTCCATACACCAGAAATAAACATAACTCGGGCCATTAACATCACCGCATCAAAGTGATCGCCTTCGATGTTAAACCCGGTTCCTAGGATGGGAGTCACGGCTAAAATTTGCGGTCTGTGCTGGCTTAACCAAGCATCGGGATTAGTGAGAAACCCTTCATATTCCTTGGCATTATCAGCGGTGATCGCCGTTGCCCCAAAGGAATGGGCCAAAAATTCAGCGTCACTTTTCCGAGTACAGAGAATGAGGATCCGTAGCCCCGCCGCCTTAAGCTCAAGAAATTTTGCCCACCATTGAGGCGTATCCTCGAAAACAATCGCTATCTGGGGTTTCTTCTCCGTGCCTACCTTCAGGACAAAGGGCTTACGGCCCGTGGTGCGGTGGTAGAGACCCACCTCATAGTCCGTTAAATCCGCTGAGACGCATAAGGCTTTCTGGGACTCCCTAAAGACCGTCCAGAACATCTCGGTATGTTTCCGCCGTTGCCCCGTTTTCCCGTGGGTAGAACTAAGGGTGAGGTTTTCAATTTGCTGATCGAACTCATCCCCGAAAGCGAAAGCACCATTTTTGAGCAGATTTTTGATCGGACGGATTAACCCTAAAACGCCCTCATTGCAGTAGGCAATTTTGGAAACGACATCGTAAGAATTGCTCCCAAATTTGACCAGCTCACCACCGAGGCGATCGCAGACCGTCCGATACTCCAACCCCATCCGAGTCGCTGCGTTTCGGGCTAGGGAGATTCTAGGGAACGGGGCGATTACCCGCCGCCACAGTCGAGCCACCATTGCGGCTAACTTGGTTTTCCCGGCGGCGGTAGGGGCGGCAATGAAAACATCCTGTGCCCCATTGGTGAGACGTTCTAGTCCCTCAGTATCTAACGCCCTAAATTCATCTAAGGTGATGGTTTTATCAGGGGTGAGCTTGTCGGTTCTGGCTAATCTGTTCTTAGCCTCACGGCGGGTTTTCTCGAAGGCGAAAGGCTTAAGCCAGTCCCAAGGCGATCGCCGTCTGTACCGCCCGAAATATTCATCCCCATCACCCTTGGATTTATCGCGCCNTGTNACCCAANCTNCAAACTTAATCGAGGGAATGGCCTTCGCTAATTTGCCATAACCCGCATAGAGATTCTTTTTGCTGAGGTTCTGGCTATCGGCATCGGGGAAGTGAGTGAATTTTTCCGCCTCACCATAAACCCCTAAGAATCGCTTAAGGGACTGAGGGCCAAAATTAGCACCGGGGGCACCAATGACAATGACCTGGGTATCTTTTCGCCATTCCCAAAAAGCACGGACTAACGGCTTTAAGAACCCTTCAATCGTCAGCACCCGGTAAGGCTTGGCTTTATCGAAGGCGGGATGCACCCAGACCGCGATAGGATTTTCCCCCGTTTCCTTGACCTTATTCCGCCCGGTGAAGATACCCCAATCATATTTACGCTCTGAGCGATTATCTAAGGCCCGTTGAGCGCCGCAGAACATCCCGGTAACTGGATCTATTGCTGAAATGCCATAGCCACCCTGACAGGCAAAGAGCAAGTGATTAGATAGAGCAAAATTAATTTCGTCCTGGGTTAGCCCCCGCCGCAGAAGATCAGCGTTCTGTGACTCAGTGAGTTTTGCCTCGAACCCTAAAATCTCTTGATGACGATCGCCAATAGTGACATAGCCCGCCCGTTCCTTGGCTTCTCTTTTGGCCCGTGCCTCAGCCCTCAGCCGTTTGATTTCCGCCCGGTGATTCTCTGAGCGATCGCCCCGTTCCGGTGAGTACAAGCCCCATAGACCCTGCGACTTATCCCGCCCGTGGTAACGCCATCCTGGTACGTCCCCATCGGGTAGGCCCATACAAAGAGCTAAGTCGCCATCGGTAGTTCTACACTTGCCCTTCGTATCCCCACAGACCGGGCATGGGTTGTTCCGTTTCGTGGGGTAAAATCTGCCGGAAGGACGAGAATGATATTCGTTCNCAAANCCCATACCTCTGGTAGAATTGAGGGTATCGACAGGATCGCTAGTCTGTATTACGATATTTGCCATAATAGAAACAAGTCGGCCCCCATTTTTGTGGGAGTCGGTTTAATAAGGTTTAGTGAAACCCCTGCATCCGCCAAGATTTGGGGTTTCGCTGTTTTTAGGCAGCGGTTGAGCCATCATTTTTCAAAACATCACTAAATAATTTCCGGGAGAGTCGGGAGACATTCGTCCCGTTTTCACGGGCATAGGCGGCGATCGCCTTATGTTGGCTATCTTCGACTCGGATTGAAACTACCTTGTATTTCACCATGGTTTTTGGGGATCAATTGAACCTATAGTAATACAGGATTTCGCGAGGAAACAACTTTTTCATCAATTTTTTTTAGACAATCAAAAAGCACCCCTCAATGCAACGAATAAGGCGCTGTTTTAACATCTCGCTTCAATTTTTATTATTTCTGTTACTTCTTAAAGAGCCTAAACTCCCTTACAATCAAAGTTTTCAGCAATCAAAAGCCAAGTTTTGTTGACGCATTTTAGGATTTGTTTTTAATGAAGCAATGAGACTGATTTATGCGGTAAAAAAGCCGATATATTGGGCTTATTCATCCACTTCCGCCTCTAGTTCCGCAAACTTTAAAAGGGTACTCTCTAGGGGCCAGCTACCCCCGTCGAGGAAAGTCATGATCGTTGCCCCCGATAGCCCCAGGGCTTCCCCCAAGGAATGAATATCGTGGCCCGTCGCCTTCATGTAGTGGTGGAGGCGATCGCCTAAACGCTGGGTATCGGTGGTCGTCGCAAAAAACATCATTCAAGTCCTCATAAGTCAACTGTTTAACCGTCTAGTCGTCTAACTGTCTAGCTGTTCAAAATACTCCCCCATAATTCGCTCCACCAATTCCGACATATCTTCTTCTGTTGTTAGAGTCTGGGAGCGCATCTTTAGGTGCAGTTCCTTCGTTAAATAAAGCGTAACTTTCTTGAAATCAGGATTCTTGCTTTTTGCCTGTCCCTGAACCCCAGGCGATCGCCCAGGAGGTTCGGCCTTAAAATCTTCAAATCCTTCAAATCGATTCCCCTTCGACTTAGCCACAAAGCTCATCTCCTACCGCACGATAATTATTCCAGGCAATGCCAGAGTAGCGATCGCCTTTCACCTCGGACACAATACAACCCTCTAAAGCGGCCTTCGGATAAACAGCTAACCGTCTAACCATCTGATCTAAAACGGGTAGACCGACCCCCTCTAAAAAGTCCCTGGCTTCCGGCCCAGCGGTTGAGGGCTTTGGTGGAACAATCGTTACGAGGATTTTGTAATTCTGGATGTCTAGTTGTCTAAGCGTTTGGACGTTTGACTTCAAAGCGCCCATTGCCAAAACGTCGGGACTGGTCGGGAGCAGGAGCAAATCACACCCCCTGGACAAAGATTTAATTTCTTCAACTTCAGGACGAGCGGGCGTATCAATCACAACGTGCTCATACTTGCGAGCAGCCCTAATCCCCTCCCTTTCATCAACCACGGGGTAGGGGAGATTGCCCTTACTGGCCCAAAGTAAAGCGGAACGATTTAGGTCACCATCAATCAAAATTGTTGGGGCAGACTGGTTAAGATAGGCCGCCAAGTGAACCGCTGATGTCGTTTTCCCTACGCCCCCTTTAAAGGCCGTTATAGTGAGAATCATAATAGCTGTCTAGCTGGTTAGCTGTTTGACCGTTTAACCGTTTGACGAGAAAAATCACTCAATAGTCGATGTCGTTTCCCTTTGGATCTGATCCAAAGTCGCCCGCCACATCAACCCAGACTTTGAGTTCCCTGTCTTTTTTGCATATCGATCAATCTGGGAATTTGCCCATGAAGGAATCGTTAAATTGATCCGCTCCGTAACCCCATCCACCAACCTGTCGTCAATTTCTACCAGGGCGTAAATCGCGTCTGTATCGCCAGGATATTCAGATCGCTTACGGGGCATGGGAATAGCCTCTCCATCCTCCAACATTGCTTCGAGGTGTAAGGCGATCGCCTCCTTCGCTTGCTCCAGGGCTTCTTCTAAAGAATTTCCCGCCGAGAAGCACCCCGGTAAATCAGGCACCGTAACCCCAAAGCTCGAACCTTTATCCTTATGAAGAATCACCGTCCAGTACATCGTTCTTCTCCTTATCTACTTGACCAGTCCCATCCGGCTTGCTGAAAAATACTTTTCAAAGTCCCCGTGGGTAAATCGCTTTTCGGGTGGGGAACCGTGACTCGTCCCTGCTTTGTCGGGTGCTTGAAGTGTTGATGGCTTCCTTTCGTCCGGGCAACGTACCACCCTTCCTTTTTGAGTCGCTTGATTACCTCACTACTCTTCATAACCCCGATTAATATAATACACACTATACATATTGTACCCCCCTTAACGCAACTATCCCCTTGGTTTTTATGAATGTAGTCGCTTTGTTCTTGACGCAGAGTATACTTACTACTCTTTGCCAGGGAGAGGGAGATATGGGCGTCTCCCAAGGGCCGGGCCACCATCGCAAAGCGACCAAGCCGTCACAGCGCCTATCGGCCTTTTAACGCTGCTAGTCTTGGGCCAAGCTGGTACCCCTGACGCGATCGCCGAGGAGATATTTATTTTTTACCCGTAGAAGTAAAAATTAGCCCCAGGAAGAATTAGGCGATCGCCCCGTTGTTTTTCCCCGTAGAGAGAATTAGTCCAGGGCCACCAGTCTAAGGTCGAGGGCCAGGAAATATGGTGTCGTCCGCGCAAAGCGCCGATGACGATTGTCTCTCATTAAAGAAGCCGCATCTTGCCGCTTCACCCTGGCCCAAGTTGGGTTATTGCCTCGCGATCGCCCACCGCCCACCAAGTCTTATTCTGCTGTCCCAAATAGTCCTGTTCCCAAAGGTTACTTGCCGCCAACAACTCAGCTACTTGTTAAACCCCAATCCCCCACTGGTCGGTATAGGCGGAGCGACAGGTTAGAAATAAGGTTGCCGCACGATTGCGGCGTAATTACGCTTCCTTTGCCGCGAAAAGGCATTTTAGCAACACCAGTCCGCCGGAGGGGGATAGCCCGTGTCTATTAACGTTGGCCTCCTACGTCGGCGATCTTCGGCTGTCGGGCAGTTTTTATACGTTGGGGCCTAAGCAAGCTACGTCCCTATCCCGGCGTTTGTGGCGTGCTTTTTTCGTTCGTTGGGCGGCACGTCGCTAGTAGAAAGAAAGAGAGGTGGGTTGGAGGGGGTAGGGGCGCGCGCAGCGTGTGCTTTTGTCCTTTTGTGCTTTTGTGTGTTGGTCGGTTGTGGTTTTTGTCCGGCTGTTTTCGTGGTCGGGGGCTGGGTTGTTTGTCCCCTGGCCCCCCGCCGCTTGTGGGCCTTGCGGCCCTGCGGTCTTATATCAGCGTCAGTTGTTTTTGTTCTGCCCAGCTCGGCACTTGGCTACCGTCGAGAGGGTAGATTGTCACCTTTAGCCCTTTTTTTACGGCATAGGCGATAGTTCCCCAGGTGCCGCTACCGTGCCCGCTGAAGGGTTTTGTCGGGGTGCAGGTGGGTGGGCAGGGTTTGTTCGGGTAGGCCGTTAGTTCGGTGGCGTTGTCGATCATCCGTTGGCTTCTTTGGGCGTAGTGCCAGCGTTGCCGACCTTCCACGTGGTAGATGGTGAGGTCGGTTCTGCCTTCGTAGTGGCGGGCGACCAGGGCATCTAGTCCTTTCGCGTCGCCCACTCCCACCGGGCCTTTTACTGGGTTTGCGTCTAAGTGCTGTTTTACCAGCCGGGTTTCTGTTGGGGTTAGTTTGCGGGGGCCGCTGTATGCGTGCATAGCTTGCTCTCTCTTTTTCTTTCCTACCCTTCTATTTTACCGCGTTATCACGGTTATTTGCGCTTTTCTTTTATTAGTTTTTCTTATCTGTTTTCCCTTGTTTTTCCCTGTTATCACGGTATAATATAAGAACAGGCGAGGAGAGAACCGCTAATTCTCAACCCCGCCCTAACAACCACAACTAGGAGTTAGCTAGTTATGACCGCTTTAGATATTTTACGGCAGTTGTCAGAGACCGCCGAACGCACCGCATTTAACAATACCGTTGGCCGTTACCAGTTCGAGACCCAGGATTTAGAAGTTCCCTGGTACGCCTGGACTTGCTGGAATACCCGTTACATCTTTTCCTTTACCGCTGTTATCCCCGGTGCTGGTGAAGTTTGCCTAGAAAGCGAGGCCGAATTTACCCAGCCGTTGACGACAGAAGAGATCGAGCGTCAGTGGCGATCGCTGGCCCTTGGTTGCGGCTATTTCGAGCGCGGCGACGTAGAGGTTAAGTATCCCTGCTGTGATTTCTTTGGGGAGGTAGCTTAAATGTTGTATTTCGAGCCACAGACTAAGGGCTTCTCGACTACCCCTAGTCCCACCGCTGACCCAGTAAAGGTTATCCGCAGAGGCGATCGCCCGGCCCTTGTTGACCACGGAAAAGCAGTGATCGCCCTATTCCCGAACCACCCGAAAGAAACGGTTTGGATTCCCTTAGAGGATCTGCCTTTCTAACGCACCTATGGGGGCATCGTCCCCCACCCATTACGTTTCAGGAATCAAAACAATGAACAATCCCACATTTACCCTCACCCACGACGGCAACGACTACCAAGGAAAGGTATGTGCCTATGGGCGAATCTGGCTCTCTTCTATCTGCATCGACAAGCGATTATTTGCCAGTGATGGCCCCACCCGTTACCACGCGATCGCCAACCTAAAAGCCAAAGTCAGACAAACTCTTACCCCCCTACCCAAGCCCCGGCAATACTCCCCCGGCCCCTACACCTATCGCAAAGACCCTGATCCGTTCCTCGATGAATTAGAACTTCTCACCTGGAATGCCGACCACGGACTCCCTCGTTAACCCCGCAAGCCAGCCCCCAGGAAAATGTTTCGCCCTTGGGGGCGGCCCACCCACCCTCCGAATTTTTGTCAGCAAATTTCAATAGGAAAACTTTCAACCATGACCACCACTACAACCGCCCCAACCCGTCCCACGGAGGTTCGACTGAGCCCGCCGAAGTCTCCAGGAGCATGGACTCTCAAGCAAACCACCGAAGTATTGTCGCGCCCTATCCCCGAATCCCTCCTAGGCACCAAAGACCGGAATATCACTTATCTCCCCTGGCACAATGCCGTGAAGATTTTAGATAAATATTGCCCCGGCTGGACGTGGGAAATTGCAATTCTCCAGAGCAGTGGCGATCGCCTATTTTTGACCGGACGATTAACCCTCACTGTGGCTGAGGGGCGAGTCTACCGCGAAGCCACCGGAACCGAAACACTCAAGCTCACCAAGCGCAACGGCGAGACTGTTGAACACCCCTATGGTGACCCGTCGAGCAATGCTGAGTCGATGGCCTTCCGCCGCGCCTGTGCCAAGTTTGGCTTAGGACTCTACCTCTATCAGTGATCGCCCCCATGAAAGCTTATTTTCTTGCCCACGACCTAACTATTAGGCCCGTCCAGGTTGACGCCATCTGTAAAGAAACTCACACCGTTGTGATCAATGGCGATCGCCTACCCCGACTTACAGAAAAAGGCGCTTATTTTGCCACCACCAAAGGAGTCGCAAACGCCCTAAAAGCAATACCCCAAAACCTGTAACAGTAGCGATTTCAAATCCCAACTGTCCTGGAGGATGACACAAAAAGCCTCGCCGCAATTTGAACAAGAAAAATCATGGATAAATTCGTTGTCTCCCCCCAGTACCGCTTCACCCTCGATGATTCTTGGGCACCGAACCCCCTATTAGCTGAAACCCTAGCCCGCCGTGACTTTGGCTGTTCTTTTGATGATGTCGCTATGGAAAATAAACCCGGTGTCATTATGTCCGCCGCCTTTCATCACTTCGGTGATCGCGTCCCGGTAGATACCCCCTACAGCGTCACCATTGCCGACTGTGACACCACCTTTAACCTCCTCAAAAAACCAGATGGGGAAATTCTGGTGGAATATGACTCCCTCGCCGAAACCTTTGGAGAGCCCCCCGCCGAAGTCGCCCAGACCCTAACACCGGGGGCAACCTACTTTCATCCCAAAGCCGAAACCAGCGTCATCGAGGGGCAAGAAGTCATCAATATGGCTGGGTTCTATTCAATGCTCATTGATGCCATCATTAACCCCGACAGAACCGATGATGGAGGGAAAAAAGCAGAGGCCGTTCTATCCTCCCTCCTGGTGCAAAAGTTACCGGGACGGTCGGCGATCGCCATCATTCAACAAGTGAAAAGCACCCGGAACATTTGGGCCTTGAACCGCGTTGTTGATGACCTCCTAGCCGCCGAGTAACCCCAAGAAATGTTTGGCCCTTAATGGGCCTTCCCTCCCACCCGCCAAATGTTAGGCTATTAGCGTGAAAACAAGAAATTAAATATCAATGCGCGGCAACCCCAACCCAACCATCACCAAAGAATTTCGAGAGCAGCAAGGTCTTAAATTAAACGACCTCCCCCAGGACGAAAAAATGTACCCCTCAATGTTTGGGGTTAGACTCCCCCAGGATGTCGCCGAAAAATTGTTGCTCGAAAGCGGGAGGAAAAATACCGCTCTATTGCGCCGCATCCTCGTTAGGATCACCCGTGATTACCCCGAACTTTACGAACAGTTCAAAGCCGAATTAGACGCCTAGCGATCGCCTCGTTAAAAGGGTTTGGTGCTACGCGGTTGAAACGTTTCGCTCTACGCCGCTAAGGGCACGTGCGTCCAGGGCCGCTCTTCAATGGCCCTCTAAACATTCCCCAAAAGTTATCGCCTAGCCACAGCCCACTTAAATGACACACAGGTGCCGCATTGTACCCGCTGAATAACCCGCTACAAAGCCTATACCGAGCTACGGCGCTGAGATTAATTTCGGTCTGGCCCAATGCGCGACTTCCAGAGGCACCCCCTTCGACAGAAATCACGGTTAATTTTCCGCGCGGCCAGGGTCAAATCTTCTCGCGCACTCCGGGCTTTCCGCTGGTGTTCACCTAATTTACAGAGCTAACTGAACGGGTTGAAACGGCAGTGCGGTGTGTCCGCGTTGTTGTTTTCTGGTGTCCGCTATGTTGTTTCTTCTTTGCTGGGTTCTCGTTTCCGTCGTTTTCCTCCTTGCTTTTGGCCGTTCTGGCTCTGCTGTCCCGGCCTCGGTGCCCCCTGTTGTTTCCCGCCCCGTTGCCGCCTCGCCTGTGTCTGGCCCGTCTTGCTCTTTGGCCGTCCGTGCCGCCGTCGTCCCTTCGTCCTGTTGCCTGTTGCTGTCCCGTTCTGGTCGCCCGCTTTCTGGGGGTGCCCTCGCCGCTCGTGTGGGTCGCCTCCGCCGTTCCGGTGTTCTCGTCTAGTTGCCTCTGGGGGGTTCGCCCCTCCCTTTTTTTTGTGTCATGGAAGATCGCCCGCATAGTTGATGACGAATGGAAGGGGGTTCATAATGTGAGCACCCCTGGCGGAACCCAGGTGATCAGCAATTAAATCCTCTGTGATTAATGCAACGGTCTTAATCCCTCCCGCTGTCTGAGTTTCAGTCGTTTTTAGGGAGGAATATGCAACCCCTTTCAATACATCAATCAATTCCGATGCCGGGATCCCGGCATCGCTTGTTCCGCCTCAATTTTTCATCAACATTCTCGACTGGAGTTGCTGTATTTCCCGGTTGTATTCGGCGGTGCGTTTCAGCCGTCCGCTTCATCCGCTCAGACAAAAGTCGCGCACCTTGCATCCCTCCCGCTATCGGGACTTCGGCTGTTTTCACCTCACTTTCTCGCGCACCTTAAACGCCCCCACCACCTAGATAAAATAGGGACAAGAATACCAAGGGATGAATCATGGTCAGCAAAAGCATCGATATCCGCGTCAACGGGGACAACAAAAATTTCATTGAATCCCTCGCCAAAGCTAAAGCCGCCCTTAAGGATTTCTCTGAATCTTCCCAGTCGGCGATCGCCAAGACAAAATCCGAGCTCGATCGCCTCAAAGCCTCCCAAGCCGAAACAAAACGCAACATTGAAGCCCTCCAAAAAATTGACCTCCGTCGCCTCAAGTCCGATCAAATGCTCGATCGATCTGCCCTTGTAGTCGATCAAAAGGAAGCTTCCCAAGCCATCGCACGAGAATTCCAGAATCAACAACAAGCGATCACCCGTCAGTTCCAAGCTGAACAACAGACCCAGGAGCGTAGTTTCCAGGCCAAAATCCAAGCCCTCAAAGATGCCGGGGCCCAACGGCGACGGGAAGTCGAATTAGCCCTCTCCCAACAAATTAGCGATCGCCTCAATCAGCAAGCCGAATCGTTCAAATTAGCCGCTGAGTCTGCATCCCAAGCCGGGAAGTTGGCCGCCGCCGAAACCACCAAAGAGCGTCTGGCCCTTAAGAAAGAATTCCAGGAATTAGCAAAACAACGGGAGGCGATCGCCGATCTCGATCTGGCTAATAAAATCTTTGACCCCAGTGAATTGGTGGCCCAGGCGGAGAAGATCGCCGGGGTGAGGCACATTAAGTCCGAGGAAGACGCCCGGAAGGTGCAGGAGATTATTGGTCAAATCGAAGCGGAACAACGTCGTCAACAGACCGAAGCGGATAAAGCGGCAAAGGTAGCCCTCTCCCAAGAACTGCAAGCCCTAGACCGCGCCTATAAAGCAGAAGTCGAAGCCCGGACAATCGCCTTCGAGCAAGCCCAACAAGCCGCCAAACGTCAATTCCAAGCGGAGGAGCAACAGCGGGAGGTTGACTTTGAGGCCGAGGCCAATCAACGTAAACTCCAAGATCTCCAGGAACGGGCACAACAACGCCTCAATCAAGAGATCGAACTCGAAGCCTTTAAGTCTGCCCAAGAGGAGACCCGTGGGCAAGTACGCGCAGAATTAGAACGCCAACTCCAGGTAGCTAAAGAAGCCTCCGAGAATCAGATCAATACTGGTCTCAAAACCGCCGCTACTGACGCCAAGAATTCACTGGTCGGTGGGGCGGAAAAGATTATCGCTGCCACCAATGCCCTCAATCAAGCTGGGACAACGATCAAGGAGGCGATCGCCCGTCTCCAAGCCGCAAACCTCGCCGAAAGGGAACGCACCCCCAATCAACAACCGCAACGGGCCGAATTCCTAGGGGCCTCAACAACCCAAGAACCCCCGCAGAAATCACCAACCTTAAGCCCCAGTTCGAGGAAGGAAAACGCCTGATCGAAGAAGCTGGAGCCTCCCTAAAAAATTCCATCACCGAAGCGGCGGGCACCCTTAATCAATCTGGAGAGAGCCTCAAAGAATCCCTGTCTCTGGGGGCCACCAGCGCGAAGGAGGCGATCGCCGAGGGGAGCGCTTCTATTCGGGCCAGTGCCGGGGCTTTGGAGGGGGCAAGCTCTGGTTTGTCCTCAGCGGCCAAGGAAGTTTCTAATGCGGCATCTAGTGTCCAGGGGGCGGCCAGTCGCCTAGAGCAAGCCGGGAGAAACGCAGCGGCGGCGATCGCGGCGGCAGCGGCCAGGGCAGCAATTAGACCTCGCCTCAAGGGTGGCCCGGTTAAGCCAGGGGAGCTTTACTTAGGGGGTGAGCGGCGACCGGAATTATTGAAATTTAACGATGGGCGATCTGAAATCATTGGTCAAAGCGGCCCTGAACTATTTACGGTGGATAAACCAGGTATTGTTCACCCCACGGTGCCCTCTGGCTTCCCAAAAATAGAGGTCGCCCTCCCCCGGCCCAAGGGAAGTAACGGTGGGGCTGAACTCCTAAACGAAATGCGAGCGTTGCGGCGAGAACTTGCTTCCCAAGGAGTGAAGGGGCCGAATACTTATCAAATTTTTGGGGCCGCCGATCCGGTAGGGGCAACGATCAAACTTCAGGCCGAGCAATTGCGGCAACGGGTCAGAATGTCGGGACTTTAACCCCCGTTACGGTGCGTTTGTCACGCCTTTGTCACGCTGTCTCACCGAAATTCTCGTTGCAAAATCCGCACGAGGTAGGCCGAACGATCGCCACCCTTCACCCGGCGATCAATCCTCTCCAGGAGATCTAGGGGAAGCCGCAAAGAGACAATGGCCCGCCCCTGATCGTCCAATTTCCGGCCCGTGGGATTTTGGCGGCTTTTTCTTGCCCGCTTTGCCCGCTGGGCTTGGATTCTTGCCATTTGTCTTCCGGCCATAAAAATTTCTCCTCTTTCTTTATCAATTTTGGCACGGAGTCCTAGGCGGCCCTAGATTCTCGCCACTTGTACCAAGCCCACCCTGGCTTATATCCAAGCTCAGAAGCCGCCGCCTTCCACACTCCCAAGGGCGCATTAAGATCCTTGAGGCGATAGCCGACCCATCCCTTCTGGTAGCCCCTAGCCTCCCTTTCTTCGAGCAATTCATCTAGGGCCATTTTCCAGAAGCCGTCAAGCTCAGGCGATCGCCCCTGTAGACCATGGTCAACATTGCCGGGCTGAATCTCCCTGGTAGTTACGTTTGTTTGGATAAGCTCTACTGGCTCCCACTCGACTACTTCTCCCTCAGCACTTTTGACCAATCGTTTCGCCCGGTTGGGCTTTTGGACTCCCTCAAGTGTCCAGGTGCGATCGCCGCAAGGTAGCCCGTGTCTCTCCCAATTTCCGCCATGATCAATAATCAGAGCTTCATCTTTACCAGGGGCGGGCCTCAGCACCCGACCGACCATCTGAAGGAATAAGCCTAGGGATTTTGTCGGGCGGGCCATCTGTAGGGCTTCAATAGCGGGTAAGTCGGTTCCTTCTGTAAACAACCCGACATTGCTCACCACTTTAATTTCCCCCGCTTGGAACGCCTCTAGGGCCGCTTTCCTTACTTCTGAGGGTGTTTCCCCGTCTAGGTGAATTGCGGGAATCCCCGCAGCTTTATACATGGCGGTAATTGCCCTTGAATAGTCCCTATCAATCGCAAAAATCAGACATCTCAAGCCGTCGCAATGTTGACGGTAGCTAGAAACTAAATCAGCAGCCAGTTGGTCTCTAGGATTAAGGCGGGCCAATGACTTTGAAGTGTAATCACCGCCCCTAGTTTTCGCGCCCTTCACCACCATTGAATTTTCAGCGGCTAGATATCTGTAGGGGGAAAGATGCCCCGCTTCAATGAGTTGCTTAATTGATGGCCCCGTGACCATGTGGCTAAATAAATCATCTAGGCCCGCCCCGTCCCCCCGGCATGGGGTAGCGGTGAACCCTAGGGTGTAGGCTTTCTCAAAGTGATTCAGAATCTTTCGGTATGTGGTGGCCGCCGCGTGGTGGCATTCGTCCACAATGATGGCCCCAAACTTATCAGCCGGGTAACGGTGAAGCCGTCTAACCAGACTTTGAACGCTGGCACTTTGGATGAGGCGATCGCCATCGTCGGGGTAGCCCGCTTTAATAATCCCCACGGGTTTACCTGAAACGAACTCAAGTTTTCCCGCCCCTTGGTTAACCAGTTCCTCACGATGGGAGAGCAATAAAACGTCCTCGTTTCGCTTAATGAACTCATGGGCGATCGCACTAAAGATCATCGTTTTGCCGCCCCCGGTAGGGAGCTGACCGACCACAGAATTATGTTGGGCAAGGGAACCAAGAATCTCGCTAACCATGGTTTCTTGGTAGGGCCGTAATTGAAATTTACTCATCTGTCTAACCCCCCATTGTCTGTAGCTGATATTCCCGACACATCGCCCCGCCGCCATTGGTAAAACTGACGATGTATTCCGCCGCCCCCGGTGATGTCATCGCGGTCTTGATTTTTGCCTCAATCCACTTGACCCCATCCCAGAAATTCACCATCGCTCCCACTGCAAAATTGGGTTTTTGGGGAGCTTTATCAGGGGCCGCCGCCTCTAGTTCCGGTGGTGAAGTTTTTGGCGGTGGATCGGGTTCTGGTTTAATCTCTCCAATCTCAAGCTGGGTAAAGTTTTCAGAGGTGATCCACACCCCTTCAATACTATTAGTTTCTGGGGGTGTGGATCGGCCATAAATCTCAGTCACCCACTGGCTTTTGGGATTTATGGACAGCTCCCCAAATTTCTCAATATTTAGGGGTAATCTTGCTGCTAAATCGGCCTTAGAGATATTCCAATCTTCAGTATCGAGACGGTAAATTCTGACTAAGCGATCGCCGCCCCTTTTCCGCCGGGAAACGCTCTTTAGCCCAAAGAAACGGAGCAACGCCCCAACAATGGCCGCCGGGGTAGCATTTTTCCCGCAAGATAACTTCACCCCAAATTTGGCTAGTTCATCCCGGTGCATCCGCCAGTTTTCCGCCAGCTTAAGAACAACCGGGTGATTACTGTGCCACTCTTGACCCGATAGGGCAAGGTCAAGGAATTCACCGATGCCCCAATCATCCAAGGCCCGCACCCGTAAATGATTGTGCGTAAGATCTTGCTGACAAACCGCCCCATGTTTGGTCTGTTTTTCGAGGGAATATTTATCGAGGGCGATCGCCAAATCGGGGATGGCTTGCATCTCTAATTTTTCCAAGGCCCGTCGCTTTTTGCCCTTTCTATCCCGGCGGATGTAATCGAGGTCAAGTTGCTCAGGCGTTTTCCCGGCCCAAGCTGCAATCTCATATTTCTCACAAGCCCAACGGTCTGACTCATCGAGCTTATCTTCGGACTCCTTAAAAGCTTTGTATTCATCCTCACTGAGGTTATTGGCCCCGTGGCGGCGTTGATACCAGACATCGGCGTATTCTGCCCTGAGTTCTGCGATCGCCCCCTCAATGGCCTCGATTTCATCTTCTGGGAGATAACAAAGCTCATAGGTGACAGTCTCGATATCTCGTTCCAACCGTGCGAGTAAATCCGCCCGCAGATGCGCGAGAGACCAATTGACCTGGGCCTTGTAATAGAAGTAGGGGTCATCGGGGTCAAGGTAACTCTGCTCATCGACAATCACGTCGTTGCACTGTGCCTTCGTTAACCGCCGCTTGAATAACTTCTTAGCGGTGATTTCATCAAATCGGTGATTTGTTTCAGCACACCAGATAAACCTGGGTACGTTGGGCCGATACCGCGCCAAAAATTGCATTAGACCTTTAGCCGGGATGTTATCGGCATGGGCCATTGGGCTATTGTCAAATCTGGTGTATGAGAAAGAATTAAGCGGCATCCTGTTGTTGAGATGATGGGGGTGTTTTTTGAACTTTCAATCCATCTTTAAATGGAACTCCTTCAATGACATCGGCAAGATATTTGAAGCCTCGAATGCGCAACCACCGTTTCTGAGCACTCTGCATTAGTTTGAATACCAAGGCCAGAATCGTTGCCTTGGAAACACATCCTCTGGTTTTATCGGTTCTCAATCTCACGGTCGCAAAAGTCGATTCAATGGGATTGGTACTGCGAATATGCTGCCAATGGGGTGCTGGAAAATCAAAGAAGGTAAACAGACTATCGCGGTCTTTTTCCAGACATTTTGTCGCTTCTGGATATTTGGCTTCATAGGTTTGGATAAAACGCTCATAGGCTTGTAGAGCATCGGCTTTAGTCCCAGCGCGATAAATCTGCCAAATGCCCTCCTTCGCTTCCATTTGTTGTTTCTTGGGTAATTTATCGAGGATATTTGCCGTTTTGTGTACCCAACATCGTTGTTTGCGGGTCTCGGGATAAACCTGAGCCAAGGCATTCCAGAATCCCAGAGAACCATCGCCAATGGCCAGTTCTGGAGCGATGGCCAAGCCGCGCTGTTTGAGGCTCAGCAGCAGGGGTTTCCAGCTCAATGCCGATTCACGATATCCTGCCGCTAGGGCTAGCAATTCTTTCTCGCCGTTTTCCGTCACACCGATGAGCACCAGAATGCATTGTCTTTCTTCGGCGCGGATGTTGAAATAAATCCCATCTGCCCACACATACACATAGCGCTTTTGTTGCAAGGAACGCTGTTGCCAGGCTTGATGCTCCCCGACCCATTTCTGCTTCAGGCGACTAATCGTTGCTGGAGACAATCCACTTGCTTCCTCTCCCAGTAATGACCCTAGGGCTTCTTGGAAATCTCCTGTTGAGATGCCCTTTAGATATAGCCATGGCAGTAACTCCTCTGTGCTCTTGCTGCGTTTTAGGTAGGGTGGCAGCAGCAAGGAATTGAATTTTATGCCGCTGCCGCTGCGGTCTCGTACCTTTGGTACTTTTACCTGGACTTCTCCGATACCTGTGATGACTGAGCGTTCTGGCAAATAGCCATTGCGTACCACCATTTTTCGTCCCTGTTTGTCTCGTTGGTCTTTGTACTGAGCTAGAAAATTTTGTAACTCTTCTTCTACTGCTTGGGCGATGAGTTGACAGGCACCTTTACGTAGGATTTCCGTTAATGTGTCTTGGAAAGTTCCTGTTGCTTCTGGTGATGGTAACGAAATCAGACTATCTTTATCCATGGGTGTATCCTTGTTGGTTTTTGCTTAATTCAGCAGGATACGCTTTTTCTTTCCTCTCCTCCATACACCAGAAATAAACATAACTCCCCGCTCAGGGGCACTTCATATTCCTGAGCGACATGAAGCAAGAGCGGCCCCCAATGGTTATCTTCGTTCGTGACGATGGCAATTTTTCGTGCTGCGACACCCTGTTGTAGCAGTTGTTTAATTTGACCCAGGGTGCCCCTAGCCTCTGCCTCCCAGTTGGGATAAACATGGGCTTGGACGGTTTTAGGTTCGAAATTAACACTGTTTTGACCGAAGAATTTCTGGCTCAGGCGATCGCCTAAAGATTGCGTCTCTGGCTGGCTATCATCTAGGTGCCAACCTTTCCCTTGTAAGCGTTTGATGAGTTCGGCTTGGGGTGAAAAAAGAGACTGGCCATCGATATGGGGTAAATACAGCAGACTATCGGCAGCGGCGATCGCCTCAATAAAGGCAATTTCATCGACCTGGGGATCTGGATAACCATAGATACAGAGAGTTTGGGGGACAGGGCCAAGGGCGATCGCCTGCCACAGCACAGCGGCGGGATCTACAGTTTTAGTTTCCTGTAGTTGAGCTTGGTACTGTTGAATAACCTGGTGCAGTTGCTGGATTTTTGGGGTGTTAAATGCTTTTAAACCATCAAGATTGGGGCTTGCTTGGAGCAGTTCCTGCATTGCCCTCCGCCAGGTTTGCACCGTCCCCTCTAGATCCGTAGGGTTTAAGGTTGTGGCGATCGCCTGTTTCAGTTGCTGATATTGCTCTAGGGGATTAAGCACCCGCTGGCCTTTCTGCCATAACAGTTCCGCAGCGAGGCTACTCAGGGAATAGGGCTGTTGTTGTTTCAGGCATCGGGCAGTCTGCCGGGTCGGGGCGATCGCCTCCGCTTTTCCCTTTTTCAGAAGAGCCTGAGCTGCCCGTAGAAAAGGTGATGAATGCTTGTAAATAATGCCCATAAAATCAACTTGCCCGAATCAAAGTTCCTATCAAAGCCCATGACGCGATCACTCTCTCCCGTCAGATAAAATCGGAGAAAAAGCTACCCATAACGTTATGGGTAATTCATTCAAGTCTCGAACTCCTCACCATCAGAACTTACCAAACAAAACACTCTAGCAACTCAGATTGAGTAAAAAATTATCTAAACTCCTCCTGAAAGGCGATCGCCTACTCATTCGGCAACTCGAAAGAATTTCAGACTATAGGGCATTAGTCACACCTTCTTAGCGTGCAATATGTTCCCTTTTATGACGTAACCCCTAGAACCCCTATTCTTTCGTTAAAATGGCCTAAAAAGGTCGATCCTCAAAACATCTTCTATGTAAGGCTTTCAGACGATATTTTTTCTACAGCATTTTTCGGGCTAGTAAAGCGATAGCGAGTAAGATAAAGCTGTAATCTACCCAATCAAAATTTGCAGTGCGACCCTACTCTGTTGATTTACGCCAAAAAATTATTGACACCTATCTCGAAGGCAAACTATCACAGCGCCAAATTGCTGAGCAATTCCGGGTTGCCTACAGTTTCGTGCGTAAACTAACTAAGCAATATCGTGAAACAGGAGATATTCAACCCAAGCAGCGCCTCAAACAAACCCCCACTAAACTCAATGAGACTCAACTCATCACCCTGCAACAGCTAGTAAAGCAGCATAATGATGCAACCTTAGCCGAACTCTGTGACCTTCTCGAAGAAACCGTTGGCGTCAGGATTAGAGTTATGTTTATTTCTGGTGTATGGAGGAGAGGAAAGAAAAAGCGTATCCTGCTGAATTAAGCAAAAACCAACAAGGATACACCCATGGATAAAGATAGTCTGATTTCGTTACCATCACCAGAAGCAACAGGAACTTTCCAAGACACATTAACGGAAATCCTACGTAAAGGTGCCTGTCAACTCATCGCCCAAGCAGTAGAAGAAGAGTTACAAAATTTTCTAGCTCAGTACAAAGACCAACGAGACAAACAGGGACGAAAAATGGTGGTACGCAATGGCTATTTGCCAGAACGCTCAGTCATCACAGGTATCGGAGAAGTCCAGGTAAAAGTACCAAAGGTACGAGACCGCAGCGGCAGCGGCATAAAATTCAATTCCTTGCTGCTGCCACCCTACCTAAAACGCAGCAAGAGCACAGAGGAGTTACTGCCATGGCTATATCTAAAGGGCATCTCAACGGGAGATTTCCAAGAAGCCCTAGGGTCATTACTGGGAGAGGAAGCAAGTGGATTGTCTCCAGCAACGATTAGTCGCCTGAAGCAGAAATGGGTCGGGGAGCATCAAGCCTGGCAACAGCGTTCCTTGCAACAAAAGCGCTATGTGTATGTGTGGGCAGATGGGATTTATTTCAACATCCGCGCCGAAGAAAGACAATGCATTCTGGTGCTCATCGGTGTGACGGAAAACGGCGAGAAAGAATTGCTAGCCCTAGCGGCAGGATATCGTGAATCGGCATTGAGCTGGAAACCCCTGCTGCTGAGCCTCAAACAGCGCGGCTTGGCCATCGCTCCAGAACTGGCCATTGGCGATGGTTCTCTGGGATTCTGGAATGCCTTGGCTCAGGTTTATCCCGAGACCCGCAAACAACGATGTTGGGTACACAAAACGGCAAATATCCTCGATAAATTACCCAAGAAACAACAAATGGAAGCGAAGGAGGGCATTTGGCAGATTTATCGCGCTGGGACTAAAGCCGATGCTCTACAAGCCTATGAGCGTTTTATCCAAACCTATGAAGCCAAATATCCAGAAGCGACAAAATGTCTGGAAAAAGACCGCGATAGTCTGTTTACCTTCTTTGATTTTCCAGCGCCCCATTGGCAGCATATTCGCAGTACCAATCCCATTGAATCGACTTTTGCGACCGTGAGATTGAGAACCGATAAAACCAGAGGATGTGTTTCCAAGGCAACGATTCTGGCCTTGGTATTCAAACTAATGCAGAGTGCTCAGAAACGGTGGTTGCGCATTCGAGGCTTCAAATATCTTGCCGATGTCATTGAAGGAGTTCCATTTAAAGATGGATTGAAAGTTCAAAAAACACCCCCATCATCTCAACAACAGGATGCCGCTTAATTCTTTCTCATACACCAGATTTGACAATAGCCCGATTATGGACAACTGCTCTATCCACAAGGGGAAAGCCATTAGGGACTGTGTTGAAGCAGTTGGTGCAAGACTGATATTTCTTCCTCCATACTCGCCAGACTTTTCACCGATTGAGAATTGTTTCTCCAAAGTCAAAAGTATTTTACGTTCGTGGGGAGCCCGTACTTATCCAGAGCTCGCACAAGGGATTGAGGCCGCCTTCTCACAAGTATCAAGCCAAGACTTGCAGAATTGGTTTACCCATTGTTGCTACTCCGCCTCATAAGACTGAAAAACGCTGTATAACCGATACTTTCTGTTCAAATGCGCCCTCTAATCCATGTACTGCTAACCCCATCGAGCAAAGCCATAGACCTGTCAAGCACCGATATACTATCCGATTCTGGGCTTTGGTGACTTTGAATCTGCTGATCGGTTCTGTCGAGCAGTGGATGAAGTGGCCAACTTTTTGAGGCCGCGTAGTCAAATGCCAGAATCAGTGTGTCTGTCGGCTCGAAGAGAGAAGTTCCTGCAAGGCGTTGAGGAACTGGAGGCATTGTTTCTATCTGCCTGATCCAAATTTCATTGAACAGGCTTTAGCTCGGCAGGAAAATCGGGGTTAGGATGAACTCAGGGCACACGACTCTGTTTTCCTGGGCGATCGCCAATCTATTTTTGTAAGCCATAAATTCAAAAAGTCTAGACTTTGCTACTTATCTTCTGGCGGAGTTTGGTGATGGTCTCTGGGTTTAATTCGCTTTCTAGCTCTACGGTTTCCCTTACGTCTAGCGCGAGTTTTACTTCTTCAGGGGTTGCCTGACCCAAATCATTGAGAAGTTTTTGGAATGAGGTGTTTTGCTGTTCAACGTTCTCAGCGGGAACGGGTTCCACAACGTAATTTTGGAAAACCTGACGGGTTAGGGCATAGACAATGTATTGGTTTAGGGATACGCCCTCTTGGGAGGCTTGGTGACTAAGCTGTTGGTGGAGGGTTTCGGGTAAGCGTAGGGTTAAACGACTCATTGTTATTCATCTCCTGTGAGTTTTAGAATGAGTTCGACGGGGGACAGAACAGGTAAGCCTAGGGATTGTTTTGCCCGTTGAAAATCTTTGAGGTTTAAAGTAACGATCGCCGCATTGGCATTCATAGCACAGTCAATGATCAGATCATCGCCGGGGTCGGGGGAAGTGGGTCGCCATGTAAAATGGATTTCGGTGAATTTAGTGAGGGTGAGTAACCGACCAAGGACGGGCTTTAGGGTTTGCCAACGAGTAGGGGATAGTTTACGGCTTAAAACATCTTGGTATTCATAGGCAATCGCCGTGGAAATGTGAACGATGAATAATTCGGCTAACCAAGCTTCGATGATCAGCCCTGATGCGCTCCCCTGTTTGGTTAAGCCTTCTAGAACGATGTTGGTGTCAATAACGAGGTGTAATGGGGCTTGCTCTGTCATGACACCACTATAGCACCATATTCAGTGTCGTTTAGTTGCATTCGGCGATGGACTAGAGGGCGCATCTCGACAGAAACCTAGGATTATAGAAAAAATATTGCCTGAGAGTCTTGTATAGAGATCGTTTCAAGGCTCGACTTTTTTTACTGATTTTAACGAAAGAATAGTGGTTTCAGTGATCGCTAGTGGGTACTTCTTTATTCAGTAAAGGCTGACCTAATTCCTTCACAGAGCCATCACCATTGATATAGGAATGAAGTGCGCATCATTTGGAGAAAGTTACCCATAACGTTATGTGTAAGTCACACAAGCTTTTTAAACCTAATTCTCAGAACTTACCAAATAAAACACTCCAGTAACTCAGATTGAGTGAAAAAATTATCTAAACTGCTCCTGTGAGGCGATCGCCTTTTTTGGTGATTATGGCAACTACCCATAACGTTATGGGTAAAATTTATCCCAGTCCAAAAAACTCAACCCCCAAATCTTAATCAATTTTCGTGAGGCGATCGCCTTCCCAGCCCTTGGTAAAATAAGCAAGCTACAGAATCTCCAGGCCATCAGTTGACTATGAATATTAACGCTTCAATCATCGATCAACGCCTAGGCTCCCTCATCGACGCTATCCGCCAACCGGCAAAGGATGAATTAAATATCCAAGACGAAAACAAGATCAAGCCCCTTGCCTTTGTCTACAGCGTTTTTCGGTCTTATGAGGCGGAGTAGCAACAATGGGTAAACCAATTCTGCAAGTCTTGGCTTGATACTTGTGAGAAGGCGGCCTCAATCCCTTGTGCGAGCTCTGGATAAGTACGGGCTCCCCACGAACGTAAAATACTTTTGACTTTGGAGAAACAATTCTCAATCGGTGAAAAGTCTGGCGAGTATGGAGGAAGAAATATCAGTCTTGCACCAACTGCTTCAATACAGTCCCTAATGGCTTTCCCCTTGTGGATAGAGCAGTTGTCCATAATCACACAGGCTCCTTGCCATAACTGAGGTACTAACTGGCGATGTATGAAAGCTTCAAAAGTGAGACCATCACTACTGCCCAGTAGATTTACATTGGTCAGTACCTTCTCAAGACTAATGGCACTAATCATGGATACTCGTTTCCCCCTTTTGCTGGGACGTTTCCCATGGGCACGTTTTCCCCTGGGTGCTCGACCCCGTAATCGAGTCAGCGCTAAATCAACCCCTGATTCATCAATAAAGATCAAGTCTTTTAGGGAACCTCGATTAATTGCTTTTTTGACGATTTTTTGAGCCTGAAACAACGAGGATACGTTGCCGATCTGGCGAAATTTTGAATTTTTCGAGGTTCCCTTTACTAAAATCTCCCGCACCAGTTGCCAAAATTCATATCGTTGCTGCTGTACTCGTTCTGTTTCTTTCTCATCGGGATGCAGTGTTTTTTTTGAGGGTTATCTTGAGTTTTTGGAGCATCCGAAACATTGTGGTCACACTAATCCTGACGCCAACGGTTTCTTCGAGAAGGTCACAGAGTTCGGCTAAGGTTGCATCATTATGCTGCTTTACTAGCTGTTGCAGGGTGATGAGTTGAGTCTCATTGAGTTTAGTGGGGGTTTGTTTGAGGCGCTGCTTGGGTTGAATATCTCCTGTTTCACGATATTGCTTAGTTAGTTTACGCACGAAACTGTAGGCAACCCGGAATTGCTCAGCAATTTGGCGCTGTGATAGTTTGCCTTCGAGATAGGTGTCAATAATTTTTTGGCGTAAATCAACAGAGTAGGGTCGCACTGCAAATTTTGATTGGGTAGATTACAGCTTTATCTTACTCGCTATCGCTTTACTAGCCCGAAAAATGCTGTACCTCTGTGTCAAAACCATTCTCGACCTCGATCACAGCGAAACATTTGATTGCCTCACTGAAGGGGGAGGAGATTTCGGCGTTGATGCCATTCATATTTCCGAAGAACATGACGGAGAATTTACCGTTAGCCTTTTCCAGGCGAAATATAAAAATAACTTCAAAGGAGATGCGAATTTTCCTGCAAACGGCATTGAAGCCCTGATCAATGCGATTCGGTATCTTTTCGATCCCAACGCCACACTGCAACGGATTAATCCTCGACTACTGAGTAAAGTAGAAGCAGCCCGTAGCCTCATCCGTGACGGTTATATTCCCCAAGTCAGAGCATTAGCTTGTAATAATGGCCAACCGTGGAATATCGCCGCCGCCGAAGCCATTGAGCGCAGTGGGTTTGGCAATCAAGTCACTTGGGAACACGTTAACCATGACCGTCTGATTAATATTCTCCAGGCAACCAAGCCCGTTAAAGACACCCTCCGGCTCAGCGGCAAAGCAATTGTTGAAGATATGGAATTTAGTCGCGTTCTAGTGGGCAAAATTGCGATCGCCGAAATTGCGGATTTAATTGATCGTCATGGTGAAAGACTGCTCGAACGTAATATCCGGCGTTACCTGGGTTTACAGGGCAATCGCGTCAATGAAGGAATTCGCAATACTTTGATCAATGGAGAGGAGAAAAACTTTTATTTCTATAACAACGGCATCACCCTAACCTGCGACTCCTTTACCCACAATGCCTTTCAGCAGGGAGACTATCAGGTGCGAGTTGAAAACCTCCAGATCATCAACGGTGGTCAAACCTGTATGACCATTGCCAAAACCTTGGCTCAACGCAGTCTTTTTCCCCAGGAAGCTTACGTTTTAATCCGTTTGTATCAACTTCCCAAGGAAAATGAAGACCTCGTTAAAAATATTACCTATGCCACGAACAGTCAAAATCCCGTTGACTTAAAAGATCTCAAGGCCAATGATGAACGCCAAAAACGCCTAGAGATTGACATGGAAGCCCTCGGTTTCAATTATCGGCGTAAACGTTCTGAAAGTTACTCCCGTAGCGATATTACGTCAGGGGTAGCCGCAGAGGCCGTCTTGTCCGTGTGGCGCAGAAAACCCCATCAGGCAAAATTCTTTTCAAGAGAACATTTTGGCAAGTTGTACGATTCGATTTTCACAGACCAGCTCAATGGTTCCCAGGTGATCACTGCTGTTTTACTCTATCGGATTGCAGAAAATCGGCGTAAGCGTCCTACTGAAGATGATCCTGACTTTGTGCGTTATGGTTCCTGTTTTGCGGCGATGCAGATGGGCCAAAAGCTGCTGTCAGACATAAAGCTTGATTTAGCAAGCCTCAATCATGAGCACTTCCCTAAAGCCCAAGAACTGGTTAAAACTAAAGGTGACAACTACTTTAAAGCCGCTATTGATGATATTCAAGCTGCCCTTGCAGATCTCTATGGCGATCGCCCCATATCTTTACAGCAACTCGCTGCCACTTTCCGGAGGGGTGATTTAATCGAAAAACTCCGATAAAACTTAGTGAGATTTATTCAACCTAGCTCTCACCATCAATCGCCAAATTTTTGATTTAATTTAGCGATGAAATTATGGAAATTACAAAAAGTCAGTTTAAAAGCCAATTCGAGAGTATTNNAGNNNNANNGNGNNA
>NZ_CP040356.1:32704-33672 GCF_005577135.1 Picosynechococcus sp. PCC 11901
TAACGTGAGTTCGGGTTAAGCCGAAGGCTGTAATGCCCAGTCTAACTGTAGCGAGGGCTTTTTCGGCTGATGGCAGTAGGCGATTAAGCCACAAAGTATATTCACAAAGCAATTCACCGGACTACGATGGCGGGAATGCTCAATTTGTGAAATATTCTTTAACTGGTCAATCACTGTCTCAATAATGAAGCGCTTTCTCGATAATAATTTATCTGTCAAACGCATTAATCTGTTCTTCATGTTGCGTTTTGGCTTCGCAAAAAACTCAATCCCATAGGTTTCCCGTAACTTCTCCGTTAACGGTTGAGAAACGTAGCCTCTGTCTGCAAAGACTTTGCCAAATAATTGCTGCACTAACTCCTCTACGGGTTTTCTGTCATCTACATTACCTGCGGTGATTTGAACATTGAGCAACTCTCCCAGTTCATTGACCACTAAATGAAGCTTAAAACCATAGAACCAACCCACGGAAGTTTTGCCGAGAGCCACAAGACCATCAAAGACCTTGTGACTGTGAATACGCCTACTGTGACAGACTTTTAGGCTTGTCGCATCAATGAAACTGATACCTGTGCAGCTCCCGAAACAATGCTTTAAATACACACATAAAGGCACAATCGTCGAAGGTATCCACTCGATAAAACGCTGATAGCTGACGAGGTGTGGAAAGGCTTCTCGCCAATGTTGACAAACATACTTTTCGTAGAAATGTTTGAAATTACGGTAGGATTCGCGATGAAAGGAGATCAAGATTGTCAGAATTTCGCTGAGGCATAAACGACGGGAGCGAAGTCGAGTCACTGTACCGCCTTGAATTAACTCTTGATGCCAGAGAGGCTCAAAGATTTGACAGAAGTCATCCACATTACAGAAAAGTTCTTCTAGACTAGACATGGGGTGAGTAGATTGGTTTAGTTTGGACACTTCCAGACTACTCTACCCCTCTTCCCTTATCCCGAACTCACGTT
>NZ_CP040356.1:33729-35967 GCF_005577135.1 Picosynechococcus sp. PCC 11901
TNCGANGNANAGTCAAGTATTACGAAGACTTAACTACGCCAACAACCGAAGAGTGGGGAGAAGTATGACAATTGTTCTAGATACCTGCGCTCTGATTTGGTGGAGTTTAGACCCCGAACAGCTCTCGATTCCAGCGAGGTCTTTGTGTGACCAAATGGAGATGAAAAAAAATGGTTTAGTCGCTTCCATTTCGCTGTGGAAAATTGCCTTAAAGGTCAAACAGGGCAAACTAGATCTTGGAGTCGATTTAGATTTGTATGTTGAGACCCTACTCCAATCTGATGTAGTACAAATTATTGCGATTGATGTGAGCCTCTGGGTGGCAAGTGTGGCTTTAGATTGGGGCCATCGTGATCCAGCAGACCGGGTGGTGGTAGCTTTAGCAACTCAATACCAAGCTCAGTTAATTACAAAAGATTCTATAATTGGCAATTTTTATTCAGCAACAGTTTGGTAATTTTTAACCGAAACAAAAGGGCGATCGCCTTTTTTGGAGACCATAGCAACTACCCATAACGTTATGGGTAATTATTTTTCCCTTTTTTCCAGAACGAAACGGAGTCCCATGGGAGAGGAATTCCAGGCAGTTTCATTTTTTATCTCGGCGGGCAGTCACTACCCAAACTAATGGGATGCTTCGGAAATTAGTTCATCAATCTGAGCGAGTAATACCTGCATCTGATCCCATTTGTCAGGATTTTTATCCCAGAGACGCGCAGCCTTGAGTCGTTTTACTGTTTGATCAATGCGTGACTGGGGCTTTTGTTCTGCGGTGTTGAACTTTAGCTCGTTGATACGCTGCCTAATCTCGCTTAAGGAGAGATTTTCCTGGATGGCGGTTTCTAACAAGTTTTTTCGTGATTCGGCATCTTGTAGGCGGGCGATCGCCTTCGCTTTCGTATAGGCAATTTTCCCCTCACGGAGGACTTCTAAAATATCATCAGGTAAATTGAGTAGGGGTAAACGATTCGCCGTAAAGGACGACCAATTCTGACCCAAGTTTGTAAAAATAGCTTGAATCTGCTCACCGATTTCACTACCCATAACGTTATGGGTAATCGTTTTTCCTTTTTTTTCGTTTTCTAAACGGTAAAGTAAACTTTTTACTTCTTGGGGTTCACGCTGCAACTCTATTGCCAAAAGATTAAGCACACCTTCTGCTTCTTCGACGGGGTTGAGATCTTCGCGGGTGAGATTTTCCACAAGGGCGATCGCCAGGGCTTGTTGATCGTCCAGGTCACGAATCACAACCGGAACAGTTTTGAGGCCCAACTGCAATGCCGCACGGTAACGTCTTTCTCCTGCAACCAATTCGTAGTGGTTAGCTTGGTGAGGGATCGGTCGAACCAGGAGGGGTTCTAAAATGCCATATTTTTGAATCGAAGCAGCAAGCTGTTGAATTTTCTCAAGATCGAAGTAATGACGGGGTTGACTGGCCGAAAGGCGAATATTGGCGATCGCCACGGCAGACTCTGGCTCAGTGGATAGCTCTGCTAAATAATTTCCGACGGTACGTCTAGCCAAGGTAACTCAAAGCCTCCATAAATAAATTTTCATAGTCTTGTTGAGCTGCTTTTGCGGCAGAGCCCGCTAAATCAAAAACTGTTGCCTCTTGAATTGGCGCATCAGAAATACATTGCCGCTGATAGACAATGGAATTAATGAGTGGAAATCGCTGGTCTTGACTAAGGGCCTGTTGTGCTTCTTTTAATAAAACGGTGCCTTTGACAGCGCGGCTCAGGAATAAGCCAACATGGGGCTGGCCGCCGCGCACTTTTTGTCGCTGACGAATGACCTGCAAAATTTTACTACTACTGCTGAGATCAAGACCGGATGGCTGGCAAGGAACAAGAGTGAGGTCAGAAATATCCAGAATTGTCTTTGTAATTTCACTCAGGCTACCGGGGCCATCAACCACCACCACATCATACTGATTGCTGGCCGCTTCGATGGCATCAAAAAGGGCTTCGGGATCAAGGATCGCAGCGTTCGGAATTTCTTTAGGTAAACGTGCCAGCCAGCTCGAACTTGATTGCTGCGCATCGGCGTCAATTAACGTGACATTTTTATTTTGGGCCAGCCAATAGGCAAGGTGTACTGCTGTCGTACTCTTACCGCAGCCACCTTTTTGGTTCACAATGCTGATAATGCTCACAGATCAACCTAAGATTTACCTGAGCACATTTTATATTACCCATAACGTTATGGGTAGCCACTAGCTTCAGATTTTTNNNTATT
>NZ_CP040356.1:36006-37262 GCF_005577135.1 Picosynechococcus sp. PCC 11901
ANNATNNANTNAAGGGGATCTCGAAAAATAGCTTGAAGCGAAGCAAGAATATGAGATCATAGATACCAAAGTATCGCCAAAGCAGTGTCTCAAGATGAGTCAATTAGGATTCTGGGATTGGGAAAAACGACATCAGTATTTGGAGGAGAAACAAGATATCCTCGTCAAGCTCAATGAATGGATTCCTTGGGAAGAATTTAGAGAGATTCTCAATCAGGTTCAACCAAAAGAGAGAAAAAGTAAGGCGGGCAGGAAAGCAATAGATCCCGTACGAATGTTCAAATTGCTGATACTGCAAAGGCTCTACGGTATTAGTGATGAAGCTCTAGAATATCAAGTCAATGACAGGCTATCATTCATGAAGTTTGTCGGTTTGGGCATCGAAGATAAAGTACCAGATGCGACAACAGTCTGGCTATTTAGACAAAAGCTAGTAGAGCAAAAGCTAGCGGCAGCACTGTTTGAGAAATTTGAAGGCTATTTGCAAAAACAAGGATATCAAGCAGAAGAAGGACAAATAATTGATGCAACACTCATCCCAGTACCGAGACAGCGCAATCGTCGGGAAGAGAATGAAGTAGTGAAATCAGGCAAAATTCCCGAAGACTGGAAAGATAAGCCCAGGAAAAAGCGACAGAAGGATTGTGATGCTCGCTGGACAAAGAAAAATCAGGAGAATCACTTTGGCTACAAGAACCACATCAATGTCGATGTGAAATATAAACTCATCAGAAAATATGCAGTGACAGCAGCTTCAGTGCATGACAGTCAAATGTTTGCGGCAGTCTTGGATGGCAGTAATAGAGGGGATGGCATCTGGGCAGACAGTGCTTACCAAATCCAAGTACGGGAAAGAGTATTAGCACTGATGGGTATGGACAGTCATATTCATGAGAAGGGGAACCGTAATCATCCCCTAAGTGAGACACAAAAAGCCAGAAATAAAGAACGCTCTCATGTCCGTTCGAGAGTGGAGCATATCTTTGGTACTTTTGTGACCTCTATGGGGGGCAAGATGGAAAGGGTGATTGGTCATGCTCGTATTGAGACACAAATTGCCCTGAAGAACTTAGCCTACAACTTCCGACGGTACGTCTACTTGCAGCAATCTTGTGCCTAAAATCAAAAAAAATGGAGGCAAATAGGGTGAATTGACAACATCATATGAGCAAATATTTTTGCTTTTATGCTGTGACTGATAGTTTTTCTCAAAGCCTATCCATTTTTTGAAAATTTCGAGGTTCCCTNAAGNNNNT
>NZ_CP040356.1:37304-88148 GCF_005577135.1 Picosynechococcus sp. PCC 11901
ANATGANTTAANGAAAAAAGAGTTGCACAAAAAAGATGCCAAGAACAAAGGCGATCGCCATCAGAGCCAAGATGGTGAATAAAGACTCACAGAAGCGGTCAAATTCCCGGCGTTGACGCCGCCGAAAGGAAATTTTCTGTTCAATCTCAGCTTGTTGAAGCTGTAATTGTTTGTCCCGGATTTTCAACGCCCGTTCATGTTCCCGACAAAAATCCATTAAGAATCGGAGGAGGAACTCTCTGGCAGCACAGACGACTCCCCCGGCAACACAGAAATATCGAGGATATCATCCCCATAAAGAGCAGCATCAAACTTGCGTTGGAACTCTTCGGAGCGTCCAATCTCATTGATACGCTTCCAGAAAGACTCAACAACAATTTTACGAGCAGCAGCCCGTTGTTCCTTGAGAACATCAGGGGTTTCCCGAATGATCTGCTCAGCAAAAGTCGTCGATTTCTGCTGTAGGAAGTCAGTCAGTTCCGACTCTAAAGCTAAAGTTGGCTCTGAAAGATTCGCAGAATCTAAGGCCTGAACTGTGGGAGTTTGATAATGGAGGACATCAAGAGCTTCTTTACAGGAAAGATTATCTTTGTCCATCAGCTGCCAAACTTGATCAAAAATATCAATTTGTTCAGGTAAAAAATCTACGGCATTATGGTCAAAACCGAGAGCCTTAAGAATTTTATTGACCTTAGCAGTCGAAGTAGCGTAACGAGAAACAAGAGTTTGCTTATCCATGATGTAAAAACCTAAAAATTGTCTTGAATGTCAAAAATGTTCAGGGAATCTTCCTGTATCACCGCATCAGGCTGAAATCGAACAGCATTAGATGAGGTTCCATAAGTTGCCAATAAAGTTCTAAGAGCAGAAATGTCCTGTTCCAAGCGGCGAATTGATTCCTGTGCCTGCATCGCAATTTGGTCAGGGGAAGCACCTAATCTCTGCAAAACATAGGGATAACGCGAGATGAGCAAAATATCCTCCAATTCCTTTTGCAATGTGCAACCGGGGATATTTTTTAGATCCTCAATGATCTGACGGAGTGGACTGTTGTTGGAGGAATAAAAAGAATGTCGAAGCCGCTCCCTAGACATGGGTAGACCCTTCCAAACTAAGTAATAAACCATAACAATCAGTAAAACGATGGGCCATCACAGAATCGGCAACACCAGACTTAAGGACAGCACGGGAAAGATGCTTGGCCCAGCCCAACTTACAGGAGAAAAAATCAGCAACTTGACGCTGGAATAGAAGAGCAGTCCCGCCGCCACAAAGCACGTAATCAGCAGGATATTGTTCAGCCAAAAAATCCTGTAGCTGTTGCCAATACGCAGGTAAAACAGCGTCAACAGCCCTTTGCAGATCCCGTGGAAAATGGCGACTTGTAAAAAGCATTTGAGCCAACGTAATCTCATCCTTATAGCCAGTGCGGGCCTTGACCTCTTGGACGAACCAGCGAAAGCCCAGATCATTGGTGACGGATTCTTCTAAAACAGGAAAACCATTTTCAGTCACAAGCCACGAGGCATTACGATGACCGATCACAAAAATAGCGACTCGTGCGGCACGGATATCGAGGGTTTTCGGCAGACCCTTTAAAAAGAGTCCAGCCCCTTCTGGTCGGATGGCAATTTTAGTAAAGGCGAACGATTGAGCCCGACCGCAATATTCAACGGCGGCGGCAGCCAGTTGTAAATTTTGGGTCAACTGCTCTTTGGTGGCATATTCATCAAAAGGGTAAGAGAACACCCAGCTCAATCGGCAAGGCACAATGCTCATGGTTTTGAATGTGGGATAAAACCCCCAAAATTTTGTAGAGCGCTTTTGTAAATTTACGATCCTGATTGCGAACAGCTGAACCGTAAAATTTTTTCGCAGCAGCCCCAAGCAGATAACAGCCATCAGGATCACTCACCCAAGCATTTTCAATGTGCGGATAGGCATGATTGGGCTGAAGACGACGATGATGGGGATAGTCGAGGGGAACCTCGGCACAGTAGGGCGTCATCGCGAAACATTTAATGGAATGGTTTGGCAGCTGATAGGCGACTTTAGTGGCACTACTACCAGGGTCAATGGCAATTTTGAGTAACGTCATAGAAATACCTCCTGTCTGAATAGAGCGAAGAGGCAACAAAGTTCGGATAAAAATCAGAAAAAGTTTTGGGAAAGGCAGAAAAAAAGTTTTGCAGGGGAAAAGGAGTTTTTGGGAGGGTGCCAATTATTCGCCAGGTTTGCGCCACAAATGCGCCATTTTTCGGCGATCGCCACAGAACAATTATCTGACGTAACCCAAAAGTTCCTGACACCGATTCGGGGTATCCAGCGGTTGTTCTTAGATTTGGACTATGTCGTTGATCCAGAAGTGGGTAGCGATCGCGTCGATACCCTCAAGCTGTTTTTATAGAGTTATGTTTATTTCTGGTGTATGGAGGAGAGGAAAGAAAAAGCGTATCCTGCTGAATTAAGCAAAAACCAACAAGGATACACCCATGGATAAAGATAGTCTGATTTCGTTACCATCACCAGAAGCAACAGGAACTTTCCAAGACACATTAACGGAAATCCTACGTAAAGGTGCCTGTCAACTCATCGCCCAAGCAGTAGAAGAAGAGTTACAAAATTTTCTAGCTCAGTACAAAGACCAACGAGACAAACAGGGACGAAAAATGGTGGTACGCAATGGCTATTTGCCAGAACGCTCAGTCATCACAGGTATCGGAGAAGTCCAGGTAAAAGTACCAAAGGTACGAGACCGCAGCGGCAGCGGCATAAAATTCAATTCCTTGCTGCTGCCACCCTACCTAAAACGCAGCAAGAGCACAGAGGAGTTACTGCCATGGCTATATCTAAAGGGCATCTCAACAGGAGATTTCCAAGAAGCCCTAGGGTCATTACTGGGAGAGGAAGCAAGTGGATTGTCTCCAGCAACGATTAGTCGCCTGAAGCAGAAATGGGTCGGGGAGCATCAAGCCTGGCAACAGCGTTCCTTGCAACAAAAGCGCTATGTGTATGTGTGGGCAGATGGGATTTATTTCAACATCCGCGCCGAAGAAAGACAATGCATTCTGGTGCTCATCGGTGTGACGGAAAACGGCGAGAAAGAATTGCTAGCCCTAGCGGCAGGATATCGTGAATCGGCATTGAGCTGGAAACCCCTGCTGCTGAGCCTCAAACAGCGCGGCTTGGCCATCGCTCCAGAACTGGCCATTGGCGATGGTTCTCTGGGATTCTGGAATGCCTTGGCTCAGGTTTATCCCGAGACCCGCAAACAACGATGTTGGGTACACAAAACGGCAAATATCCTCGATAAATTACCCAAGAAACAACAAATGGAAGCGAAGGAGGGCATTTGGCAGATTTATCGCGCTGGGACTAAAGCCGATGCTCTACAAGCCTATGAGCGTTTTATCCAAACCTATGAAGCCAAATATCCAGAAGCGACAAAATGTCTGGAAAAAGACCGCGATAGTCTGTTTACCTTCTTTGATTTTCCAGCACCCCATTGGCAGCATATTCGCAGTACCAATCCCATTGAATCGACTTTTGCGACCGTGAGATTGAGAACCGATAAAACCAGAGGATGTGTTTCCAAGGCAACGATTCTGGCCTTGGTATTCAAACTAATGCAGAGTGCTCAGAAACGGTGGTTGCGCATTCGAGGCTTCAAATATCTTGCCGATGTCATTGAAGGAGTTCCATTTAAAGATGGATTGAAAGTTCAAAAAACACCCCCATCATCTCAACAACAGGATGCCGCTTAATTCTTTCTCATACACCAGATTTGACAATAGCCCCTTCTCGACTGAGGCGGGCCTCTAGATGGGCGAGATTCTTAGTTTTAGGGGCTGGTTTCATGGAGGTACGAAGGAATGACAATTGACCATACTCCAAATATATCCGGCAATTTGCCGTACATCTATGAATGCCCGTACTATCGAAATATCACTATACTCCCCGACAGATAAAGCCACTCCAGTAAGTCTACAGAAGGATTTTGACCGATATCTCTCCCTTATAGATCCATCTCCTAGCGTCGAGCTAATTTTCTCTATCTTACGAGTCCGGTTTCAACTACCAAGGCAGCTAAGCCATCATTGGTTTGGCTCTATCAGGGAAGTTTGTAAAGTTTTATTAAATTATTACTGCTTCAATGCCCTTAAACAGACGATGCCATAATCCACGACTTTCCGTCACAGTGACGTAGCAACGCCAGATTAGCTGATATAAATCTCTCCTAGGGGGCTTTCCCTTTCCTGGAGAAGATCCTGTAGAATTAGAGAAATTTAAAAAAGACGAGGGTCAGCGGAAAAGCCCAAAAGCTAGAATCCCACCGACCCATCGAAAAACTTTTGACCGGGTTTTCGATGGTTATATTCTAGCAGCTTTTTTGCTGATTCTCCAACCCCCCCATCTGGAGAATAAAAAAANTGACTGCTTTTGCCATGATTACCGCCGATAGTGACTNCCTCCTCAACCAAGTCAGTCGCTGCGCCGCNACCCTCTACAACTGGCTTCTACGCAAACGTCCCGCCGGTACAACCTTTGAAGTAGACCTCGATACTTTCCGCCACTGGACTGGCAAATTCCGCAAGAAACCCTACTGTTCTAAGTGGATCCGNCAGGCCNTGACCGAACTCGCAAACATTGGTCTCGTCGATATTCAGCGCCAGTACAACAGCAAAATCTACAAACTCGCCGCTTATCGTCCCGGGAATAAAACTTCCCAAATNGAGAACAAAACTTCCCAGTTTGGGAATAAAACTTCCCAAAAACGCGCCTCAAACCCTGATGCTGCCGTACCTTCTTATATAGATACTAAAGATCCAACAGATCAGGCTTGTTCTGCTGTTCAATTAAAATTTTCTTTTTTGGATTTCCAGGCTACTGATGTACTGGAACAGAAAACTCAGTCTAGCCAAAGGAACAATGTTAAAAACCATGAAGCTGGAAATGCAGTAACTGGTGAAACTCACAAATTAGACCAAAAGCAAGAAAAGCTGCCGGGCCAAAGTGTAGAATCAACAAGAAATATCAATGGGGATGATGGTGGGCTGATATCTGGGGAACAAGTAATTAATCCACAGGAAGTGGCTGAAACCATGACTGGGGACAAGACTGGGGCTGTTGGGTTTGCCAAGGAATTGAGGCAAAAAGAGAAAGAGAAAGATAAGCGAACTCCAGTTCAGGAAGCTAGGAACGTTACAACTCAAGCCATTGAGGAAAAACAACTGCAGACGGAAGAAGCGGATAAAGCGGATGTGGTGGTAAATNCCCAAGCCAAGGCTCATTTGGAACGGCTTGATGATCTAGGGATTGTGNTGAATCCTTCTCTGGTGCGGTTAGTGAAAACGACGGCGGCAGAAATTATTGAAGGGGCGATCGCCGCCTATCAGCGGTATCGGCGTGACCACTATGTGAAAAATCCAGCGGGCTTTTTTGTNTATGCAGTCAAGAATGCAGTGGCCAACAATCACACAAGCGAAAGGGCGAATTTCTTCTACTGGTTTGAGGCGATGAAGAAGTTGGGGCGTTTGGGTTACTACGAAGAGGTGGATGGGGATTATCTGGTGCGGGATGGCATTCATCTGGTGTCCTGGCAGGTGCTAGTGGACCGGGGCTGGACTTGTGAGTATTTGCAGAAACGACTGCAGCGCTAACTTGGCTAATACTCTCGGTAAAGTAGAGATTCACAATTGATCTTTAAAATCTGCTTTTCAGATCCCAAACACCAATCACACCACAAAAAACCATGGCGATTACTATTGCACTACCCGATGATCTTGCAGAACAATCCATCGCTCTTGCGCTCCACCTCGACCTTTCCTTGGAAGCTTTGACTGTTATGGCTCTTGAGGAAATCTTGGATAAGCATCGACGCCAGTCTCCGGCAGATTTAGAGTTGGCGCAAAAAATGAAAATTGCCCAATGTGGTATCGAAAAATATCAGCAAGCCTTAATTGAGTTAGCCCGATGAAAAAACCGATTTGGTTAAATGCCGCAGATATTTATGGCATCCATCAAGCAGTGATTGCAGCATCAGGTGGACAGCCCGGTATTTTAGCTGCGGGGTCAATTATGGCAAGTTTGCATAAAGCGAAAAATGTTTTCTACTACTCCCAGAATCGAGATCTTTGTGATTTAGCGGCAGTCTATGCCTATGCCTTTACCAAAAATCATTGTTTTGTCGAAGCAAATGAGCGAGTGGCTTTGATCGTTGTCTATACGTTTTTAGCGATTAATGACGTTGAATTAAATGCGCCACCAGCAGAAGCTGCTAGGCTATTTCGGGAAATATCTATGGGCCAGGCTCCCCAGGTTACAGAAATCGAAAAAATATCTTGCTGGTTAAAACGTCATACCTAGTTCAAAGCCTGGAGATTGGTTGCGCTGGTTGGTTACCCATAACGTTATGGGTAATCGCGCTAATGACTCACTCATGTTCGGAGCCTAGAGCCTCTCAAGCTTGGATGATTCTCCTCTTTTGCCCAGGTCTCGAAAAAATAATTTTGCGACTTTATCCGAATCTGGAATGCCCTTTGCTCTTAGGGATTGAAGCGTTCAAAGTTTTTTATGTCGCACTCAATTCATTTCAGACCCACTCGTTTGGTGGAAACCCTCAGCGTTCCCCTCAGTTTGTTATTGCTGAAATCGGGACAGCCGTCTTGGGCAATGATTCCCCTCTGTATCTATGCCCTTCTATTCACTCCCCAAGGGCTACGGGCATTTCAACGGTTAAAACCTCGGTCTAAATTCCTTGCGGCCCTGACTGGGTTAGCGATGCTGGGTTTATGCATCAGTCCTCCGGTAATGGCGATCGAGTATTCGTTCTTACTCCAAGCCACTCAAACCGCGATGGAAACCTGTATTTTCAGTCAAATTGCAGGTTTAGCGGTATTGTCTGGGTTAATTTTTACGGCGATTCGGGGCAGTGTTGTCCTTGGTTTAGCGTTCGTTGCCTTTGAGGCTTGGCAGGAAAAACGGAAACAGCAGGATTCTTCAGAGCAGATTAAAACGATTGTCTACGCAATTGTTTCCATTGTCGTGGTGGGGGCAATTGAACCGCTCATCATGGGTAGTGGTTGTGGGGGCTAAACATCATGTCTGTGAAAAATACGAAGGTCAATAAATCTTTTCGTCGCCGCGCCAATTTCTTTATCTTCAGCCCTGAACACATTATCCCGTTTGGCTTGTCGCTGTTTTTTGGCTTTATCGTTGTCGGGGTTTGGTGCCAAGCAAATTTTATCTGGGTCATGGTTTATACCTGTGCGCCCTTCATTACTTGGCTGATTGTTGCGGGTCACTCTCCGGCAAGAACAGCGGCGAAATATCAGCAGCCGCCCCGCTGGCGTCGCGGTCGGGGGCGACATTCGATGTGGCTTAAACGGACGCCGACTGTGGCAGTTAGTCGGCAAGTTTCAATTCAGGAGGAACTACGGTAATGGGTTTAGCAACGGCAGTTCAGGCTTTGCGGGGTTCTATGCCCACGGATTATTTGCCTGCAATTGAGAATTTTTTGGATCTCGTCAAAATTGTTTGTCTGCGAAAAGGGGGTCATGATGTCTGGGCGATCGCCAATACCCAAGGGGATTTAACCCAGTTTTCCTTTAGTGCCAGTTATCAGTGTATCCATAGCAATGAAGCCCATGAGCCTTCGATGGCGGGTTTACTATCGGTCTTGAAGGGGTTATCGGAGCAGGAAAAGCTCACTTTTTCGACCCAAGTAAATTCCCATTTCGAAGCTTCTCGAACGGAGCATTTACCGAATCCAGCGGCACAATTGCTTTGGCTGAACAAGGATCATACCCGCCGCCATCTCGCCCACAGCAAACAACGCAAACAAATTACCTATCGCATTGATAGTACGTTTACGGTCGATGGGTCAGCAGTGGATTCGGATAATGGGGTCGAAAAATTCTTCTCCAAAGTGATTCGCCGTTGGGAAGCTCTGTTCACCGATACCGAATATGAGCGGGAATACGACCAGTTGTTGACGCTATTTCAGTCTGCTTACCGGGCGGGAATTGAGTTTGAAAAAACCCTCTATGCCACGCTGAAACTAGATCAGGCGCAACTCTATGATGGCGATCGCCTCTGGGAGATGCTCAATCAAGCGATCGGCGGAAATTCGGCATTACCTTACTATTTGTTTGTCGATCTTGATGATCCCCAATCGGAAATTCTAGAGTTCAATCGAGCGGGTGAAAGGCTGATGGGACAACCGTTATCGCTATTATCCCAGCTCTTTACCGACGACAATTTTCCACGGGCGCATCAGGAACATCTCTGGCTTCCCGCACGGCAAGAATATTGCGCGATTCTGGGTTTTGAGGATTTGCCCGACGAGTTCACTTCACCGGAACATAAATATCGTTGGCTCTGGGATTGCTTGATTTCACTGGATCTCAGTGATTATGACCTGATTACCCAATACAGTTATGCCTCGGTGGATGGCGTGCGCAAATCCCTACAAAATTACACCAAACAGCAGCTCCGCACCTCCAACAAAAATGGGCAGGCAGACCAAACGGCGGTGGTTACCTCCGAGGAGGCGATGGAGGCGCAACGGCTGATTCAGCAAGGGGATTATCCGGTTTATGTCGGTGTGGCAATTCTCGTTTATGCCCCTGATTTAGACATTCTCCGCGATAAACTCACCCTCATTCGGAAGGGGTTCAATCGTCCCACTCGCCTGTTTCAGGAACGGGATTATGTCTGGCGAATTTGGCTACAAACTTTGCCGATCAAGTTGGAATTATTGTGGCGTTGTGCGGGTTTTGTGACGGGTGATTATCGGCTCTCCATCAATGCTTCAGCGGCGTTGGGCTTGGTCAATCTCACGGGCATCGTCAATCAGGCGGAGACAGGCACGGAATTTATCAGTATTCAGGGAGGCGTACCGTTTCGCGCCAGTCTGGAGGATGAATTTGGCAGTCCGCGCCACGGGGTCGTCTACGGCAGAACGGCTTCGGGTAAGTCAGTTCTGGTGGGCGATATGCTCGTGGAAGCAGCGTTTACAGGGGCGCAGATTACCTCCATGGATTTGGTCGTACCGTCTGAAACTGAGTCTTTAGAGGAGTCCCAGAAGACTTCCTCTACCTATTCGGCGTTGATTAAATTTCTTGGTGGCACGGAGTTTGATCCTTCCCGTGAAGCATCCAATATTTTAGAATTGCCAGATTTTTCTAACTTTTCGCCCCAAACTCAACTGGAGCGACGGGAGGCGTTTGTGGAATCTATTGAGGCAATGTTGCAAGCCTTGGTGCTGGATGGGGTTACTGATTCGGGTTTAGCCACGCAGGTTGAGTTTATTCTCACGACGGCGATCGCTCGTTTTTATCGTGATCCCGAAATTCTTGACCGCATTGCCCAGGCTCAAAAACAGGGAATTCATTCTGCGGCATGGCAAGCCTATCCGACCCTCCAAGATTTCTACGAGCGGATCAATTATTCACTAGTGCAAAACGACGACGAGGGGCAACGGCAGGCGGTTAATTTCATCCGTTCCGCCCTGATGAGTTGGATTGAAGGGGCAATGGGTAAGCAGATCGCCCAACCTTCTAGCGTTGATTTTTTCCGCACACCCTATCTGCAATTTTCCTGCCTCAAACCCAGTTCTGAGAAGAAAGCACGGGTTTTGGGACTGATGATTTGCAATATCGCCCAACGGCGCGCCCTGCAATGTTCCCGCTCTATTTTTTACATCGATGAAGCTTCTATCTGGCTCGAATATGCCGGTCTAGCAAGATATGTCGGTGTGCAAATGGCAACGGCGCGAAAGTCTGGTTTGACGGTTATTTTAACCACCCAAGATCCAGTGATCATCGAAACCAATGCCGCCAGTGCCAAGATGCGTACCAATCTTTCCTTGCGAATTACGGGACGAATCAACGGCGATGACATTGACCATTACCAACGAATCCATCGCACGCCTGAAGCCATCATCAGCGAAAACGTTGCCAGTACCTTTAAGGCCGACCCCCGTCGCGGCACTTCCCAGTGGCTCGTGGATGGCGATCGCCGCTATACCCACGGACGCTATTTTGCCAGTCCGATTCTCGTCGGTTTACTCGTCAACAACAAAGCACAGGTCATTGCCCGCGATCGCTTTTTTGAACAATACCCTAATCCCCTCGAAGCCGCTGCTCGGTGGGGCGCCCACTTCCAAACCTGTATGCAACAGGGCAAACAATTAGAGGATTTTTAACCATGAAAAACCGCACCAAAAAACTATTGATCATCATTCCCCTTTCCACGAGCATCATCCTCATTTCCACCGCTAAAAGCGAAGCCTCAGCCCTCGACATTCTCAGAAACACTTGGAACCAAACTACCCAAATTATTTCTGGTGCCTTTGAAACCTATGTCGCCAGCCATGTTGAAGACTTCCTTCAAGTCTATGTACCCCAAGGGATCGAGGCGATCTCAGGCGCATTAGGCTTGCCAGATCCCAGCGGTATTTTTGCAGAGATTCGTGACCAAGCCACCCTCAATCAAACAGATATTAACGACATTGCAGAAGGCATTTTAAGACAAACCGAAGTCGCTGCCGGTACTTCTAGTACCCTTGGAGAAATTGTTTTTTCTGCTGAAGGCCAACAAAACACCGAACAATTGGCGGAAACTGCCACACAAATTTCCAGCTCATCGGGCGAACTGGCAGAGCAATGTCAAAGTCTGAATATCACTCAGGAAGTTATGAAATGTATGACGCTACAGATGGCCAATGAAACCCAGCTTTCCCGCATTCAGATCGAGCAGAATCAGCAAATTCTTCAACAGCTTGCTACAAATAACATCGCTCAAGCTAATGTTGTCAAAACCCTGACTCGCGATGAACGCACTAAGCAAGCAGCACAGGATCAGGCTGCCAATCAGATTCTCCGTGAGGTGCAATTTAATAATGCACTAGTTGATGATCTTTAAGCTAGTTTATTTTCTTGAATAAAAAAGGAACAAGTTTCAAATTGGGCTTGTTCCTTTTTTATTCACTCGGCGATTCTTAGCTCTTTAGGACAATTAGAGACCATTTATAAAGTAAATCTTTAGGAAACTAGCCGACGCAACATCAGACGACTCATGGAAGCATAAATCCCTGCCTCCGACACTTCTGATAATTGCTCATAGTCTTTACTAAGGCGACGATAATAATTCAACCAACCAAATGTACGTTCAACAATCCAACGCTTCGGGAGTACCATGAATTCTTTACTGTTTCTNCTAATCACTTCCACCTTGGCTTGCACCATTAACCAGAGACTTAAGGCAAAGCGTCCTCCTCGATATCCAGCATCTACCCACATCAACCGCAATCGCTTCAACATCTGCTGTTGCTGCTCCCTTAGCTCCATCACTGCAGCAAGGGCAAAGGTTCGTTCTGAGCTATTTCCCTCGGAGACCATCACTTTGTAAAGTAACCCTAAACTGTCGACTAGCAAGTTTCTCCGTCTTCCTTTGACCTGTTTCCCGCCATCGAAGCCATAGACATCGCCCTTTTTTCTGTCGTCTTGACCGATTGGCTATCGGCAATCAGGACGCTAGGTTCTGGGGTTTTCCCCACTGCTTGACGGCAGCGAGTCCGCAAAGCATGGTTGATGTTTTCCCAAACTCCCTGCCTCTGCCATTTGCGATAGTAGTAGTACACCGTGGAGGAGGGAGGAAAGTCCTTGGGCAGATAGGCCCATTGACAACCGGTTTTGAGGAGATAGAAAATCCCATTGCAGACCTGTCGCATATCAGTAGTACGTGGATGACCGCCGGACTTTGGAGCAGGAATCAAGGGTTCTAGTAAAGCCCATTCTGCATCGGTCAGGTCACTGGGGTAAGAAGCTTGAGACATTGGTGCTATTCTCCTGTGTCGTTACGCTTATGCTTGACCTTAACGACTTCACGGGCAAAAATCCTGTTCTCTTTATCTTTACTTTATAAACACCCTCTAAAAAATAAGATTCAAGATCTNNNTGANCGAGCGNAGGAAAAGTGGGAGGGGGTCTTTAGTGAGGATTCTAAGATTACACTCACGCCTTCTCATTTATCAGTTTGTGTGCGATCGCTGGAAAATGTAAAGCTGTTCAACTCAAATTTAGACGTGATTGATGAAGCGTTTGAATATTTGGTGAACCAGAGTAGCAAAGGTGAGAAGGGGCAATATTTTACGCCGCGCTACGTGATTGATATGTGTGTAAAGATGCTCAATCCGCAAGAGGATGAGTACATGATCGACACGGCGGCGGGTTCGTCTGGGTTTCCTGTACATACAATTTTTCATGTGTGGAAGCAAATCCTAGAGGATGAAGGGATCGAGGCGAGTCATCTTTTTACCATCGAGGAAAAGCCCCATCGTTGTACGGAATATGTGGAGAAACGGGTTTTTGCGATTGATTTTGATGAAAAGTCGGTACGGGTGGCGCGGACTCTAAATCTTATTGCTGGGGACGGTCAAACGAATGTAATGCGTCTGAATACATTGGATTATGACGGGTGGGACGAAATCACTAAAGAGGAGTCGTGGAATGATACTTACAATGATGGTTTTAAGCGTTTAAAGAAGCTGCGGAAGAATAGCAATAGTTATAAAGAGTTTAAGTTTGATGTTCTTATGGCGAATCCGCCGTTTGCTGGGGACATCAAGGAAGGGCGCATTATTCATAAGTATGCGTTGTCAAAAAAGCCGAATGGTAAGTGGCAAACGAAAGTCGGGCGGGACATCCTGTTTATTGAGCGGAATCTGGATTTCCTGAAGCCGGGGGGCAGAATGGCGATTGTTTTACCGCAGGGTCGGTTCAATAATTCGTCGGATAAGCAGATTCGGGAGTTTATTGCGGAGCGTTGCCGGATTTTGGCGGTGGTGGGTTTGCATGGGAATACTTTTAAGCCACACACGGGCACAAAGACATCGGTGTTATTGGTGCAGAAGTGGAATGATGATCCGAGGGCTGGGGCGTTGTGTCCAAGGCAGGATGATTACAATATCTTTTTTGCGACCATGCAGAAGTCGGGTAAGGATAATTCGGGGGAAAAGATTTATCGGCGAATTGTGCCACCGGATGAGGAAGGTTTATCGGAGAAGGAAAAGGACAGGGAGTTATTGCTCGATGAGCATCAGCATTTGGTGATTGATCATGATCTGTTTAACCATGAGGGGTTAACGGAGGATGGCATTGCTGAAGCGTTTATGGAATTTGCGAAGAAGGAAAAGCTCAGTTTTTTTGAACAAAGCCCATTTGTTACGCCGTTTGATCAAGAAAAGTATGAGCGGTTAATGGATGGGCTAGAAGTTACAGAATTATCTTTAATTGATGTTTTAGAAGATAACAGATCTATCAGAATAGATAGTGAATATTTTCAATGGTCTTATTTGAAAAAACTAAAGCAAATTAAAAGACATAACTATCAATACGTTAGTGATTTTGCTTATGTGACGGATGGGATTCACGAATCAATCGATTTTGATGTAAATAGTCCAATCAATTTGATTTCAGCAAAATCTCCTAAAGAAAATATTTTTGATCTATCGAGAAATGAATGCATCTCTAATGTCCAACACAAGAAGAATCCAAGAACAGCTTTGAGTGAAGGAGATGTGATTCTATCAACTGTTGGAACAATCGGAAACTGTGCTGTCGTAGACTCCAATATTTTACCTGCAAACTCAGATCGACATGTAGGGATTATACGAGTTGAGAAAAGTTTCAAGCCTTACTTTTTATCTACATTTCTCTTATCTAAATATGGCAGATTCCAAACACTGCGAGAATCTACTGGCAATGTCCAACTCAACTTATTTATCTACAAAATAAAGTCTCTTAAAGTTCCTGTTTTTTCAGACGATTTTCAAGAAAAGATTGAGTATACTGTTTGTTCTGCCTTATATATGTTAAAGCAATCAAAAAAAACTTATCAAGAGGCTGAAGATCTATTATTGTCGGAGTTGGAGTTAAAGGATTGGGAGCCGACGGAGGAGACAGTTGCAGTTAAGCGTTTTTCTGAGTCATTTTTGCTGGGCGATGCAAGGTTAGATGCTGAATATTACCAACCCAAATATCAGAAAGTAATGAAAATCCTGCAACAATCTAGTTTGTGTATTGGGGATGTTACAAAATTGCAAAAACAAAAATTTAAACCATCGAAACAAGGAGTCTTTAATTATATTGAGATTGGCGGCTTAAATAGTGATGGTATTGCAAATGGGGAAGCCGTGAATATGCAAGATGCTCCGAGTAGAGCACAGTGGATTGTTCATAAAAATGATGTTATCACTTCTACCGTAAGACCAATTCGTCAACTATCAGCATTAATTGAAGCAGAGCAAGATCATTATGTTTGTTCGTCTGGATTTGCAGTTTTAAAGCCCATTAAGATAAAGCCAGAATTGCTGTTAGTCTATCTTCGTTTACCAATTGTCTGTGAGATTTTGGATCTCCATACAACAGCTAGTATGTATCCTGCGATATCAGTTCAGGACTTGCTGAAGATTCNAATTGCAATACCAAGTGATGTTAGAGGGTGTTTATAAAGTAAAGATAAAGAGAANAGGATTTTTGCCCGTGAAGTCGTTAAGGTCAAGCATAAGCGTAACGACACAGGAGAATAGCACCAATGTCTCAAGCTTCTTACCCCAGTGACCTGACCGATGCAGAATGGGCTTTACTAGAACCCTTGATTCCTGCTCCAAAGTCCGGCGGTCATCCACGTACTACTGATATGCGACAGGTCTGCAATGGGATTTTCTATCTCCTCAAAACCGGTTGTCAATGGGCCTATCTGCCCAAGGACTTTCCTCCCTCCTCCACGGTGTACTACTACTATCGCAAATGGCAGANGCAGGGAGTTTGGGAAAACATCAACCATGCTTTGCGGACTCGCTGCCGTCAAGCAGTGGGGAAAACCCCAGAACCTAGCGTCCTGATTGCCGATAGCCAATCGGTCAAGACGACAGAAAAAAGGGCGATGTCTATGGCTTCGATGGCGGGAAACAGGTCAAAGGAAGACGGAGAAACTTGCTAGTCGACAGTTTAGGGTTACTTTACAAAGTGATAGTCTCCGAGGGAAATAGCTCAGAACGAACCTTTGCCCTTGCTGCAGTGATGGAGCTAAGGGAGCAGCAACAGCAGATGTTGAAGCGATTGCGGTTGATGTGGGTAGATGCTGGATATCGAGGAGGACGCTTTGCCTTAAGTCTCTGGTTAATGGTGCAAGCCAAGGTGGAAGTGATTAGTAGAAACAGTAAAGAATTCATGGTACTCCCGAAGCGTTGGATTGTTGAACGTACATTTGGTTGGTTGAATTATTATCGTCGCCTTAGTAAAGACTATGAGCAATTATCAGAAGTGTCGGAGGCAGGGATTTATGCTTCCATGAGTCGTCTGATGTTGCGTCGGCTAGTTTCCTAAAGATTTACTTTATAAATGGTCTCTACTGCTTGGGCGATGAGTTGACAGGCACCTTTACGTAGGATTTCCGTTAATGTGTCTTGGAAAGTTCCTGTTGCTTCTGGTGATGGTAACGAAATCAGACTATCTTTATCCATGGGTGTATCCTTGTTGGTTTTTGCTTAATTCAGCAGGATACGCTTTTTCTTTCCTCTCCTCCATACACCAGAAATAAACATAACTCAGAATATTTTTAGTACACATACTATTCACTACATTGTGACAGCCACTTCTGATTCTGAAAAAACGCCTCTCCCCAATGAATCCATCGCCCATTATCTGCAGCGGGTACGCCGTCTACTCGGTCTTTCCCAGAAGGAGGTGGCGGCCAAGGCTCAGATCCATGTTCAAAGTCTGGGCAAGATTGAGCGTGTCCAAACTGGCACAATTCATGACAAAACGCTTAATGGCCTCGCCTATGCGCTTCAAATTCCGGTAGACCATTTGGACTCTCTACAGCGAGGGGTTGCTATTAGTGATGCCAGTACTTTCCGCTTTTGTCCCCAATGCTGGACGCCAGGGACACCGCCTGAGCCGCTATGGATGCATCAGCGGGCTCGTTTCTGCTTTGAGTGTGGCTCTGTGCTTCGCTCTCGTTGCCATAGCTGCCAAGAACCCATCACTTCTCTTCGACATCGATTTTGTCCCCTCTGTGGCACGCCTTACAAAGAATCAAAGGAATTAAATGATTGAGGCTTGAAACGTATACCCAGCAAAGCTTCTAGAATCTACTTGCACTTTTTTACATGTATCTCGGCATGACCTCTACCTTCTCATCATTACATATTGGGCACTACCTCGACCGAAACGATTAACCAAGCTTTGGGGATTACCCAACGGTATCAATTTAGTTATTTCGATAGTCTAATTGTTGCGAGTGGGGTATATTAGCGATGTGGAGTCTTCTACACGGATGAGTNGGAAGCCTACCGTGGNGTATTCCCTTCAAAGCGTCATCGGGTGGTTAGCAAACAGANTGGTAAAACCAGTTATATTGAGCGCTTTAATTGTACTGTGAGGCAAAGGATGTCACGGTTTGTGAGACGCAGTCTAGCCTTCTCCAAGTGTGTATTNAATCACATTNGACTATTGTGGAATTTCATCCATCACTACAATTCATCATTACCCCTTTAGTACTACCAATATTTGAAGTACTCATAATTTCTTACATCTTAAAATATCTCTCTGTACTCTTCACAATATTGATCAATGAAGCTCGCTGTTGGGTGAGCATCACGACGTAGATGTTTTCGGACTTGTAATTCTACATCCATTGCAGCCTATACCTTCCAGACTCTCTTCTTCTCACTATTATATTCCCAATAATCGGAAAGTGACAGAAGAGGGGTATCTGTACTTTACTAGACTTAAAGATACTATGTTATGGAATCTTTGATATATAATATTCTCGAACTTTTTAAATCTTATATTAAAGCCAATTAAAAAATAATGAAATTAAAGCTATTCACTCACCAGGATAATCAATACTTGAGTTTAGGAAGACCGCATTATTTTGAACTATTACATGTTTTAGTAGATCGTAATCTCAAAGTACGCTATCGTGGGTCTTTCCTTGGAGTTTACTGGTCTTTATTAAATCCTTTGATTATGACTGGGTTATACACAACAATTTTTGGGGCGACATTTGCAGAGTATTATGATAATTCTATTGTTAACTATATTCTGGCAGCATTGACAGGTTTGATCGTAATCAACTTTTTTTCAGCGTCAACATCCCAAGCTCTCAGTAGTATAGTAGGAAATGGTCAGCTTTTAAACAAAATTTGTCTTCCAGTCAGTGTGTTTCCAATCTCAATAATTATGGCTAATGTTTTTCAATTTATGATGGGATCCTTCCCACTATTAGCTATTGTCACTTTGATTAAATCTCATAGTCTATTCAACACAATTGTTGTTCTTTTACCTTTCACTGCACTAGTATTGTTTGTTATAGGTATTAGTCTATTAGTAAGTTCATTGTATGTTTTTTTTCGTGATTTACCTTATTTTTATGAACTAGTAGTCTTTGTTCTTTGGATTAGTAGTCCAGTTTTTTACCCAGCAGAGATTGTTTCGCCACGAATAAAACCATTTTTAAGTATCAATCCCCTATCTCGCATTATTGAAAGCATTCGCCAAATTACTTTATCAGGTAGTACGCCTGATTTTTCTCTCATTGGTGCGGCATTATTAAGTGGTTTATTTTTTGCAGGATTAGGTTGGTTTTATTTTCGAAGTACACGATCACATTTTATGGATTTATTGTGAGCATAACCTACATAAAAAACAACTTAATTCAATACAACAATGAATATAATTACACTAGAACATGTTAATTTATGGCGGCGAACCCAAGAAGAATTTTCCTATGACCTCAAGAAAACAATTTTATCTATTGTTGAAGGAAAATATCGCAAGCCTGCTAAAAAACTAGTACTTAAAGATATTAATTTTGAAGTTGAACAAGGTGAAAAAATTGGAATTATTGGTAGCAACGGAGCTGGTAAATCTACTCTTTTAAAAATCATCTCTGGGATTCTTGATCCTACTAGCGGAAATGTAAGTGTTCGTGGTAATATAGCGCCGCTGATAGAATTAGGGGCAGGATTTGACACTGAAATTTCCGTTCAAGATAATATTTTACTTTATGGCGTCTTACTCGGCTTTACTAGAAACGAAATGAAGTCTAGAACAAATTCTATTTTAGAGTTTGCAGAATTAGAAGAGTATCGTTATGTGCCAGTTAAAGCTCTTTCTTCTGGGATGGTTGCTCGCCTTGGTTTTTCTATTGCCACGGATGTCCAGCCTGATATCCTTATTCTTGATGAAGTATTATCAGTGGGCGACGAAAGCTTTAAAAATAAATGCCAAAAAAGAATAGAGCAATTTTGGAAGTCACATGTAACAATCTTAGTTGTTTCTCACTCAATGGAGTTTATTCAAGAATCTTGCAATCGAGCAATTTGGCTAAATGGAGGAAGAATTGAAATGTCGGGAAACACAAAAAATATTGTAAAATTATATCTAGAAAATGCTAACTTTAAAAAAACATCATTATGAAGATTTTGTGTTAGCTTTATTATTCTAGTTTTAAATAGAAACCATGTTTTTATTGTAGTAATATTTTTGCTGAAACAATTACCTAAATAGCTAACATCAAACCTTGTAAGATTCTATTAGAAATAAGGGAAATTTTATGAATTTAAGCTCAATTAACGTTGTTGTAGATGGATACAATTTAGAAATGCAGAAAGGGACTGGTATAAAGACTTATGCTGCTACTCTAATCAAAGCACTTATATCTCTCAATGCAAACGTAGATGTACTATGTAGTCGTCATATAGGGAATACAAAATATATGGACTCTACATTCTTAGCTGAAACTACTTTCTTTGACAGGCATGACAACAAAAGCTATTCAGCTTTTGATTTATTACGGTTTTTTATTGGGCAATATTTTGGTGGCGTCAAAGAAATTCCAATTACAAATTTTGTCATAAAACAAGAGGGAGATTTTGTCTTTGAGATGCTAGCAGAAAAAGGCAAGATATTTAATAGTAGTGGTTGCTATAATATGGCAAATGCTTTATATGGCGCCTTAAAGCTCGATATATGTATTAATGTTCCCAAAAAAGTGGATATTTGGCATGCCACCTATCCTATGCCAATCAAGCTAAAAAACGCGAAAACAATAACAACTATTCATGATTTAATTCCCCTTAAGCTTCCATTTACGACTCTAGATAATAAAAAGCGTTTTTTTGATGTTGTTAAAAATGCAATTGAAAAATCAGATCTGATTTTGACAGTCTCTGAAAATTCGAGACAAGATATTCTTAAATCTTTTGATGTAGACCCTGAAAAAGTATTTTTAACTTATCAACCTATTATTGAAAAATCAATTTTTTTTAAAAAAAAGTTAACTAGTAAGGTTTTAGAAAAATATTCATTACAGGTTCATAACTATATTCTTTTTGTCGGTGCAATAGAACCAAAGAAAAATGTACGGAGACTTATAGAAGCATATAAAGGTTTAGACAAAGAGATGAAGCTAGTTATAGTTGGGAAAAAAGCATGGCTTTGGGAAAATGAACTGAAAAATCTTGAAAGCATGTTTGGAAGAAATTTTCCAAGGAAAGTCAAAATCCTTGACTATTTGCCGAGGGCAGACCTTGATTATCTTTATCATGGTGCTTTTTGCTTTGTTTTTCCATCCATGTATGAAGGATTTGGACTACCTCCATTAGAAGCAATGTCATTTGAGTGTCCTGTGGTCACTTCACAAGTCTCTTCTTTACCAGAAATATGCGGCAATGCTGCTATATACGTAAATCCCTATGACTCAAATGACATTAGATCAGGAATTGAAAAATTAATTAACAACCCTCAAATGAGACACCAGTTAGTTGAGTTAGGTAAAGAGAGAGTGAAGTTTTTTAACTCAGAAAACTATACAAAAAGAATTTATGAAGCATATCAAAAAGTGATGTAATTTCTTGATTCGGTCAAAGAANTTACAGCGTTTTTCGGTCTTATGAGGCGGAGTAGCAACAATGGGTAAACCAATTCTGCAAGTCTTGGCTTGATACTTGTGAGAAGGCGGCCTCAATCCCTTGTGCGAGCTCTGGATAAGTACGGGCTCCCCACGAACGTAAAATACTTTTGACTTTGGAGAAACAATTCTCAATCGGTGAAAAGTCTGGCGAGTATGGAGGAAGAAATATCAGTCTTGCACCAACTGCTTCAATACAGTCCCTAATGGCTTTCCCCTTGTGGATAGAGCAGTTGTCCATAATCACACAGGCTCCTTGCCATAACTGAGGTACTAACTGGCGATGTATGAAAGCTTCAAAAGTGAGACCATCACTACTGCCCAGTAGATTTACATTGGTCAGTACCTTCTCAAGACTAATGGCACTAATCATGGATACTCGTTTCCCCCTTTTGCTGGGACGTTTCCCATGGGCACGTTTTCCCCTGGGTGCTCGACCCCGTAATCGAGTCAGCGCTAAATCAACCCCTGATTCATCAATAAAGATCAAGTCTTTTACTAAAATCTCCCGCACCAGTTGCCAAAATTCATATCGTTGCTGCTGTACTCGTTCTGTTTCTTTCTCATCGGGATGCAGTGTTTTTTTTGAGGGTTATCTTGAGTTTTTGGAGCATCCGAAACATTGTGGTCACACTAATCCTGACGCCAACGGTTTCTTCGAGAAGGTCACAGAGTTCGGCTAAGGTTGCATCATTATGCTGCTTTACTAGCTGTTGCAGGGTGATGAGTTGAGTCTCATTGAGTTTAGTGGGGGTTTGTTTGAGGCGCTGCTTGGGTTGAATATCTCCTGTTTCACGATATTGCTTAGTTAGTTTACGCACGAAACTGTAGGCAACCCGGAATTGCTCAGCAATTTGGCGCTGTGATAGTTTGCCTTCGAGATAGGTGTCAATAATTTTTTGGCGTAAATCAACAGAGTAGGGTCGCACTGCAAATTTTGATTGGGTAGATTACAGCTTTATCTTACTCGCTATCGCTTTACTAGCCCGAAAAATGCTGTAAGAGAACTTTATAGAAAGTGTTCTAGAATTTCAACCGTTGCTTGTCCTGTTTTTTCCCAACTGAAAAGTTTCGCTCGTGCCAATCCTTTGTCCACAAGATTTTGTCTTAAAGATGAATCTTTAATGATCACCTGCATTGCATCTGCAATCTCATCGGTGTGATAAGGATTAACTAGGATTGCAGCATCTCCAGCAACTTCAGGTAGTGAAGAAAGATTAGAGGTGATCACCGGAGTTCCACAAGCCATTGCTTCTAGTACAGGCAATCCAAATCCCTCCCAGAGAGATGGAAACACCAAGGCAATCGCCCCGCTAATAATCTTTGGCAATGCACTATAGGGTGTATAATTCAAAAATTTGACAGACCCTTCCAAATCTAACTCTTGAATCTGTTGCTTAAGCTGAGGCGTATACCGTTGATCTATAGGCCCCACAAGCTTCAACTGAACATCTTTATAAGCTGTGTTTTTCTGAAATTGGTAGAAAGCATCAATTAAGCGCTTGAGGTTTTTATGGGAATCATGGCGGCCGATATAAAGAAAATAAAACTCAGTAGATTTTACTGCCATAGGCTGAAAATACTTAGAATCATATGCCAAGAGAATAGGGGTGATTTTTTGACTAGAAATTCCATAAGTCGTAACTAAATCGTCCGCCGTCGATTGAGAGACTGTGAGAATATGTTGTGCTTGCCGACAAACTTGAGGAACATAATATTGATAGTAAAAAGATAAAGGGGAAAATCGACCCGGAAAACGAACCGGGATCAAATCATGCACTGTTGTAACAAAACTTACTTTCTGGCAAAGAGGAGCTTCTGGTACAGGAGAAAATAATAATTGAGAAGATATTTGTTTGTATATTTTGGGCAGCTCATATTGCGTCCAAAACAAACGCTTAAAATGTCCTTTTTTGCCATTTTCAGAAGTCATTCCTCGGGGAATAGAATATCTTTTAAACTCTGAATAAATTTTGTTGCTTAATAGGGTGGGGTTAAGCGAGCATAGATGAGGAATGATATTTTTTAAATAGGTGCCAATTCCCGTAGGTTTATCAAAGTCAACAGAAAGATTAACTAAAAAATTTGAGGTGAGCATTTATAAATGTTTATTTTTGAAATTTATTGATTACAACATAAAAATCCTAGATGTTTTTTTCTAAATAATGGATTGAATGGCATCGGCATTACCTGTACTGGTCAGGTAATCCATCATCTGCTGCTCGCTCTGATAGTTCGCATATTGGATATTTCCATCCGCATGCATCAGTGACCGTAGATACGCCGTCCCATCTGCCACCTTCCAGTACAACTCCTGGAATCCATCGCCATCATAATCATTTGCATCTCGCATGATTAAATTGTCTATCTCTAGATCATTCTGGAAGCGACGTTGGCTATCAAATGGCCCACCGATCTTTTCTGGTTCATCGGCTAGGGTTGGGTCGATGTAAATCCCCACTACACGGGTAGTTCCTCCGGCTCCATTACGAGAATAGTCAATTTCTCCCGTGAGGGGATCAGCTTCTACTGTTGCCCATCGTCCCGATACACGATTCGTAAAGATTCCTTCCCGACGACCATTCCCTTGCACATCAAATTGCCCTTGGTATTTGTAGCCGTTGACAACATCACTGGCGGCATTATCTAGGCCATGCAGATTGCCATCATAGTCTCTTATCGAGGGCAGGGCATAGGTTTGACCCTGAATAAACGATAAATCAGGGTCTTCATTGATATCTTCATCTATTGCCTCATCGATCACCCATAATTGAGTGCTATTAGAATCATCATCAGCACTGAAAAAGAGTTTATCTTCCACTACTGTCAAATACTTAGGACGAGACGATTCGAAGCCAGAATTAATATCTTTGACGAGTTGAGTGCCAGCGGCTGTGCCATCACTTACCCACAATTCATAACCATTGGCGTTATCACCATTAGCACTGAAAAAGAGTTTATTACCCACTGCTTTTAAATTCTCAGGCGAAGATGAGCCAGAGCCAGGGCGAATATCTTTAACGAGTTGGGTGCCAGCAGCAGTACCATCACTCACCCATAATTCTTTACCATTGACGCCATCATCAGCTGAAAAAAAGAGTTTATCTCCTACCGCCGTTAACCAAAGGGAAGACGAGGCAGTACTAGGGCTAATATCTTTAATCAGTTGTGTACCAGTAGCCGTGCCATCACTCACCCATAATTCAGTACCGTTGAGGCGGTCATTCGCTCTGAAAAAGAGCTTATCTCCTACTGCTGTTAAATCTCTGGGACTAGACGAGCTAGAGCCTGGATTAATATCTTTAACGAGCTGGGTACCAGCGGTCGTACCATCACTCACCCATAACTCATCACCATTGATACCATCAAGAGCAGAGAAAAAGAGCCGATCTCCCACTGTTGTTAAATACTCAGGACTAGACCGGCCCGAACCAGGATAAATATCTTTGAAGAGTTGTGTACCAGTAGCCGTGCCATCACTCACCCATAATTCTCGACCATTGACGCCATTCTCAGCAGTGAAAAAGAGCTTATCTCTTACTGCTGTTAAATATGCAGGAGAGGACGAGCTAGAGCCAGGGTTAATATCCTTAATGAGTTGTGTACCAGTAGCCGTGCCATCACTCACCCATAATTCCCGGCCGTTGACGCCATTTTCGGCTCTGAAAAAGAGCTTATCTCTTACTGCTGTTAAATATGCAGGAGAGGACGAGCTAGAGCCAGGGTTAATATTCTTAATGAGTTGTGTACCAGTAGCCGTGCCATCACTCACCCATAATTCTCGACCATTGACGCCATTCTCAGCAGTGAAAAAGAGCCTATCTTCTACTGTTTTTAAATACTGGGGAGAAGACCAATCGGAGCCAGGGTTAATATCTTTAACGAGTTGTGTGCCAGCTTCGGTGCCATCACTCACCCATAACTCATCGCCATTGACGCCGTCGTGAACAGCGAAAAAAAGCCTATCTCCTACCGCTGTTAAGCCACGAATAGGGGATGAACCAAAGCGGATATCTTTAACGAGTCGCGTATTGGCAGCAATAGTGCCATTACTCGCTTCAATCTCAATCTCCTGACCGTCAAGTTGAATCGTCGTAGTGTCATCTTCATTCTGTAGCCGCGTCAGTTCGGCCCCAGAGAATTCCTGCCCGACCACTAACCCCGCAAAATATTCCCCTTCATCGCCTGGAGTATCTGTCGCTTTCAGTTCNCCATCTAGCCAATGGCCAATCTCCTCCAGGAGCACCGCTGTGATCTGTTCCCCACTACCCTGACTGAGTAAGTCTGCCGAGAGGTAAATCCGATCAGTCTGGGCCGCAAAGGCACCATTCGCCTCACCCAACACATCTGCAGGCAAAATCTCGATGGGAGCAATGTCACTAAAATCACTCGTGAGCCATCTCTGTCGGATAGTCTCAATTACCCCAGGGTCAACCTCATCCCCAAAAACGGTGCGAATAATCTCTGAAAAGCGAATCCCATCACTGGCAACCTCCGTAAGTAGAGTTTCAATGGCGCTCACTTGAGAAGAAAGTTCTGCAGCGAGGGTATCGGGGAGGGTTCCTTTGATGATAAAACTCATGGCGGGCACAAGGGCAGATTGTGAAGAGTACTATAAGACTAATCACCCACCGCCTAAGTGTCAATACTTTTATTTCTCTTTTTAATTTCTAAATAATGGATTGAATGGCATCGGCATTACCTGTACTGGTCAGGTAATCCATCATCTGCTGCTCGCTCTGATAGTTCGCATATTGGATATTTCCATCCGCATGCATCAGTGACCGTAGATACGCCGTCCCATCTGCCACCTTCCAGTACAACTCCTGGAATCCATCGCCATCATAATCATTTGCATCTCGCATGATTAAATTGTCTATCTCTAGATCATTCTGGAAGCGACGTTGGCTATCAAATGGCCCACCGATCTTTTCTGGTTCATCGGCTAGGGTTGGGTCGATGTAAATCCCCACTACACGGGTAGTTCCTCCGGCTCCATTACGAGAATAGTCAATTTCTCCCGTGAGGGGATCAGCTTCTACTGTTGCCCATCGTCCCGATACACGATTCGTAAAGATTCCTTCCCGACGACCATTCCCTTGCACATCAAATTGCCCTTGGTATTTGTAGCCGTTGACAACATCACTGGCGGCATTATCTAGGCCATGCAGATTGCCATCATAGTCTCTTATCGAGGGTAGGGCATAGGTTTGACCCTGAACAAACGATAAATCAGGGTCTTCATTGACATCACTGACATTAATGGTCAGGACTTTTGTGAAAGTACCGCCATTGCCATCATCTGTTTGTATTTGGACTTCAAAACTATTTTGGGTTTCGTAATCGAAGACAGCATTTGTCTTGAGTTGCTCGCCGTCAATGGTAAAGAGACTGTTGTCACCGTAGCCATTCGTCAGGCTATAGGTGTGACTATCTCCTATATCTGGGTCTATCGTGGATAAATTGCCTACTACAGTATCAATCGATAAATTTTCTTCAATGACGTTGCTGCTTAAATTCAAATCTGTAGGCGCTTGATTCAAGTCATTATTCCCATGGTCAGTAATCTCAAATCTGAGACTAGCGACATCATTATTTTCATTGAGATCGTAGGTTGAGCTTTCAATGTAACTTGTCGTTTCCAATAGTCCTAGCTCATTAGGTGCTCGCACCGTGATATCAATCTCACGACTACCGCCAGCAACGATAGTTCCCAACTCAAAAGAATATTGATCATCTTCTCGGTCTTCGGAGTTTACAGTAGAGGATATTATTTCGAGGCCTTCCGGAAGCTGCTCGCTGAGGATGACATTCTTGGCATCTGTACTGCTGTCATTGCGAATGCTTACCCTGTATGTGAACAGCTCATTTGCATAGGTCTCGGCTCCGAGCAGTATTTTTGCCACTGCAATATCTGTTGATTCTGTGATCGTGATGGTCTCTGTCGAATAATTGCTCAATACTGGATTGTTCGACTCGTCTAAGGCCATTGAGTATATGTAGTATTGTCCCGGAGCAATCCCTTCCGTATTCCAGATATAAGTGCCATCCCCATCTGTCTCTGTCACACGACCTGCTATGGCTAGACCATCATAGTCTTGATTATCATTGTCATAAAAGAATCTAATCTCAGCATTCGAATCAGGATCTGTTGCTCGGAAATTAATCGAAGCTTGGTACTGCGAGGGATCATAACTAAGGGAGTTAATACTCACAATTGGTGCGCTTGAGTCGGTGAAAGCTGAATACTCTACATTGCCTAGACCGGTCTCGTCCACCAACAAAATATCCCAGATGCCAGCTTCTGGATTATCAATGACGACAGCCCGTGAAGTCTCTGAGCTGAGAATGTCAACGATTTGAATGTTATTTGTTGCAAATTCTGCCTCTGTGATCTCCGTTCCATCTGGCTTGATGATTTTGATAGCAGCTGATTCATTGACATTTTCCCAGACAGCATTTAAAACTAACCAGTCCGAATTCTCCTCGACTAAATAACTGCCAATTGGCAATAGGAAGTTACCAATATTCGCTTCTACGTCACCGTCAAAAAATACTTTGACTGACGCATTTTGTTCACCAATTACAGGAATATTTATTTGCCCCGATACCCGGATAAAATCATTGGATAAATCATCATCATTACTAAAATCTAAAATATATTCAGCACTGCCTAAATTCACTGCACTTGTGTTGAATTTTAGTAGGCCTAATCCCGGAACATTACCAACTTCTAGGGCTGCGCTGGGTATAATAACGCTTGCTTCTCCTGCTGCATACAGGTTGAAATTTTTATCTGCCCTAAAACTACTGGATGCTTCTAGGAAATTCGCAACTTCGATATCCCAGTTTCCTTTGAGGAATCCTTGATTCCAATTGAATTCTGCATCGCCTTCTCCTGTCGCTAAACCATTAATGAATTGGATTGTCCCATTTCCTGATAGCTTATCTTTATCGAGACTGCCAGATATATCTAAACTGAGCAATGAACCACTAAATCCACCGCCTAGCCACTCTGGCAAGATTAGGCTAATGGTTGGCCCTGCTGTTATTCCTAACTCGCCACCAAATGTAATTGGCTCCAAGGCGGTCGGTGCCACATTGTTGATTGAGCCGCCAATATCTTGTAAAAACGCTCCTGTTGTCCCTATTGGTCTGTTTAAATCCTCTAAGAGGATACCGATTGAATTGAAATTACCATCCTGAAACCCTAAGCTACCCGTTAAAGATATTCCTGTGGGAATTAATAAGGAAGCCTCGCCGGTAAGTGTCTGAAAAATAGTATCCACGCTTAGGGTTGCTTGATTAAGCTCCCATACATTAGGCACAATCACAACTTTTTCTACACTAATTGTGCCGACTATATCTAGCTCTAGAGACGAATCAACTTGCAGAAAGTTTTCGCCACTGACATCAGCCGTAACATTATACAGGCTAGGAATTGATAGGATTCCTTGTATTTTAAAGAAGTTTTCTGGGTTTTCTATATAGCTAACTCTTAGTGCTTCGGCTTCGACTTCTAATAGGTTTAGAATTTTAAAGGATTGATCTGGAAAGTCAACTGTTCCACCTGTGTCTTGATCATCACCAATGCCTAATTCTTCTAAAATTGGCAGCAATTCTTCCCCAATTTCTTGTCTTTTTTGTTCTGTGGTACTTCTAAACAGTAGTGAGGCGATTAGTGCTTGGGTCTCTGGAAAGCTGCTTGTTGCGGTCAATGCCCCTAATAAAAAAGCAAAGTACTCTGGATCTATATATGTAAAAAATTCTGAGTTGAGTTTTTCTACACTACTAAAGCTAGTGATTTCAATTTCTGTTGGCTTAATTAAATTATTTGTACTATTGTTTTCCTGGCCGTAACTGATGAAGTCCGTTAGGAATGGATTGAGGTGTTTATTAAAGCCGCCGCTTGTTACATACTCAACAAATCCTGAATAGGATACGAGGTTATAGTTGCCTTCGATAAAGGCTTCTCCTCCCAATGAAACGAAATCTCCTGATACGATATAGTGCTCTACTTCTTCGGTGTTTTCTCGTCTAAATTTTTCGGCAAAATTTTCTGATATTCCTGGTGAGTTGAATGTGAATACGTCGCCTAATGTTCCGCCTGTACTTGTATGGTCTGCTGCTGCGAGTTGGCTGAGGGCCCCCCCTAGGCTATGCCCGACTATATTTGGCGATTCGTATTGCCCCAGCCATGTCAAAATTTCATTTTTATTTTGGTCATATTGTGTAAAGCCAATACCATTTGGGTCTAAGTCGGCAAAGACATCGAAAAATAAATCATTGGTCGGCTCTGTCCCCCTGAAGACAAGGGTTGGTGACAGGGTCGATGATACTAAACCCAGGCCGTATAGCCCGGTATCAGGGTCGTTGAAAATACTGTCCACCGTAAAACTGACTTCTGGGGTGAAATCAATTTGTGCTCCACTTTCCCAGGTTTTATAAGCAATATCTTTGGCCAGAAATTCGTAAAATTCTGCGGTTGGGTCTTGGATGCCATTGGATGGGGGGGGAACAGTATCATCACCACTATCAACCACCCATAATTCTTGACCATTAACGCCATCATCAGCAGCTAAAAAGAGCTTATCTCCCACCACCGTCAAAGCAACTGGGCGAATATCTTTAACGAGTCGAGTGCCGGATTCTGTGCCATCACTCACCCATAATTCCTGACCATTGACACCACCATCATCAGCATTGAAAAAGAGCTTATCTCCTACTGCTATTAAACCTTTGAGATTGGATGATCTAAAGCCGGGACGAATATCTTTAACGAGTTGTGTACCAGCCGCCGTACCATCACTNACCCANAATTCATCACCATTAACGCCATCATTGGCANNNAAAAAGAGTCGATCTCCTACTGCTGTTAAATNCCCAGGATTAGACGAGTTAGAGCCAGGATTGATATCTTTAACGAGTTGNGTACCAGCTTCGGTACCATCACTCACCCACAATTCTCGACCATTAACGCCATCAAAGGCCGTGAAAAAAAGCCTATCTCTCAATGCTGTCAGCTTGTCAAGAACAGATGTACTAGAGCCAGGGTTAATATACTTAACGAGCTGAGTGCCGGCTTCTGTGCCATCACTCACCCATAATTCATAGCCATATCTATCACCAATACCGCTATCAGCAGTGAAAAAGAACTTATCTCCTACTGCTGTTAAACCTCTGGGACTAGACGAATTGAACGAGTTCGAGCCAGGGTAGATATCTTTAACGAGTTGTGTACCAGCAGTCGTACCATCACTCACCCATAATTCATCACCATTAACGCCATCACTGGCAGAGAAAAAGAGCCGATCTCCTACTACTATGAAACCTCCAGGAAAGGACGAGTTAGAGCCGGGGCGAATATCTTTAACTAGTCGAGTGCCGGATTCTGTGCCATCACTCACCCATAATTCAAAGCCATTAACGCCATCATTGGCACGAAAAAAGAGTCTATCTCCTACTGCTGTTAAACCCCCAGGATCAGACGAATTGCCGAACGAGTTCGAGCCAGAGCCAGGGTAGATATCTTTAACGAGTTGTGTGCCAGCTTCGGTGCCATCACTTACCCATAATTCATCACCATTAACGCCATCATTGACACGAAAAAAGAGTCGATCTCCTACTGCTGTTAAATCTCTGAGAAAAGACGAGCCAGGGGAGATATCTTTAACGAGTTGTGTGCCAGCAGCGGTACCATCACTCACCCATAATTCAAAGCCATTTTCGCCATCACTGGCAGAGAAAAAGAGCCTATCTCTCAATGCTGTTAAATCTCTGGGAAAAGACGAGTTAGAGCCAGGGTCAATATCTTTGACGAGTCGCACGTCAAGGGTCGTGCCGTCATTGGCTTCAATCTCAATCTCCTGACCATCAAGTTCGATCATCGAAGTATCATCTTCCATTTGCAGCCGTGCCAGTTCAGACTCAGAGAATTCCTGCCCGACCACTAACCCCGCAAAATATTCCCCTTCATCGCCTGGAGTATCTGTCGCTTTCAGTTCCCCATCTAGCCAATGGCCAATCTCCTCCAGGAGCACCGTTGTGATCTGTTCCCCACTACCCTGACTGAGCAAGTCTGCCGATAGATAGATCCGATCAGTCTGGGCCGCAAAGGCACCATTCTTCCCACCCAGCACAGCCGCAGACAAAATCTCTATCGGGGCAACATTGCTAAAGTCCCCCGCCGCCCAGCTCTCTCGGATAGTCTCAACCACCCCAGGGTCAACCTCATCCCCAAAAACGGTGCGGATCATCTCTGAGAAGCGAACCCCATCCCTGGAAACTTCCGTTAACAAGGCTTCAAGGCTGCTCACTTGAGAAGAAAGTTCTGCAGCGAGGGTATCGGGGAGGGTTCCTTTGATGATAAAACTCATGGCGGGCACAAGGGCAGATTGTGAAGAGTACTATAAGACTAATCACCCACCGCCTAAGTGTCAATACTTTTATTTCTCTTTTTAATTTCTAAATAATGGATTGAATGGCATCGGCATTACCTGTACTGGTCAGGTAATCCATCATCTGCTGCTCGCTCTGATAGTTCGCATATTGGATATTTCCATCCGCATGCATCAGTGACCGTAGATACGCCGTCCCATCTGCCACCTTCCAGTACAACTCCTGGAATCCATCGCCATCATAATCATTTGCATCTCGCATGATTAAATTGTCTATCTCTAGATCATTCTGGAAGCGACGTTGGCTATCAAATGGCCCACCGATCTTTTCTGGTTCATCGGCTAGGGTTGGGTCGATGTAAATCCCCACTACACGGGTAGTTCCTCCGGCTCCATTACGAGAATAGTCAATTTCTCCCGTGAGGGGATCAGCTTCTACTGTTGCCCATCGTCCCGATACACGATTCGTAAAGATTCCTTCCCGACGACCATTCCCTTGCACATCAAATTGCCCTTGGTATTTGTAGCCGTTGACAACATCACTGGCGGCATTATCTAGGCCATGCAGATTGCCATCATAGTCTCTTATCGAGGGTAGGGCATAGGTTTGACCCTGAACAAACGATAAATCAGGGTCTTCATTGACATCACTGACATTAATGGTCAGGACTTTTGTGAAAGTACCGCCATTGCCATCATCTGTTTGTATTTGGATTTCAAAACTATTTTGGGTTTCGTAATCGAAGACAGCATTTGTCTTGAGTTGCTCGCCGTCAATGGTAAAGAGACTGTTGTCACCGTAGCCATTCGTCAGGCTATAGGTGTGACTATCTCCTATATCTGGGTCTATCGTGGATAAATTGCCTACTACAGTATCAATTGCACTGTTTTCATCTACTGTATTGCTGCTGATATCAATATCTGTGGGGTCTTCGTTTACATCTCCTACATTAATCTCGAATATCTTGGTGTAGGTGCCGCCATTGCCATCGTCTGTCTCTACTTCGATTTGATAGCTGCTCTGGGTTTCGTAATCAAAAACGGCATTTGTTTTTAACTCGTTGCCTGCAATGGTGAATAAGCTGTTATCGTCATAGCCGTTGGTTAAGACATAGGTGTGGGTATCTTCTGGGTCTGGGTCTGTGGTCGAGAGAATCCCTACAGAAGAGCCGACAGGTGCGTTCTCATCTACTGTATTGCTGCTGATATTAATATCCGTGGGGTCTTCGTTCAAGATAGGAGTTGAAGCAAACTTAATCCTAAAAGCAGCTTCATTGTCTGGATTAATATTTATTTGGGAGATTGTATCTCCAATTAAACCATTACCCATTGTTGCTGTGAGGAAACTGCCATCGTCGTAATAGCGACCTCGCACAGTTCCTAAGTAGCCATAACTTGGTTGACTATCTGCTAGACCGACTGCGGAGAGAAAAATTGCATAGTTATCTCCTACGGTCATTGGGGTTTGATTGCGGAAGAAAATAGATTGATATGCTGAACTTCCTCCTGAATCTGTTCGGAGGATTGTGGTTGCATCTCCAACTTCGATAATTTCGTTAGTGTCTAATTTCACTAAAATGGGTTTAATATCTAAATCATCGGGAGATGCATTAAGCGTGAAAGATGCGGCTTTCAGTTCAATTTGACTGTATTGATTACCTGCGACAAAAGATTGTCCAAAACCTTTATTTTCCCAAGAAGAGCTATCACCCAATGGCGATGTTCCACCAACACCATTCCAATACTCAAGTGTACTAATAGGACTTTCGTTAATATCTTCAATATTGATGGTAAAGTTTTTTGTAAAGGTACCTCCTTTACCATCGTCTGTTTTTATTTCAATTTCAAAATTATTTTGAGTTTCGTAATCGAAGACGGCATTCGTCTTTAGCTGTTCACCATCAATAGTGAACAGACTGTTATCACCGTAGCCATCTGTTAGTCTATATGTGTGTGTGTCTTTTATATCAGCATCAGTTGTTGAAAACGTACCAACTACTGTACTGATAAAACTATTCTCTAATACATGTGCATTATCCAGAGAGATATTTGTTGGAAAATGGTTAGTATTAAAGCGTTGAGCATAAATGCCATATCCACTTCCGTCTTGTCCATCTGAAGACCAAGTAACAACAAAGTCTCCACTATTTAGTGTTGTTACTGATGATAAAATTTGATTGTTTAAGCTGTAAGTATTGACTTGAAACTCAGCTCCCACTGGAACACCATTAGCATCAAAACGTTGCCCATATATTCCGCGATAGCTTCCATCTTGAAAGTCAGATTGCCAAACAACAACAAAACCTCCATTATTTAATCCTATTACTGATGGTTGTTCTTGATAGCTCAAGGCATAAGTATTAATTTGAAACTCGGCTCCCACTGAAACACCATTGGCATCAAAACGTTGTCCATATATACCTCCTTGATCACCATCTTGAAAATCAGATTGCCAAACAACAACAAAACCTCCGTCATTTAATCCCGTTACTGATGATTGCCACTGAGAATCATCAATATAGGTATTAATTTGAAACTCAGCTCCTACTGGAACACCATTGGCATCAAAACGTTGTCCATATATTCCAGATGCACCACCATAAGTTCCTACTGAGCCACCATCTTGATCGCTTGAGGTCCAAGTAACAACAAAACCGCCACTATTCAGATTTGTAATCGAGGGACTTCCCTTCGAACTCCCAGCATGAGTATTAATTTGAAACTCAGCGCCCACTGGAACACCATTGGCATCAAAACGTTGTCCATATATTCCGGTAGATAGAAACGGATAATCGACATTTTCATCTTGAGCGGATTGCCAAATAACGAGAAAACCTCCATTATTTAATCCTATTACTGATGCACCATCTTGCCAATTTGTTGTATAAGTATTAGCTTGAAATTCAGAACCAATAGGATTTCCGTTAATATCAAAACGTTGACCATAGACACCATACCCACTTCCATCTTGACCATCTGAAGACCAAACGACAACAAAGCCTCCATCATTTAATCCGGCTACTGACGAAGACCTTTGATCGTTTGTTGTATAAGTATTAACCTGGAATTCGCCATCTGCCCTTACAAGATTCGATGACTGTTCAACAGCAATTTCCTGACCTTCAACAAGGATAGTCGCGTTGTCATCTTCTGCTTGCAGTCGCGCCAGCCCACCCTCAGAAAACTCTCTACCCAACACCAAACCCGCAAAATATTCCCCTTCATCCCCTACCGTATCTACGGTGTTCAGCTCACTATCTACCCAGTGACCTATCTCTTCTAGAAGTACTGCTATAATCCTTTCTTGACTTGCCTGGGCTAAAAACTCTGCCGAAAGATAAATTCGATTCGTCTGAGCCGAAAACCCTCCATTTGCCCCATTCAATACATCTGCAGACAATACCTCTATGGGAGCAACATCGCTAAAGTCACCCACAAGCCAAGCCTGTCGAATTGCCTCTACCTTTGCAAGATCGAAATTCTCACCAAAAACCTTATCAAAAACCTCGTAGAAGCGAGTCTCATTGGCTGCGATCTCTCTGAGAATGACTTGAACAGCGGCGGCATGGTCTGAAACGTTACTTGGAAGCGTGCTGGAGGTGCTTGCCTTGATGACGAGACTCATAATTTTGTAAAGACATATTGTGGCTTGTACAAGAATCTTAACGAAGTATTACTTTAGTGTCAATTAAATTAAAAGTTCATCATGAAAAATATGATCAGCTGTATCAGCTTTATGATTGAAGCCGTTTGAGACTGTCAACACGCCGAGTAAACAGATCAGTCAATAGGCTTAGGACAGACCGCTTCTCTTGAATCTGGATGTTAACGCTAACAGACATACCAGATTGTAAAGGTAAGCCCTTTAAACTTTGCTCTTCTAAAGCAATTTTCACAGGAAAACGATAGTAAGGATAAATATCATCAGGCGGTAAAGCGTCAGAACCAACACTAACTACTTGTCCTTTAATATCGCCAAACTTGCTGAATGGAAATGAATCAATCCGAATATCAGCACTGACCGATTGCTGGGTATTTTGTTCTGCCTGGAAACGCTCAAGGACAAAGCCAATGTCACGGTTAGTGACAAACACTTCAGCAACTAGAGCGTCATCGGGGACAATTTTGAGGAGAGCTTCAGCCTGACCAGCACGGGAGATAAAACTGGGGCTGGCTTGGAGATCAAACACCGTACCAGCAATTGGAGCTTTCACTTCCTGGTAGGCCAGTGTTTCATTAACCTGGGCCAGTTGGCTTTCAACTTCTGATAAGCGTTTGTTATTTTCGACAATAATTTTGTTTAATTCGCTATCGATCGCTGCTAAACGCTGTTGGGAATCGTCTACTTGTTCCCGTTGGGAGCGATCAACGGATGATTTAATGTTAGTTAACTCTGCTTGGGCTTGACGGATATCCAATTGTAAACGCTGTTCTTCTTTGAGAAGTTGGTCAATTTCGGCGCGACGACCATCAATTCGCTGTTGTTGTTGTTTGCGTTCGATTTCACCACTAGAACGTTGTTCGATTAGTTGGGCTCGGCGATCGCCCACTTGCTGTCTTTGGCGTTCAATTTGGAGAGCGGGAATAGCTCCCACGAGTTCAGGGTCTTGCACGCGATTTAAGATTTCGGTTTCAATGCGTAGGCTTTCTGCCGATTGTTTTAGGGCTTCTTGGTTGCGATCATAAATATCTGCAAGCACCTGTTGATCGATGGTGAGTTGTGTCCTGGCATTCGCCAATTGTGATCTGGTTTGTGCTAAACGTTGTTGCAATTGCTGTAATTCGAACTGAGCAGCCATCACCCGGGATTCAGTTTCCTGTTTTGCAGCAGATACTCGTGCAGTTTGGCTAGAACTGAGTGGACTACTATTTTCACCAATTTGGGCACGGAGCACTTGGGTTTCGTTAATGAGACTGAGACGATTTAGGGCTAGAGCGGTCACCTCTGACGGTAATTTCATGCGGGCAATCTGCTGCTGCAAAATCTGAACATTCGCAGTGTCGCTAAGAATGGCACGGTAAAGCTGATTTTCTTGGATCAGGGATTGTTTAATCGCCAGGAGAGATTCCTGGCTGGCATCGGCAGCATCAGAGTTAAAGGTCAACAAAATCTCATCTTTTTCTACCTGATCACCATCTTCTATGAAAACGTCTTGGACAACACCATTGATAGGAGCTTGAACTTCCTTAACAGTTTCTTGAGGTTGTAGTTGACCGGTGGCGGTTATAACTTGCTCGATTTTGGCGATCGCCGCCCAAGCAACCGTGGACACAGTGACCCCAAGAATTACCCAAATGACGGCTCGGGAGAAGGTGGGGGACTGGCGTAATATCACAGGCTGATCAAAGACGGGTTCCTCTGGTGTCTTGCCGCTTGAATCTTTTGAAAAGCTAGGAGTAGTTTGAGTCATGGTTTTGGCGACCGCTTCAAGAATAATATATGGTCTTATGTTCCACTACGAGCCTGCTGCTGATAAAGGCTATAGTACCTGCCCCGCATGGCCATAAGTTCACTATGAGTACCTTGTTCCGCCACATAACCTTCGTGCATCAAGACAATAACATCTGCATCTTTAATCGTATCTAAGCGATGCGTAATGAAAAAAACTGTCGTATCATTAAACGCTTCTTTCAGGTTATTACAGACTTCCCGTTCTGTTAAATAATCCAAAGCACTTGTGGCTTCATCTAGTACTAAAATTCGGGGTCGTTGTAAAACCGAGCGGGCGATCGCAATCCGTTGTTTTTGCCCCCCTGATAGGGTGGCTCCCCGTTCCCCCACCTGGGTGTTATATCCATTCGGCAAGGATTCCATAATAAAATCATGGGCCGACGCCACCCGGGCCGCCGCTTCAATTTCCTCCGGTTCCGCCTCCGGATTGGTCAAGGCAATATTCTCCTGAATGGTTCCTTCAAACAAAAGGGTTTCCTGAGGCACAACCCCCACCTGCCGCCGCAATGAATACAACTCCACTTTATTCACGTCGTAACCATCGATGAGAATCCGACCCGATTCTGGTTCATAGAGTCGTGAGAGCAATTTAGTCAGGGTACTCTTGCCTGCACCACTCTGGCCCACAATGGCGACAAATGTCCCTGCCGGGAAATGCAGGTTTACATTGTTTAGGTTGAGGGGGCCATGTTTTTTAAAGCGGAAACTGATATTTTCGTAGGTGACGGCCCCTTTAATTTGCGGCATCGGCATATTTTCGCGATCCGCTTCCCCTTCCTGGGGATGATCGACGATATCCGCCAAGCGCTCTAGGGAGATGGAGGTATCCTGGAAATTTTGCCAGAGTTGGGTTAAACGCAGAATTGGCGAGGTGACATACCCTGCAATGATCCGAAAGGCGATTAATTGTCCGAGGGTGAGCACTTCTGGCCCCTGCAAAACCAGAGAGGTACCGTACCAGAGCACCAACAACCCCGACAGTTTATTAAGGAAATTGCTAATTGAACTGGAGGCCGTTGAGGTGATCACCGTGTTAAATCCAGCGGAGACATACCGGGCATATTTCTCCTGCCATTTCCAGCGAGATCTCAGTTCAATGTTCTGGGCCTTAACGGTTTGTACGCCAGTCATCACCTCCACGAGATAGGATTGGCTCTCGGCATTTTTCTCGGCCCGATCCCGCAATTGATAGCGGATAATGGGGGAAAAGATTAACGTTGCGACGATAAAGATGGGGATGACGCTGAGGGCGACGGCAGCTAGTTTGCCGTGATAGTAGAACATCACAAGGATATACACCACGGAAAAAATGGCATCGAGCACCACCGTCAGGGCTGTACCCGTTAAGAATTGCCGAATTTTTTCGAGTTCTCCTACCCGGGTTGAGATTTCTCCCACGGGGCGTTTTTCAAAGTATTGCAGGGGGAGACGGAACAAGTGATCGATGATCTCCGAACCGAGATTCATGTCAATCCGGTTGGTGGTATCGACAAATAAGTAGGTTCTGAGGCTACTGAGGACAGCTTCAAAGATCGCGAGAATCAGCAGCAAAGCACCATAGATCTGCAGGGTATCGCTACTTTGCTGCACGATGACTTTATCAATGATCTGCTGAATAATCAGGGGATTGGCCAGGGCAAATAATTGCACCAGGAATGAAGCTACTAATACTTCAATGAGAATCCATCTATATTTTTTGAGGGAAGGAATAAACCAACTGAGGCCAAACCTTTCTTCGGGGGCATATTTACTTTTTTGAAGGAGAAGGACATCAACGCCGGTTTGTTCGTCTCCCCAGCCTGAAATAAAATCCTGGGGGGAACGTTTCACTAGACCGAGGGCCGGGGCACCAATGGTGATTTCTTTGTCGCTCACCTGGTAGATGACGGCCAGTTCGTCGCGCCATTTTACTAGTAGGGGCGTTGTTAATCGAGTGATGGCTTGGGGGGGGATTTTCACCAGATGGGCATTGAGCCCCATCAACTCGACAATGGCACCGCAACTGGGTAGGGACAGTTGGCCGTAACGGCTAAGCTGCTCTTTGAGGATTCGTCGGATACTGTCTCCCCTGAAGCGCATTTTGTAGTGTTTCGCCAACATTTGCAGGCAGGCGATCGCCACTTCCTCTTCTTTTGTTCCTTTGATAAATGGGTAATGGCGAGTTTCTGTGTCTGCTTCTGGAGGTAAGTCTAAAACTTCGACGGGGGCATAGGGAATCTCTTCTGCTTCGATTTCGGAGACTTCAGCCTTTTCCCCTGGGGTTTGCTCGAAGGGATCCGGCCATGTTTTGGGTTCTGCTCCTGACGCTTCTGGGATGGCTGTTACTGCTGCTGAGGAGGCCCATATTGCAGTGGGAAATCCAACTAACCGGGCGGCTTGATTGCCTTTGATGACAACGGTTGCAGCCGATATTAATGGGAGACGTCCCCGGGGCGGATATCCTTCTAAGAGTCCACCACTGCTCACAAACCAGATCCGCTCTGATTCTTTGAGGGGTCTGATGGCTGGATTGTCCTCGCCATAAATCCCTGGAGCCAACTCGTATACTATGGCGGTTTCACTGGCCTGTTGCGCCATGTCCTTTACATTCCGCCTGATTTTTGCCTGGTGGGCAAAATCCTGGGACAGGAGTTCAAAGGCTTCTGTTAGGCTGCAACTTTCTTTGAAGGTCTTTTTCAGGGGCGCTGATTCCTCCAGTAAAGTCAAAAATTCTGTGTTTGTCAGACTTAGGCAGATTGTTTCGGTGGAGGCGATCGCCGTTTCACAGGCCATTCCCCTGACGGCGTTAACGGCACCCATGACGCCACCCTTGCCCCTTAGGGCCAGGCTGATTGGCTGTTTAGTCTGGGGGTCTTTCCCCAAGACTCGCACTTGTCCTTGATAGACGACTGAGATTTGATTTGATTGCTTCCCCTGTTCCAGGATCGACTGTCCCATTCGATAACGGAATGGAGTCACCTGGTGGCTCAATTTTGCCCTGATTGCTTCAGATAATTGATTAAAAGGGGGAGTTGTGGCAAAGAATTCTTCGTAATCCCTAACTTCCATGGACAAATAATAATCGTTTTTGATCGTTAATAATTGATTTTTAGTCCTGGTAGGACTCAATCACCAGTTTCTCTTGGATAGCTTCCCTCAACCATTTTTCAAATTGTTCGTTAATCAGTCGTTGCCGCATAGCTTCGTCCAGCTTGGCGGGCAACATTTTCTCAAGGCGCAACACAGCATACCATTCCCCAATTTTGATAGGGGGGTTCACCATCCCTGGCTTGGCACTTTTTAAGACCGCTACAATCTGCGGGTGCGGAATACCTAGTTCGACAGGGCCCACTAATCCCCCCGTTTGGGCTTCTGGCCCTTGGGAATATTGCTTTGCCAGCTCCCTAAATGTTGAACCATCATCTAAAATCCGGAAATATAGTTCCTGGGCCATATTTCCATCTTTGGTTCGCAGTAATGAATAGGTCACTTGATCTAATTGATGCTTTCGCTCAACAAAGTAAGCTTCTAGATTACTGCCCCATGTCACCTGTTTGAATTTTTCTATTTTTAAGGGACGGGTTGCCACCGCCACCATTTCTGCTTCGTCTAATCCATTTCTTGCCAGCCAGTTTTTTAACTCCGCTTCGCTCTGAATTCCCTGCTTCTGCATCCATTGATTGACTGTTATTTGAATTTCCGTTTCATTAACATCTAAGTTCCCCGTTTCTTCCATGGCTTGGTCTAGGATGATTTCTGCTGCCAATCTTGGCCATAGTCCATATTTCGTCAGTAATTTTGTTACTTCTACTGGGCCTAATTCTTGGCCTCCAATAGCAACCTGAATCGTCATTTTTTCTGCTGGTCCCCTATCGTCTTCTAAAACTATCTCCATACAATATCAACTTAGGGGCTTTAGAGCCCATTTATAAAGTAAATATTTAGNTGGNCNNACNTCTAAANNTTNNGCNGGTCCTCAGTACAGGACAAAAACTTGAAAAGGATAGAGGGAGAGGGTTTGATAGGAATTAGAAGATAACCAAGCAAACCCTCATGAGTCAGATTAGCGAAATTCGCGACCAATTGCGACCCCATATTGGATGGCATGGAGCCAGACTCTCCTTCGTTGCGATGTTCCTGATAGCATTATTCCGGGCGAAAACCGTCAATCTCGCCGAACTCGCCACAGTCTGGGGAGGTGACGCCACTGAGGAGTCCAATTACAAGCGCATGCAGCGATTCTTCAAGTCCTTTGAGGTCAACCTGGATAAAATCGCCCAGATGGTGATGAATATCGCGGCTATCCCGCAACCTTGGGTCCTGAGTATTGACCGCACCAACTGGTCATTCGGAACAACGGATTTCAATATCTTGATGCTGGGTGTTGTCCATGAAGGCATCGGTTATCCACTGATGTGGACAATGCTGGAGAAGAAGAAGGGCAACAGCAACAGTACAGAGCGCATGGATTTGTTCGAGCGTTTTGAAATCTTATTCCCCGATGCGGAAATTGCCTATCTTACAGGGGACCGAGAGTTTATTGGTAAGAGACCATTTATAAAGTAAATCTTTAGGAAACTAGCCGACGCAACATCAGACGACTCATGGAAGCATAAATCCCTGCCTCCGACACTTCTGATAATTGCTCATAGTCTTTACTAAGGCGACGATAATAATTCAACCAACCAAATGTACGTTCAACAATCCAACGCTTCGGGAGTACCATGAATTCTTTACTGTTTCTACTAATCACTTCCACCTTGGCTTGCACCATTAACCAGAGACTTAAGGCAAAGCGTCCTCCTCGATATCCAGCATCTACCCACATCAACCGCAATCGCTTCAACATCTGCTGTTGCTGCTCCCTTAGCTCCATCACTGCAGCAAGGGCAAAGGTTCGTTCTGAGCTATTTCCCTCGGAGACTATCACTTTGTAAAGTAACCCTAAACTGTCGACTAGCAAGTTTCTCCGTCTTCCTTTGACCTGTTTCCCGCCATCGAAGCCATAGACATCGCCCTTTTTTCTGTCGTCTTGACCGATTGGCTATCGGCAATCAGGACGCTAGGTTCTGGGGTTTTCCCCACTGCTTGACGGCAGCGAGTCCGCAAAGCATGGTTGATGTTTTCCCAAACTCCCTGCNTCTGCCATTTGCGATAGTAGTAGTACACCGTGGAGGAGGGAGGAAAGTCCTTGGGCAGATAGGCCCATTGACAACCGGTTTTGAGGAGATAGAAAATCCCATTGCAGACCTGTCGCATATCAGTAGTACGTGGATGACCGCCGGACTTTGGAGCAGGAATCAAGGGTTCTAGTAAAGCCCATTCTGCATCGGTCAGGTCACTGGGGTAAGAAGCTTGAGACATTGGTGCTATTCTCCTGTGTCGTTACGCTTATGCTTGACCTTAACGACTTCACGGGCAAAAATCCTGTTCTCTTTATCTTTACTTTATAAACACCCTCTAAGCCCTGGCTGTCATACCTGATGCTGGATAAGCCCATTCCCTTTCGTCTGCGCATCCGTCAGACCGACAAGATTAGCAAAGGTAAAGGACAACCAGCGATTGCGGGAACTCACTTATTTCGGTCATTGGCCATGGGTGAGACAAGAATTCTGCCGGGAAAACGGTGGGTCTGGGGTCGTCTGGTCTATGTCATCGCTACTCGTCTTGACTCGAAACAAAAATCGAAGCAAACGGATGATGATTTTCTGATTATCATCACGGCCCATGAGCCTCAAAATGCTTTGGCCGATTACCGTCGGCGTTGGGGGATTGAGACTCTGTTTGGAGCCCTCAAAACCCGTGGCTTTTGCTTGGAATCGACTCATTTTATCGATAAGAGACGTTTGTCGAAGCTGCTGGCTCTGTTGGCCATTGCGTTTGTCTGGGCGATGAAAGCGGGTTTATGGCGACATAGTCAGAGGCCGATTCGCATCATCAAGGCCCATGGCCGTCGAGCGCGGAGTTTGTTTCGCTATGGTTTTGACTTATTACGTCGCTTTTTTACCGTTTCTACTCAACCTCTACTTGGGTCAGGGTTTCACCCCATACAATTTTTGTCCTGTACTTAGAAGCGGGTCATACAAGTCAGGACTTACGCATGTGAGTTATGTTTATTTCTGGTGTATGGAGGAGAGGAAAGAAAAAGCGTATCCTGCTGAATTAAGCAAAAACCAACAAGGATACACCCATGGATAAAGATAGTCTGATTTCGTTACCATCACCAGAAGCAACAGGAACTTTCCAAGACACATTAACGGAAATCCTACGTAAAGGTGCCTGTCAACTCATCGCCCAAGCAGTAGAAGAAGAGTTACAAAATTTTCTAGCTCAGTACAAAGACCAACGAGACAAACAGGGACGAAAAATGGTGGTACGCAATGGCTATTTGCCAGAACGCTCAGTCATCACAGGTATCGGAGAAGTCCAGGTAAAAGTACCAAAGGTACGAGACCGCAGCGGCAGCGGCATAAAATTCAATTCCTTGCTGCTGCCACCCTACCTAAAACGCAGCAAGAGCACAGAGGAGTTACTGCCATGGCTATATCTAAAGGGCATCGGGCTATTGTCAAATCTGGTGTATGAGAAAGAATTAAGCGGCATCCTGTTGTTGAGATGATGGGGGTGTTTTTTGAACTTTCAATCCATCTTTAAATGGAACTCCTTCAATGACATCGGCAAGATATTTGAAGCCTCGAATGCGCAACCACCGTTTCTGAGCACTCTGCATTAGTTTGAATACCAAGGCCAGAATCGTTGCCTTGGAAACACATCCTCTGGTTTTATCGGTTCTCAATCTCACGGTCGCAAAAGTCGATTCAATGGGATTGGTACTGCGAATATGCTGCCAATGGGGCGCTGGAAAATCAAAGAAGGTAAACAGACTATCGCGGTCTTTTTCCAGACATTTTGTCGCTTCTGGATATTTGGCTTCATAGGTTTGGATAAAACGCTCATAGGCTTGTAGAGCATCGGCTTTAGTCCCAGCGCGATAAATCTGCCAAATGCCCTCCTTCGCTTCCATTTGTTGTTTCTTGGGTAATTTATCGAGGATATTTGCCGTTTTGTGTACCCAACATCGTTGTTTGCGGGTCTCGGGATAAACCTGAGCCAAGGCATTCCAGAATCCCAGAGAACCATCGCCAATGGCCAGTTCTGGAGCGATGGCCAAGCCGCGCTGTTTGAGGCTCAGCAGCAGGGGTTTCCAGCTCAATGCCGATTCACGATATCCTGCCGCTAGGGCTAGCAATTCTTTCTCGCCGTTTTCCGTCACACCGATGAGCACCAGAATGCATTGTCTTTCTTCGGCGCGGATGTTGAAATAAATCCCATCTGCCCACACATACACATAGCGCTTTTGTTGCAAGGAACGCTGTTGCCAGGCTTGATGCTCCCCGACCCATTTCTGCTTCAGGCGACTAATCGTTGCTGGAGACAATCCACTTGCTTCCTCTCCCAGTAATGACCCTAGGGCTTCTTGGAAATCTCCTGTTGAGATGCCCTTTAGATATAGCCATGGCAGTAACTCCTCTGTGCTCTTGCTGCGTTTTAGGTAGGGTGGCAGCAGCAAGGAATTGAATTTTATGCCGCTGCCGCTGCGGTCTCGTACCTTTGGTACTTTTACCTGGACTTCTCCGATACCTGTGATGACTGAGCGTTCTGGCAAATAGCCATTGCGTACCACCATTTTTCGTCCCTGTTTGTCTCGTTGGTCTTTGTACTGAGCTAGAAAATTTTGTAACTCTTCTTCTACTGCTTGGGCGATGAGTTGACAGGCACCTTTACGTAGGATTTCCGTTAATGTGTCTTGGAAAGTTCCTGTTGCTTCTGGTGATGGTAACGAAATCAGACTATCTTTATCCATGGGTGTATCCTTGTTGGTTTTTGCTTAATTCAGCAGGATACGCTTTTTCTTTCCTCTCCTCCATACACCAGAAATAAACATAACTCGGGCCATTAACATCACCGCATCAAAGTGATCGCCTTCGATGTTAAACCCGGTTCCTAGGATGGGAGTCACGGCTAAAATTTGCGGTCTGTGCTGGCTTAACCAAGCATCGGGATTAGTGAGAAACCCTTCATATTCCTTGGCATTATCAGCGGTGATCGCCGTTGCCCCAAAGGAATGGGCCAAAAATTCAGCGTCACTTTTCCGAGTACAGAGAATGAGGATCCGTAGCCCCGCCGCCTTAAGCTCAAGAAATTTTGCCCACCATTGAGGCGTATCCTCGAAAACAATCGCTATCTGGGGTTTCTTCTCCGTGCCTACCTTCAGGACAAAGGGCTTACGGCCCGTGGTGCGGTGGTAGAGACCCACCTCATAGTCCGTTAAATCCGCTGAGACGCATAAGGCTTTCTGGGACTCCCTAAAGACCGTCCAGAACATCTCGGTATGTTTCCGCCGTTGCCCCGTTTTCCCGTGGGTAGAACTAAGGGTGAGGTTTTCAATTTGCTGATCGAACTCATCCCCGAAAGCGAAAGCACCATTTTTGAGCAGATTTTTGATCGGACGGATTAACCCTAAAACGCCCTCATTGCAGTAGGCAATTTTGGAAACGACATCGTAAGAATTGCTCCCAAATTTGACCAGCTCACCACCGAGGCGATCGCAGACCGTCCGATACTCCAACCCCATCCGAGTCGCTGCGTTTCGGGCTAGGGAGATTCTAGGGAACGGGGCGATTACCCGCCGCCACAGTCGAGCCACCATTGCGGCTAACTTGGTTTTCCCGGCGGCGGTAGGGGCGGCAATGAAAACATCCTGTGCCCCATTGGTGAGACGTTCTAGTCCCTCAGTATCTAACGCCCTAAATTCATCTAAGGTGATGGTTTTATCAGGGGTGAGCTTGTCGGTTCTGGCTAATCTGTTCTTAGCCTCACGGCGGGTTTTCTCGAAGGCGAAAGGCTTAAGCCAGTCCCAAGGCGATCGCCGTCTGTACCGCCCGAAATATTCATCCCCATCACCCTTGGATTTATCGCGCCATTGGCCCCAATCTGCAAACTTAATCGAGGGAATGGCCTTCGCTAATTTGCCATAACCCGCATAGAGATTCTTTTTGCTGAGGTTCTGGCTATCGGCATCGGGGAAGTGAGTGAATTTTTCCGCCTCACCATAAACCCCTAAGAATCGCTTAAGGGACTGAGGGCCAAAATTAGCACCGGGGGCACCAATGACAATGACCTGGGTATCTTTTCGCCATTCCCAAAAAGCACGGACTAACGGCTTTAAGAACCCTTCAATCGTCAGCACCCGGTAAGGCTTGGCTTTATCGAAGGCGGGATGCACCCAGACCGCGATAGGATTTTCCCCCGTTTCCTTGACCTTATTCCGCCCGGTGAAGATACCCCAATCATATTTACGCTCTGAGCGATTATCTAAGGCCCGTTGAGCGCCGCAGAACATCCCGGTAACTGGATCTATTGCTGAAATGCCATAGCCACCCTGACAGGCAAAGAGCAAGTGATTAGATAGAGCAAAATTAATTTCGTCCTGGGTTAGCCCCCGCCGCAGAAGATCAGCGTTCTGTGACTCAGTGAGTTTTGCCTCGAACCCTAAAATCTCTTGATGACGATCGCCAATAGTGACATAGCCCGCCCGTTCCTTGGCTTCTCTTTTGGCCCGTGCCTCAGCCCTCAGCCGTTTGATTTCCGCCCGGTGATTCTCTGAGCGATCGCCCCGTTCCGGTGAGTACAAGCCCCATAGACCCTGCGACTTATCCCGCCCGTGGTAACGCCATCCTGGTACGTCCCCATCGGGTAGGCCCATACAAAGAGCTAAGTCGCCATCGGTAGTTCTACACTTGCCCTTCGTATCCCCACAGACCGGGCATGGGTTGTTCCGTTTCGTGGGGTAAAATCTGCCGGAAGGACGAGAATGATATTCGTTCCCAAACCCCCTACCTCTGGTAGAATTGAGGGTATCGACAGGATCGCTAGTCTGTATTACGATATTTGCCATAATAGAAACAAGTCGGCCCCCATTTTTGTGGGAGTCGGTTTAATAAGGTTTAGTGAAACCCCCTGCATCCGCCAAGATTTGGGGGTTTCGCTGTTTTTAGGCAGCGGTTGAGCCATCATTTTTCAAAACATCACTAAATAATTTCCGGGAGAGTCGGGAGACATTCGTCCCGTTTTCACGGGCATAGGCGGCGATCGCCTTATGTTGGCTATCTTCGACTCGGATTGAAACTACCTTGTATTTCACCATGGTTTTTGGGGATCAATTGAACCTATAGTAATACAGGATTTCGCGAGGAAACAACTTTTTCATCAATTTTTTTTAGACAATCAAAAAGCACCCCTCAATGCAACGAATAAGGCGCTGTTTTAACATCTCGCTTCAATTTTTATTATTTCTGTTACTTCTTAAAGAGCCTAAACTCCCTTACAATCAAAGTTTTCAGCAATCAAAAGCCAAGTTTTGTTGACGCATTTTAGGATTTGTTTTTAATGAAGCAATGAGACTGATTTATGCGGTAAAAAAGCCGATATATTGGGCTTATTCATCCACTTCCGCCTCTAGTTCCGCAAACTTTAAAAGGGTACTCTCTAGGGGCCAGCTACCCCCGTCGAGGAAAGTCATGATCGTTGCCCCCGATAGCCCCAGGGCTTCCCCCAAGGAATGAATATCGTGGCCCGTCGCCTTCATGTAGTGGTGGAGGCGATCGCCTAAACGCTGGGTATCGGTGGTCGTCGCAAAAAACATCATTCAAGTCCTCATAAGTCAACTGTTTAACCGTCTAGTCGTCTAACTGTCTAGCTGTTCAAAATACTCCCCCATAATTCGCTCCACCAATTCCGACATATCTTCTTCTGTTGTTAGAGTCTGGGAGCGCATCTTTAGGTGCAGTTCCTTCGTTAAATAAAGCGTAACTTTCTTGAAATCAGGATTCTTGCTTTTTGCCTGTCCCTGAACCCCAGGCGATCGCCCAGGAGGTTCGGCCTTAAAATCTTCAAATCCTTCAAATCGATTCCCCTTCGACTTAGCCACAAAGCTCATCTCCTACCGCACGATAATTATTCCAGGCAATGCCAGAGTAGCGATCGCCTTTCACCTCGGACACAATACAACCCTCTAAAGCGGCCTTCGGATAAACAGCTAACCGTCTAACCATCTGATCTAAAACGGGTAGACCGACCCCCTCTAAAAAGTCCCTGGCTTCCGGCCCAGCGGTTGAGGGCTTTGGTGGAACAATCGTTACGAGGATTTTGTAATTCTGGATGTCTAGTTGTCTAAGCGTTTGGACGTTTGACTTCAAAGCGCCCATTGCCAAAACGTCGGGACTGGTCGGGAGCAGGAGCAAATCACCCCCCCTGGACAAAGATTTAATTTCTTCAACTTCAGGACGAGCGGGCGTATCAATCACAACGTGCTCATACTTGCGAGCAGCCCTAATCCCCTCCCTTTCATCAACCACGGGGTAGGGGAGATTGCCCTTACTGGCCCAAAGTAAAGCGGAACGATTTAGGTCACCATCAATCAAAATTGTTGGGGCAGACTGGTTAAGATAGGCCGCCAAGTGAACCGCTGATGTCGTTTTCCCTACGCCCCCTTTAAAGGCCGTTATAGTGAGAATCATAATAGCTGTCTAGCTGGTTAGCTGTTTGACCGTTTAACCGTTTGACGAGAAAAATCACTCAATAGTCGATGTCGTTTCCCTTTGGATCTGATCCAAAGTCGCCCGCCACATCAACCCAGACTTTGAGTTCCCTGTCTTTTTTGCATATCGATCAATCTGGGAATTTGCCCATGAAGGAATCGTTAAATTGATCCGCTCCGTAACCCCATCCACCAACCTGTCGTCAATTTCTACCAGGGCGTAAATCGCGTCTGTATCGCCAGGATATTCAGATCGCTTACGGGGCATGGGAATAGCCTCTCCATCCTCCAACATTGCTTCGAGGTGTAAGGCGATCGCCTCCTTCGCTTGCTCCAGGGCTTCTTCTAAAGAATTTCCCGCCGAGAAGCACCCCGGTAAATCAGGCACCGTAACCCCAAAGCTCGAACCTTTATCCTTATGAAGAATCACCGTCCAGTACATCGTTCTTCTCCTTATCTACTTGACCAGTCCCATCCGGCTTGCTGAAAAATACTTTTCAAAGTCCCCGTGGGTAAATCGCTTTTCGGGTGGGGAACCGTGACTCGTCCCTGCTTTGTCGGGTGCTTGAAGTGTTGATGGCTTCCTTTCGTCCGGGCAACGTACCACCCTTCCTTTTTGAGTCGCTTGATTACCTCACTACTCTTCATAACCCCGATTAATATAATACACACTATACATATTGTACCCCCCTTAACGCAACTATCCCCTTGGTTTTTATGAATGTAGTCGCTTTGTTCTTGACGCAGAGTATACTTACTACTCTTTGCCAGGGAGAGGGAGATATGGGCGTCTCCCAAGGGCCGGGCCACCATCGCAAAGCGACCAAGCCGTCACAGCGCCTATCGGCCTTTTAACGCTGCTAGTCTTGGGCCAAGCTGGTACCCCTGACGCGATCGCCGAGGAGATATTTATTTTTTACCCGTAGAAGTAAAAATTAGCCCCAGGAAGAATTAGGCGATCGCCCCGTTGTTTTTCCCCGTAGAGAGAATTAGTCCAGGCCACCAGTCTAAGTTCGAGGGGACAGGAAATAAGGTGTCGTCCGCGCAAAGCGCCGATGACGGTTGTCTTTGATTATTCAAAAAGCCGCATACTGCCGCTTTACCTGTCCCCATTCAGGTTATTGCCTACCTTCCGCTCACTGCCCACCAAGTCTCATCCTGCTATCCCAGAAAGTCCTGTTCCCGAAAGGTTACTTGCCGCCAACGTGACTGCTACTTTCTAAATCCCAATCCCCTACTGATGGGTATAGGCGGAGCGACAGGATAGAAATAAGGATGCCGCACGATTGCGGCGTAATTACGCTTCCTTAGCCGCGAAAAGGCATTTTAGCAACACCAGTCCGCCGGAGTCCGTTAGCCCGTGTCTTTTTACGTTGGCCTCCTACGTCGGCGATCTTCGGCTGTCGGGCAGTTTTTATACGTTGGGGCCTAAGCAAGCTACGTCCCTATCCCGGCGTTTGTGGCGTGCTTTTTTTGTTTCTTGGGCGGCACGTCGCTAGTAGAAAGAGAGAGGGGTGGGTTGGAGGGGGTAGGGGCGCGCGTAGCGTGTGCTTTTGCCCTTTTGTGTGTTGGTGTGTTGGTCGGTGGGTTTTTGTCCGGCTGTTTTCGTGGTCGGGGGCTGTTTGTTTTTGCCGTAGCCCCCTGCCGCTCGTGGGCCTTGCGGCCCTGCGGGTTTAGATCAAAGTTAGCTGTCTTTGTTCTGCCCAGCTCGGCACTTGGCTACCGTCGAGAGGGTAGATTGTCACCCTTAGCCCTTTCTTTACGGCATAGGCGATCGTCCCCCAGGTTCCTGACCCATGGCCGCTGAAGGGTTTAGCCGGGGTGCAGCTTTCTGGACAGGGTTTATTCGGGAAGGCGATTAGCTCAGTGGCATCGTTTACCATGCGTTGACTGCGAGCGGCGAACTGCCATCTTTCTCGGCCTTCTACATGGTAGATGGTGAGGTCTGTTTTTCCTGCGTAGTGTTCTGCTACTAGGGCGTCTAGTCCTTTGGCATCTCCCACCCCGACCGCTGGAGGGTTTGCGGGGAGTAGGTTTAGCACTTGTTTTGTTTCTTGCGGTGTGAGTTTTCTAGGGCCGCTAAATGCGAGCATAGCTTGTTCTCTCTCTTTATTAGCTACCTCTATATTTTACCTTGTATACAAGGCTTATTAGTTTATTTTTATATTAGATTTTCTTATCTATTTTTTGTTTATTTTCCTTGTATACAAGGGTATAATGTAAGAACAGGCGAGGAGAGAACTGCAATTCTCAACCCCGCCCTAACAACCACAACTAGGAGAAGCTAGTTATGACTGCTTTAGATATTTTACGGCAGCTATCGGAGATGGCTGACCGGACGGCCTATAACACTACGATTGGCCGTTACCAGTTTGAGTCTAGAGACGAAGAACTTCCGGCAGGGGTTCGGGTTTGCTGGAATACCCGTTATCGTTTCAGCTTTACCGCTGTTACCAGTTTTCATGGGGAAATTTGCGCCGAATCAGACATGGAGTTTTCCCAGCCCCTCACCAACGCAGACATCGAGAATGAATGGCGTGACCTTGCCTATGGTTGCAGCTATTTTGAGGCGCACAGCTTAGAGATTAAATATCCTTGCTGTGACCTGTTTCCTTCTGATTGGTTGCCTTACTAGGGGAGGGATTGGTGATGCTTTATTTCGTCCATGATTCCCAGGGCGGCCACTTAACCACTAGCCCCCATCCCGCTGACTTTGCCGAGCCTATTGTGATCATCCGACGCGGCGATCGCCCGGCCATTGTTGACCACGGGAAAGCAGTAATCGCCCTATTCAAACAGCACCCCAAAAATACAGCGCATATTCCCTTAGAGGATCTGCCCTTTTAGTCACCTGTTGGAGGCACTGTCCCCCTCAACTTTTCAAGAATTTTAGGAATTTAAAAATTATGTTGACTCTGACCGATACCCCTCGGATCTATGTGGCTTGCCTTGCGGCCTACAACAACGGCTTTTTACATGGAGCTTGGATCGATGCTGACCAAGACGCCGATGATATTCAAGCGGAAGTACAGGCCATGCTCAAGACTTCCCCGGCTTGGCAACTTGGCGACATTTGCGAGGAATGGGCGATCCACGACTATGAAGGATTTGGCGACATCCAGATCAGCGAATGGGAAGATTTCGAGACTGTGGCCGCTTTAGGAGAGGCGATCGCCAACCATGGCCCTGCCTTTGCTGCTTTTTATGGCACTGCTCGATATGGTGATGTTGCCTCAACAGTTGAAGCTTTCGAGGATGCTTATCAGGGTATTTACGACGACAAAGAAGACTTTGTTTATTCCCAGCTTGAAGACCTTGGCACCCTTGACGCCTGGGAGAAAGCCGGAATGATGACCTGCTACATCGACTTTAAGGCGATCGCCCGTGACTGGTTCATTTGTGACTACTTCTCAGAACCGACATCCAAAGGTCAA
>NZ_CP040357.1:0-58428 GCF_005577135.1 Picosynechococcus sp. PCC 11901
CCGGCTGGCATTACCACGGTCTCGATTCCTCCCAGGGCCTCTGGGTCTTTACTCCCCGACCAAGGCCCAGGCTTTAACGCAGATAAGCATAGAGCAGAACTCCAACGTCTAAGGGTAGAACATCAGGCGAAAGAAGCACAACGACTAGCTAGTCTTCCTACCATCCCAAAACGCCATCAGAAAATTCTGGGTTATAAGGCCCAACTCACCCCGACTCAGAATGCTGATTTATTACAGCGGGGACTAACCCAAGCTGAGATTGACTTTGCCCTTTCTAAGCACTGCTCTTTGCCTGTCAGGGTGGTTATGGCATCACAGCGCTAGATTCCATCACCAGAATGTTCTGCGGTGCCCAGCGAGCTTTAGACGACCGTACTCAACGGAAATATGACTGGGCCATTTTTGCCGGACGTAACCACCTCAAGGAAACAGGTGAAAATCCCTTATTCGTTTGGCGATCGCCCCAGTTCAACCCAAGCCAACCCTACGAGGTGAAGTTCTGCGAGGGAGCACTCAAATCCCTAATCCGAGCCTTCCTCGAATGGCGGCATAATCCCCAGGTGATTCTGGTGGGTGCAGCAGGCGGTATTTTTGGGAGCAGTCTGTCCAGCGATTGTTAGGGTCTATGACAAAGTTCGGCGTTTTACCCTCCTTCCTGATGCTGATAGCCAGAATCTGAAGAAGAAAAACCTCTATACAGGCTACGGCAAACTGGTGAAAGCCATCCCCGTCATCAAGTTCGCCGATTGGGACAGTGGCGGATAAGGCTAAAAAAGACTGTGATGAATACTTTGGCCGCTACAGGAGGAGATCGCCCTGGGATTGGCTTAAACCCTTTGCCTTTGAGAAAACTCGAAGAAAAGCCAAGGAAAGACTAGCAACCAGTGACCAGCTCACCGCTGACTTGGTACTTTCCCAGGAACAATTTGAAGCCCTCAAGCGGGTGATATTTCCCTGCGAGACTTAACCAACCAGTCTCGGGATGTATTCCTCCAAGCAGCACGAGGTCTTGGCAAAACGGAATTTGCGGGACGCTATGTTAACGCTTGGCTCCGAGGCATTGCTCCATTCCACCGAAAAGCTCTGGCTATTGATGGCGGTGGTAAATTGGGCTTTACCTACCGGACTGATCTGACTATTCACAATGGTCAATTGTTTGATGGCCATGGCCAGTTCACCGACCACCTCGCCTACTGTTCTGAATCTCGCCTTAGCCTAACCCGCCCGATCAATAATCTTCTAGACCGGGGTGCGGGTTGCTTTATTGATGAGTTTGACCAACAGCTTAAAAACCTGTTGATGTCCGCCACCCATGGCAGGGATGGTCAACGGCAAACCAATATCCAAAATTTTTGGCAAGATACTATCCGCGCTAAGGAGACCCTCGGCGTCAGTGCTGACCTCACTGATTTTGAGGTGAAACTCTTTGAGAAACATACAGGCCGCAAGCCTTTTGTCGTTAAGGTCGAACATGTCAAAAAACAACGAATTGATACAGTCTTTGAACATGAAGCCCAATGGTGCAGAAGTTCTACCAGTTACAGGATGAAGGCCAGCGAGTCTTGGTTCTCTGTAGCCGTAAATCTGATGCAAAACTTCTCGCCCATGCCTGCGGTGCCATGGCTATCCATGCTGACAATGCCCATGGGTACAAAGATTTTCTGAGTAATCCTAACCAATGGTTACGACAAAACCGCCCGGGACTATTCGCCGTTTCCCCGATCCTTGGTACTGGTTTTTCCATCACTGCCGATGCTTTTGATGCGGTACTGCTCTATGGCTGGGCTGATAACCTCACTGCGGCTGATTTGATGCAGTTTCTCGACCGCTATCGCCTTAATGTTCCTCGCTATATTTGGGTAGAGGAAACCAACCATCAATATAATCAGCTCACCCCAGACGCTTGTTTTAAAGCTCGACTGGCTAAAGCAAAAGCAAGTCGTCTTGATGATGAGTGGCGCTGGATTGATCCAGGTGATCCCTACTTCCACTACCAGGCGGAAAAGAATTGGTCACTGGCTCACCTTCGGGCAGACCTGCTGGCTCGACTAGAACGGGATACAAAGACCGTCAACTATGAACTGTGTCAGCTTCCAGCGGATGAGGTCAAAGACATCATAGCCGGGTCGCTGCTATCCGTAGCGAGTTTAAAAAGCATGATGCAACCCTCACAGCCCAAGCCAATAACCTCACCCTAGAACAGGCTAAACAATACCGAGACAGGGAAGATGAACTGACAGAAGTGGAACGGCGATCGCTCTATAAATTTGACCTGGCTGATTGGCGTGTATCTGAACCCGAAACAGTCACTGCTGATGATGTCCTTAAAGACCGGAAGGGGCGGCGGCGAAAGGAATTAGAAAAGCTAGAAATGCAAGCTTTCCCTCAAATTGCCCAGGCCCTCGACCAAGCCAGCATCCACAAACAAAAGGGTGGAGTCTGTCAGCAAGATATTTCCCACCATAGCCTCAGGGTTCAAACCCTCGAAAATATCGGCATTGGCAAAATCCTTGACCACGTTTTATCAGGCCAGGAGTGGCATGCCAATCACCCCATCGTTAGAGAAGCCGCGCAGATTCTGGCGAGTCAGCGTGATGAACTAGCTTTGATGGGAGTTAGGCTGACCTGCGGGAAAAATGCCACCCCATCAGCCTACTTTGGAGCACTCCTCAGAATTTTTGGCTTACGGACTGAGTCAAAGCAAATTACGATGAACAATCGCCGGATACGAGTCTATTGTCTTGATGGAGATAACTTAGCTCTCACCAAAGCGGATTTAGTCGCTCGATTACCCCGAAATATTGAGCGGTATGGTGAGTTACAGATGAACTCTGAAACCCCGTGGATACAGGAGATTTATAGTCTGCACACACCTTTTGAAAATAATAATAATCGGGGTGTGTGCAGCCGTTAAATTCACTACAGGATATTGGTTGTAGTAATCTTGAACCTGAGCCAGATCCACTACCTCCACTCATAGAAAGAACTCAAAAAGCACCCATTGAGCTTTGCCATGGGTCAAGAACTGTCATCGAGGGTTTAATTCGTGCCTACAACGTCAAAACCATCAGGAAAATTGCTCTGTGGTTCGACAATTATGCTGGCTCTGAGTGGGTTGATGCCTTTAATTTATGATTTTTACTGCGCTAAAAACACTACAAAAACTAGATTTATATCCCTATACTCCTGAGATACTTAAATCTTCATGATTAAAAGGTTTCTCGTCGGGAGAAAGTCGCTTCTGGAAGAAGGATTTCATCAAAATAGAAGCGACTCGTGCACTATTGTGAGGCAGTCTACTTATTTTTCATTGCTTCAACCTGGGCGATCGCCGCTTCTCGAAAGAAGAGAGTCGATTGTGTTTCCACTGGACGAGTACTTACGGTCGAGAAAATGAGAGTCGCTCCCATGAGCGCCATGATGGCATTCTCCGCAAAGCTCACAATTCCTAGGGGTGCTTTAGAATTCCCACCAATGCAAGCACAATTCAACGCAATTTTATCAATATAAACTGCCTTGAAAACCGATACCGCACCACTCATACCAATTGCCAAAGAGCTGATACCGGTTGCTAAAGGAGCGATTCCCGAAAGAAAGCCCAGACCGATCAACAATTCCGCAAAAGGATAGACCTTGCCATAGGGTTTAAACTTTTGAGTCACGAGATCGTATTTCGCAAAGCTTTCCGAAAAGGAATTAATATCCATCAACTTCAAGGAAGCCAACATCGATAAAGAAACACCCATAAAACCAGAAACACCGATCGATGTCGCCGCAGCAATCAAACCAGCAGTGGAGAATAAAGCCGCCACAGGTGTATAGGAATAATCTGGTTTTTCAGGTTCAATATCAAAATAATCAGCTAAATCGCTATACCCACCAATGCGATAGTCACCAAAAAAGATTTGTGGCGTTGTAGGTACATCATGCTTTGTTTTAAAAGCAGCAACTTCTTCTGGTGAAGTTAAGCGTACATCTTCAAAATCAATGCCATGTTCGTTAAGAAGATTAATTGCCCTCAATCCCCAAGGACATTCATGTTCAGAAGTTGACATACGATATAGTCTGACGGCTTTTGGCTCAATACTTACGTTGCCGTGAGGGCTTGTCATAGTTTTTGTGATTGTAGACATGGGTTTGTCTCCTTCAATAGAAAAGGTAGTTGTTAGTTCCATGCATCAACCCTAAACCCTGTAGTGAGCTGTAGAGTCAAGAGGATCAATGGCTTTTTTTGAAAAAATCTTTTTGCTTTACTCTCTAGTTAGGTGCAAGGTTTAAGATGGAAGAAAATAAAAGGAATTTTCTATGGCGGTTATTACTGGCTTAAAAATAGGCGATGTGGCGAAACAAACAAAAGTAGCTGTAGGAGCATTACGCTATTACGAAGATCAAGGACTGATCAATTCGGAGCGGGGTGATAATGGCTACCGTTACTACTCACCAAACATTGTGCAGCAGGTGCGATTCATTAAAAAAGCCCAATCCCTCGGTTTATCCCTGGAGATATTCGAGAAATTTTGACGGTACATCGCCGTGGTGATCTACCTTGTGATTTTGTTCAGCACCTATTGCAAGAAAAGATTCAGCAGCTTGAGGTAAAAATTCAAGAAATGATCCTTTTTAAAACTGAGTTAGAGGCTTATCGCGACCGTTGGAGCAGTGATCAGATTCATTCACAGCCGGAAGATATTTGTCCTTTGATTGAAATGGTTCCCTTAACGCAGGTATCTGATCGTAAATAGGTGTGACGAGAATGTGACATTGTCTTTTTGGGGTAGCCGATGAGGTGCTTGGGTTACGATGAGTCGCTTTGGTAATCTTCCCATTCGGTTGGCGATCGCCTGTGGTGTTTGACGGATACCCTCGCAAAGGACAGTAGATAGCTTAGGCCCAACTAAGTATTGTGATTTTCTAGAATGGTTTTCCTGCGAGGTAAAGGTAAGTGAAGAGTAAATGTACTACCTTGGTTAGGGCGACTGATGAGGTGGATATTGCCTTGGTGAGCGCGGGCGATCGCCTGGGCAATGGCCAGCCCTAAACCTGTACCTCCGGTATGGATGGCACGGTCTGCATGCACCGATAGAAACGATCAAAAATATATTTCTGGTCTGCAAGGGGAATACCAACACCTGTATCGGCGACCTCTACTAAAATTTCTCGGCTTTGGCGTCTGAGGGTAAGGGTGATTATGCCGCCAACGGGGTGTACTGAATAGCATTGGCAATCAAATTGGCGAGGAGTCGATATAACTGCTCTTCGTTGCCAAGGATTTCAAAGGGGTCATTTGGAGGGATCTCAGCGAGGAGGGTGAGGTGGGCGGCGATCGCCATTGCTGAGAATTCTTCGATCAAGTCTGTGGCGATGGTCGCCAAGGAGCAGGGTTGCTGGAGGGGTATCGGTTCCAAATCTAGGCGCGACAACAGCAATAAATCCTGCACCAAGTGGGCAAGACGATTATTTTGACGCTCAATAATTTTTAAAGTTTGACGACTGTCTACCTCCGTCAGTTGTGGTTCCCCAAGGATAAAGTCAATGGTCGAACGAATCACCGTCAGCGGCGTGCGGAGTTCATGGGCGGCGTCGGCGGTAAATTGTTGAATCTGTAGATAGCCGCGGTAGGCCGGAGCCATCGCTAAATTAGATAGCCACCAACTGGCGGCGAGGACTAAAACCATAACAGTGGGTAGCCCCAGCATTAACTGCCAGCGCAGGTGGTGGAGAACCGTTTCATATTCTGTGAGCGATCGCCCCACTTGGATATAACCCCAGGGTTGCTGATCATTGGTTTTAAGGAATAGTGTAATTTCGCGGTAGGCAATTCCGTCAGTGTCTATGCGAGTTTGGGGTTGTTCTGACGAGGGAGAATAAGCATTTTGTTCGTAATCTGGCACCTGACCCACAGTTGCCAACAGTTTGCCTGTCTGATCAATGAAACGCACATAATAATTTTCTTGCTGCACCATCCCCACAATGTGGCGTTGCTCACCAGCAATTGCTGTTTCACATGACTTATCCGCTACACACACCACACCTGGTAAAAAATGTTCTACCACGGGTTCTACTTGGCCCACCTCTGCTAAAGCAGGTTCAATGCCGTCATGGAGAGTTCCGGCAATGGTTACTAATTTCCGGTTCAGAGATTGCCACTGGTCATGGGCGATCGCCCGATAGAACCCCAGCCCAAAGACTAATAAAATCAGCCCCATCGTCCCAGCGTACAACCCCGCTAGTCGTTGTCTAGTCCGTAAAAAAGCCGGGTTACGATTCATTGACCGCCTTTCCCGGAGCCAAGCGATAGCCCAAGCCATGTACCGTTTCAATCAAATCTTCCGCCCCACAGGCTATCAATTTACGCCGCAGCAAACGCATCTGCGCCGACACCACATTGCTTTTTAGGTCAGCATCCATTGACCACACGTGGTACAAAATTTGATCTCGGCTCAAAATTTGTTGGGGATGTTGCATCAAAAATTCTAACAACTGAAATTCTTTTGCTGTCAGTGTAACTGTTGCACCGTTGTCCGCCCTAATCGTGAAACTGTCATAGTCCAAGGTGAGGGGCCCCAAAGTTAAGCGCCGTGATTGGAGGTGGGGCGATCGCCGTTGTAAGGCCCTCAGTCGCGCCAACAATTCCGCATTACTAAAAGGCTTTACTAAATAATCATCCGCCCCAGCATCCAGACCCTGCACGCGATCTTCTACTCGATCCTTTGCCGTCAACATCAACACCGGCAATGTATAGTTTGTCTCCCGCAACCGCTGACAGAGCGCTAACCCCGACAACTTCGGCAGGAGCCAATCTACCACCAATACCGTATATTGCGCCCAAGGACTTTGCAGATAATCCCATGCCGCCTCGCCATCCCTCGCCCAATCCACAATATATTTTTCCCGCGTCAGGGTGCGCTCAATAATTGCCCCTAAATCTGGCTCATCTTCTACCAATAAAATTCTCATTGCCCTCGTTTCTACAAAATTTCATTGCCATTTCATTTTTGCCCACTACCATCAAGACCATCATCACAAATTTAATCGAGATTTCATGCGTCAATATATCTTTGCTCTCTTAACTTCCCTGGCTGTTCTCCCCACAATCACACCAGCGGCGATCGCCCAGTCGACCCATGGCAATATGCACCATGCTGAACCCATGGGGACTATGGAAACCATGGACCATAGCGAGCACATGGAAAATATGCACCATGCTGAGCAGATGGAGTCCATGGAAGAAATGAATCACGCAGAACACATGGAAGGCATGAACCATTCTGAACATATGGAGCATTCTCCAGAAGCAAATTCTGACTGTTCCCATAAAACCATGGCAGAACCGACTAGCAGTCTGAACAATACTGATCTCGTCGCCCATGCTGGCCATCAACATGGTCGCCGTAAAACTCCTCCCACAAACAACGGATAACCCAATTCATTAGTTCGGGCTAAATCAGGTGGGGGTTATTCGCCCCTACCCAAGCCCCAATAGCCCCGTTGTTCCCCTGGTATTTAAGAGATCTAGCCCAAGACCATGCGTTTTTTTAATCAGTCTTATATTCGCTATATTCACTATGCTCTTGTGCCTATTATTCTCCTGCCTTTCCTCCTGACTCTGATTACAGGTTCCCTCTTTCAAGTTGCTGTCCTAACCGACAAAGTTGATCAGTACATTTGGCTGCTGGACTTGCATCGAGGCACATTCGGCAATGTCAATCTTGATTTTATTTATCCATTCTTAAATGCTTTTGGCCTGCTTTTCATGGTCGTGACAGGTTTTGTCCTGTGGCTTTTGAAATTTTTGAAAATGATCCAAAAAAGAAAAACAATTTAACTGTTTAATCTCAGTAAATCAAAGAAATAATTATTAAAAATTGACCACGATCAACCCCTACGGATAACAAAATCTGTGATGAAGGAACGATATACAGCTATCAGTCGGCGACAACTATTAAAATTAGCAACGGGATTTGGCGTTAGCGTCGGTTTACATCCCCTACTCCACCGATCAGCCCGTGCCACGGGGGTTGCTTCACCGATGTTAGGGGAACTCCTGCCGATAGATCGCTATCCAGATCAGATTGATCTCAGAGTCTTTCAGGAGCAAATCAAAATCGGCGATCGCCAAAGTAATGCCATCACCGTCAACGGCACAGTCCCCGGCCCGGTGATTCGCCTCAAAGAAGGACAAATCGCCAAGATTAATGTGAGCAACGAACTCGACAGCGAAACATCGATCCATTGGCATGGGTTAATCCTGCCTGCCACCATGGACGGCGTACCGGGCATTAGCTTCAACGGCATCAAGCCCAAAACCACCTTCAGCTACGAATTTCCCGTCAACCAAAACGGCACCTACTGGTACCACAGCCACAGTGGCTTACAAGAACAACAGGGACATTTTGGTGCCTTAATCATCGACCCACTGAAACCCGAACCCTTTAGCTATGACCGCGATTACGTCGTGATGCTCTCGGACTGGACAGAAGAAGATCCCCATCAAGTTCTGAGTAATCTGAAGAAAGTCAGCACTTTTTATAACTACCAACAACGCACGATCGCCCATTTTGGCGAAGATACTGACTGGGCAAAGATGCGCATGGATCCTACTGATATTGCTGATGTCACTGGGGCAACCTATACCTATCTGATGAATGGCATGGCGCCAGCGAATAACTGGACAGCATTGTTTAAACGGGGAGAAAAAGTCCGTCTGCGATTTATCAATGCCTCTGCCATGACCTATTTCGACGTGCGAATTCCGGGGCTAAAAATGACTGTTGTGCAGGCGGATGGTCAAAACGTTCAACCTGTACCCGTTGATGAATTTCGGATTGCGGTGGCAGAAACCTATGATGTGATCGTCGAGCCAGAGGAAAGCAAACCCTACAGCATTTTTGCAGAAACAATGGATCGTAGCGGCTATGCTAGGGGAACTTTATCGCCTCAAATGGGCCTGGTTGCGGCGATCCCTCCCTGAGAACTCGTCCCCTCCGCACAATGGAAGATATGGGCATGGATCACGGTTCCCACGGTGACCATGGGGGACACGGCTCGAAACAGCAAGCCAAACCCACTGACCATAAGAACTATCAAATGGAGCATTCTGGGCATGAGATGAATGCCATGCCCAATGAGGATCATTCCCATTCTGGGCACAATATGCCTGAGATGAGTCCGTCATCAGCGATGGATCACTCCAGCCACGATATGCACAACATGGATACAGCCCCAGCGATGGGTCATTCTGGACATGGTATGCACCAGATGGATCATGGGGGCCTGATTTAGGTGAGGCGGTGCCCCATGGCCCAGATCACCATGGGGTCGGTAATGCAGGTGTACCGATGATGGTGAAAAATCGTCTCCATGAGCCGGGAATCGGTTTAGAAAGTATCCCCGACCATAAAGTCTTGGTCTATACAGATCTACGTAGTTTAGAACCAGGATCTGATCGGCGATCGCCCGAGCGAGAGTTAGAGCTACATCTGACGGGCAACATGGAACGATATATGTGGTCTTTTGACGGCAAAAAATATTCTGAATCACCCATTTTGCAGTTCTACTATGGCGAACGGTTACGCCTAACTTTTGTTAATGACACCATGATGGAGCACCCGATCCATCTCCATGGCATGTGGATGGAAATTGACAATGGTGCAGGGGCTTATAAACCTCGCAAACATGTCCTCAATGTCAAACCTGCCGAAAAATGTTCCGTTGAAGTCAATGTGGATGTGACAGGAAACTGGGCTTTCCATTGCCATCTGCTCTATCACATGGAAGCAGGTATGATGCGCACCGTCACAGTTGTAGAACGTCCCCTGGGAGAACAGTCGTGAAGCATTATCTTTTAAACAAAACCCTAGGGGCGATCGCCTTCAGTTTAGGACTGCTGCCCATGAACCCAGCCGCCGCTGAACACGGTCCATTACCAGAAACGGCGATCGCCCAACATAACCATGGCGCTGATCATTCAGATATCCCCCCAAGATTTACCCCCCTCCCCGGCGTAGAACCGAAGTATCACGGCGATGAAACCTATGGACTCTTGCTCTTTGAACAATTGGAATACCGTAACCAATCAGGGGAAAACAGTGTGAATTGGGAAGTTAACGGCTGGCGTGGCGGTGATTACCAGCGGCTATGGCTTAAATCTGAAGGTGAAATTGGTACGGAGACAGGCGACGGCGAACAGGAAACCCAAGTGCTCTATTCCAAACTAATCGCACCATTTTGGGAACTGCAAACGGGACTTCGTTATGACTCCGAATGGGAAGAAAATGGCAGCAAAGATCGTTTTTTAGGCGTGATTGGCCTTCAGGGTTTGCTGCCCTACAAACTAGAAACCGATGCTGCACTATTTATCAGTGAAGCTGGGGATATTTCTGCCCGTTTTAGTCTAGAACGACAATTACTGCTCACCCAACGACTAATTCTGCAACCAGAACTAGAAGTGAATCTTGCGGCTCAATCCGTGGAGGAATTCGGCGTCGGTTCTGGTTTGAATGATATTGGCCTGAGTGCCCGTCTCCGCTACGAAATTAGTCGCAATGTTGCTCCTTATGTGGGAATAGACTGGTCACGCAAATTTTTTGGATCTGCGGACTACAGTCGAGCAGAGAGTGAAGACGTGGAAACTTGGGCGGCTGTGGGAGGAATAAGACTTTTATTCTAAAAAAACGATAAATCGTTCACTAATGAATTGGAAAGAACTAAATGATTAATATGAGAACAGCATTATTAATGTTATTAGCTACACTGGCAATTCCTCATTCGGCTTATTCTCATAAGCAAAAATATCATATCAAGAAGCCAAAATCTTCTAAGTCAGTGCTTAAAAAAGATGATGTTTTTGAACGACAAGAAGTACATCAAAATATCACTAAAAATCATAAAGTGGGTGAGCAAAATCAAAAGAGTCCCCCACCAAATACCCAAATCCCAGATGGTTTAGGAGAACTCCTATTTGCGATGACTATCGCAGTTCCGGCCACTCTCTATGGTCTCAGTAGCAGCAACGATTAATAGATTTTGATATGAATAAGTGTTTACTTAATAATCTATTTGAATCACATTAAGATGCTGCCGCTAAAATCACTGGGGGGATGTTAATGCTGGTACATTCCCAGCTCCAGCCTCGCATTATACCGCCACGCCCGATCATTCCCCCCATCAATAGAACTCCAACAAGTAAAGAAACAAGAACACCGCCAGCAAATCCAGCTGCAATAAAAGCTAAAACTTTGGTATCCATGGTCAAACCTCTTTTTAATTTAAGACTCCTAAAGAGAGACCTGTAATGGCCTAAAAGGCATACTATGATCATAGATCCAATAGTCAGCTTTAACGTGAGTTCGGGTTAAGCCGAAGGCTGTAATGCCCAGTCTAACTGTAGCGAGGGCTTTTTCGGCTGATGGCAGTAGGCGATTAAGCCACAAAGTATATTCACAAAGCAATTCACCGGACTACGATGGCGGGAATGCTCAATTTGTGAAATATTCTTTAACTGGTCAATCACTGTCTCAATAATGAAGCGCTTTCTCGATAATAATTTATCTGTCAAACGCATTAATCTGTTCTTCATGTTGCGTTTTGGCTTCGCAAAAAACTCAATCCCATAGGTTTCCCGTAACTTCTCCGTTAACGGTTGAGAAACGTAGCCTCTGTCTGCAAAGACTTTGCCAAATAATTGCTGCACTAACTCCTCTACGGGTTTTCTGTCATCTACATTACCTGCGGTGATTTGAACATTGAGCAACTCTCCCAGTTCATTGACCACTAAATGAAGCTTAAAACCATAGAACCAACCCACGGAAGTTTTGCCGAGAGCCACAAGACCATCAAAGACCTTGTGACTGTGAATACGCCTACTGTGACAGACTTTTAGGCTTGTCGCATCAATGAAACTGATACCTGTGCAGCTCCCGAAACAATGCTTTAAATACACACATAAAGGCACAATCGTCGAAGGTATCCACTCGATAAAACGCTGATAGCTGACGAGGTGTGGAAAGGCTTCTCGCCAATGTTGACAAACATACTTTTCGTAGAAATGTTTGAAATTACGGTAGGATTCGCGATGAAAGGAGATCAAGATTGTCAGAATTTCGCTGAGGCATAAACGACGGGAGCGAAGTCGAGTCACTGTACCGCCTTGAATTAACTCTTGATGCCAGAGAGGCTCAAAGATTTGACAGAAGTCATCCACATTACAGAAAAGTTCTTCTAGACTAGACATGGGGTGAGTAGATTGGTTTAGTTTGGACACTTCCAGACTACTCTACCCCTCTTCCCTTATCCCGAACTCACGTCAGCTTTAATCTTTCCCCTAAAGAAAAGGTAAGACAACGCAAAACAATGCAGAATTATCTCGAAAATTGTAATGAATCATTCCCATTCTCAGGATCACCATTCCAAGCATCAGAATCATCATAAAGGCAGTAAACATGGGCACCATGGTGGCCACAGCGGCCATGGACACCACAGTCCAGGGATGTTTAAACAGCGTTTTTTTGTCTCACTAATTTTGACGCTACCAATCTTATATTTTTCCCCACAGCTTCAAGGCTGGCTGAACTATGAAGCGATCACCTTTCCTGGCTCTGGGTGGATTAGTCCGATTTTGGGGATTGCCCTCTATTTCTATGGTGGTTGGCCTTTCCTCCAGGGAGCATGGCATGAATTTAAAAGTAAGATTGGCATGATGACGCTGATTGCTCTGGCGATCACCGTGGCTTTTATCTACAGTGTGGCTGTCTCCCTAGGTTTAGAGGGCATGCCTTTTTACTGGGAACTGGCAACATTAATTGACATTATGCTGCTAGGCCACTGGATCGAAATGGCTTCGGTACAGGGAGCCAGTAAAGCCCTGGAAGAACTCTCTACTTTAGTACCTAATGAAGCTCACCGTATGCAGGATGGGCAAATTGAGGATGTGCCTGTAGATGAAATTCAGACCGGAGATGTGATTCTGATTCGTCCAGGAGAACAAATTCCCAATGATGGGGAAGTGATTGAGGGGCACACCAGTATTAACGAGTCATTTTTAACGGGGGAATCAAAGCCTGTTCATAAAGAAGTTGGTGATGAAGTTGTGGCGGGCTCTGTGAATACAGATGGCTCTGTGCAAGTGAAAGTGACGCGGATTGGAGAAGATACTGCCATCAGTCAAATTATGCGATTGGTGGAAGAAGCTCAATCGTCCCGAAGCCGCTACCAAGTATTAGCCGATCAAGTTGCCTACTGGCTGACCATCATCGCGATCGCCTCTGGTACCCTCACGTTTATTGTCTGGCTCAGTCTCACTGATCTCATTTTTTCTATCAATCGAGCGGTCACAGTCCTAGTGATTACTTGTCCCCATGCCCTAGGGTTAGCGATCCCTTTGGTGATCGCCAATTCCACGGGGTTGGCTGCCCGCAATGGCATTTTAGTCCGCAATCGAGACTCTTTAGAACGAGCAAAAGATATTAAAATTGTCGCTTTTGATAAGACAGGAACATTGACCCAAGGCCAATTTGGGGTGCAAGCGGTTACCGCGGATGGCATGGAAGATGATCAGGCATTGGCGATCGCTGCCGCCTTAGAAAATCCATCCGAGCACCCTCTAGCGAAGGCCATTGTTGGTGCAGCCAAAGATGATCAGTTGCAACTCCCCCAGATGCAAGATTTTCAAACGATTACTGGACGGGGAGTGCAAGGCATCATTGAGGGTCAAGCCTATTATGTAGGGCGTCCTGAGTGGGTAACAGAGAGAAACTTATCTTTTCCTGATTCGTTACAACAAGCGCTAGATAGAGCTGATGATCGTGGTGAAAGTGCTGTTGTCTTGATGGCGGATGATCGTGTTATTGCCGTAATCTCCATGGCTGACCAAGTTAGGAAACGTGCTCGTACCACTATTGAGCGTCTCCATCAGATGAATATTCAGACAGTGATGATCACGGGTGATGCAGAGGCTGTAGCTCGGGCCGTCGCTGAGGATTTAGGCATTGATCGCTATTATGCTCGTGTATTACCAGAAGACAAGGTTAAGCGTATTAAAGACCTCAAAAAAGATGCCCCCACTGCGTTTGTCGGAGATGGAATCAATGATGCAGCAGCACTCCTGGAAGCCAACATGGGGCTGGCGATTGGAGCAGGTACTAATGTGGCAATCGAATCTGCTGACTTGGTATTAGTGGAAGATGATCCTTTGGATGCGGTGAAAGCTCTAGTGCTAGCCAAAAAGACCTACAGCAAGATGCTGCAAAATTTATTTTGGGCCACAGGGTACAATATTGTCGCAATCCCCTTAGCAGCCGGGATATTATCGAAATGGGGAATTGTGCTCTCCCCTGCAGTGGGAGCCTTACTGATGAGTCTTTCTACTGTAATTGTGGCGGTTAATGCTGTGCTGTTGCGCCGTGTTAAGCTGGCATGATGATTACCTGATTCTTCTTTCGTGTGACCTAATTTTTTTTAAAGAGAGAAGATAACTACTTGATTGAGTTGGCCCTTACCACTGTTTTTACTTGTAAATAAACGAAGTCTGATTGTGTGGATGAAATTTGGTGAGAGTGCTTTAACCCGAATTATCGTAAGCTTCCTGAAATCGCTGAAACTACTGCTATACATGGCTTTTAGGAAAAATAGCTGCAAATTATCGTAAGCCTGGGCTATTTTTTGTCTACTCTTAAATTAATTCTATCGCCGGGGATCATTGCCCCATAAGTTTTTCAGAGGGGCGATCGCCGAGAAATATGCTTTGTGGAACGTTATTAGATTTCATCATCACTGCTACTCATTTGCTTTTCAAAAGATTGCCGTACTAGACCAATGACATAGGGAAGTTGCTCTAAATTTTCTAAACCAACTTCGACATCACCATTTCCCCAACGACCTAAATTAGTTACATCTTTGCATAAGCCTTTAGGATCACTGATTTCAGGAAATTTCATATTAAGGGATAATCTTAATCGTTTGGCTTGAGGTACGACATCAACAAAGTTAGTTTCTGCTTTATAAGCCACATAAAGCTTTAAAAACTCTTCTGCAATGCAAGGGTCGAGAGCTAAAACTTGATTTCTGAATTCTTGAAATAGTTTTTTAATATTACCGGAAAGTAAGTGCGGATGATCATCAATGGAATAATTGTCATTACTCTGATCCTTTTGTTGATAAACATCTAAAATATCCTGACCAAGTTTAGGAGAAGACCAAACTACAAGTGCTTTATTGGATAGTGTTTCAGCTCTTTTGATAATTTCTTCTTCAGTCCATTCTTTAATTTGACCTAATCCCTGATTTAGTGATAAAGGACTATATTTAAATCCAATTTCTTTTGCTGTTCCACCATCAACTTCTATTGTTAATTCTCTTTTTTCTGGAAATGGACGATCACTATATTCTGAGTTATAAGCTGTAAGTGTTAGGTTTCCTAATGTATGTAACCATTTCGCTTGAATTGCTTGCCAATTTTCGCCAAGAGCTTTCTGCCACTCATCAGATAATTTTTTATTCTGTGGCATGATATGTTCAATTGTATATTCATCGACAATGACTGACGATTTTTTGTTATGATTTTCTAAGCGACGAAGCCAATATGAACGGTTACGAAAGTTATATAAGTCACGAATTGCTAGTTCTCTCTTAAACTCTTCATCACTAGGAAATCTTCTGTAAGAGGGAAGGGTCAAAAATCGAGCTTTAATGCTTTCTATATACCTGTCTTTTTTGAGGAATTTATGAAAATTGGCAAATGTTTTATTCAATGAGTTTGTGGGAATTGAACAAATAGCTCTACGAAAAACATAACTTTCAATGAGCCTCGTAGCTTCTAGCAATTCATTTTTAGAAAGAATTTTATTCTGATAATCAGCGTACAATTCGAGGAGTAGTGGGTAACATACATCGACTTTTAATTCTCTTAAATCTCTGAAAGCATTTTTCAAGTCTTTGTCTGTTTCTCTCCCAAGAGCAATGGCACAATAATATTTTGAGAATCGATATAAATCTTCGACGGTTTTATTTATGATATTGGAATCTATAATCTTTGAATTTATAAGTTTTTTGAATGTGACATACACATCCGTTTTCTTAGGCAATTCGCCTAACTTTACTGTTAAATAATATCGCATGAAGCTGTCAAAGTAGCTACTATAAGCTTCTTGACCAAATTCCAACTCCATTCTACGCCAATAATTTTCATAGAGACTCGTTTGCTGTTCCGGTTCGAGTCCCATAAGGATAAAATTACGTATTAAATCAGCTTGGCTCAACTCTCGCCCTGTTGAGTTCATGCTTTCAAATATGAGTTGAGGATTATCAGATTTTCGGTCTAAGGCAATGTCAACAACCATTAATTTTTTCAGACCCTTGCACAACTGGTAAAGATTATTATTAATTCCCCTAATCTTTTGAGTAAAAAAATCAAAGTTAGTGGAAATTTTAAGAGATTTGTTATGTGGAAAATCCTGATTCTTCAGCAACGATAGCCATGTATCTTTATCTGTTTGAGTTAATATTAGCTTATATTTTTCAGAAGGATCATCAGGATAAGGATTCGTGAGATATTTGCCACGAATTTGAGAAGAAGAAAATCCCTTTGGTATTTTTTCTTCGGAATAATTTTCCAATTCTCTTGCTAAAGCTTCTAATAAAATAGAAATAGTTGTCAGTCGTTGTTGACCATCAATGATCAATAGGGGAGAAGTTGCACTTTCATTCGACATTATATAAACAACTGAACCTATAAAGTGTACTTCTATTTTGTCACTTTTTCCTGCTCTAATAATGTCATCCCACAACTGTTGACATTCTTTGATTTCCCATGAATAAGTACGTTGATAGATGGGGATATTTAATTGCAGTGAGGTTTGCAGAAATTTTAGTAACTGTGTTGCTTGTGCTTTCATTGAAATTTTGAAATTATTAAGAATCTTGGATGATGTATGTAATCGCCGTCTATTTATGAATTCTGCTTTGTGAAGTAATCAGTCATTACTCGCTCTACCAAATCGGACATATCTTCTTTTTGACTGACAGCGTAAAGTTTGATTTGGTGATGTAGCTCGTTACTGAGATAGAGAGTTGTTCTGGTGAAATCAGGACTAGCACTTTTCCCAATAGGTCGTTTGTTCTTGTTGAAGTGTGTTTTCGGAGGCATTCTGTGTTCCTCAAAGGCGATCGCCACCTATACTTTAACCTTTATTGCAATTTATAAATGTTTAAATGTTTAAAGTTTTATTCGTATTACACTATGTCTTAAGTGACATTTTATATGTCGGCGATCGCTCCCATTCCACGTCTAATTAATGTCGGCTATCTACGATAACTGTGACTTTCCATTACTCCCAGAACTTAAGCACTGCCTGAAGGAAGGCTACCGCTCTGATTTCTGCGTGGGTTACTTCAACCTGCGGGGTTGGCATGAACTCGAAGATGAAATAGAGCAGTTCGGGGTAATAGGAGGGCAAAATTGCCGCTTGTTGATTGGCATGCAAAAGCTCCCTAATGATGAGTTAAAGCAAAAATTTGCAATCGGACGTCGTAAGGAACGTATCTCCAATGAAACAGCCAATAAATTAAAGAAAATTATGGCCCAACAGTTTCGGGAGCAATTGACCTATGGTGTTCCCACTGCAAGAGATGAGGCAACTCTAAAGCGTCTACAGGCACAATTACAGGCCAATAAGTTAGAGGTACGTTTGTTCTTGCGTCATCTCCTCCATGCCAAACTTTATCTGATTTATCGCGAAGATAAAATCACGCCACGCATTGGTTATGTGGGCAGCAGTAATCTTACCTTTTCTGGTTTGAGTGGCCAGGGTGAACTGAATGTTGAGGTGACTGATCGGGATGATACAAAAAAGCTGGAGGAATGGTTTCAAGACCGCTGGGAAGATAAGTTTTCTCTCGATATTTCCCAAGACCTGATTGAGGTCATTGACGAAAGTTGGGCTGGTCGCCAGCTCAAGCCCTTTTACATTTATCTCAAGATGGCTTATCACCTCTCGCAGGAGGCGCGGGATGGTTTAAGTCGGTATCAAGCCCCGAAGAATTTTGGTTTATTGGAGTTTCAGGAACAGGCTGTACGGGTGGCGATGCAGCATATCGATAAACGCAATGGGGTGATTATTGGTGATGTGGTTGGTTTAGGAAAAACCTTAGTGGGCACGGCGATCGCCCATGTATGCGAAGAGGAATACGGGACAAGCACCCTAATTATCTGCCCTAAAAATCTAGAGTCAATGTGGCAGAGCTACGTGGAACGGTATGGTCTACGTGGAAAAGTAGTTCCCATTAGCCAAGTGGAGAAAGTTTTACCAGAGGTTCCGGCCCGTTTTCGTTTGGTACTGATTGACGAAAGCCATAACCTCCGTAACCGTGAGGGGAAACGTTACCAGGCGATTAAAGAATATATGGAACAGAGTGGGGCACGGTGCATCATGCTTACGGCAACGCCCTACAACAAAGGCTACTTAGATTTATCGTCTCAACTACGCTTATTTTTGCGGGAAGAAGCTGATTTAGGGATTAAGCCAGAAGCTTATATTCGCGAGCTTGGGGGGGAAATGCAGTTTCGGCGGCGTCACCAAGCCCCTGTGCGATCGCTCATGGCATTTGAACATAGTGATGAGCCAGAAGATTGGCAGCAGCTCATGAGTCGCTATATGGTGCGACGGACGAGGGGATTTATCAAAAACACCTATGCCAAGCAAGATGAGCGCGGTTCCTATCTGGAGTTTCCTAATGGCGATAAATTTTATTTTCCTATCCGTCGCCCCTGTACGGTGAAATTCAATACAGTCGGTGATTCAGACCCCTATGCGCGGTTGTATGGCGATCGCGTGGTGGACATCATCAATAGCCTTTGCTTACCTCGATATGGTCTAGGTAATTACGTGATTCAACCGCCTAGCAGTCGCAAAAAAGCCCGGACGAAATCCCCTGGTCAGATGAGTTTAGAAACTGGCTTTGAGCATTTGGACATCACCGAAGCGGAGCGAAAAATCCTCGCGAATCTTTCCCATGCGGGCCAGCGGTTAATGGGCTTCTGCCGGACAAATCTGTTTAAACGCCTCGAAAGCAGTGGAGCCGCATTTATCCAGTCCATTGAGCGCCATATTCTGCGGAATTATGTTTATCTCCATGCGATCGCCAATGAATTAGAGATTCCGATTGGGACGCAGGATGCCGCATTGCTGGATGATACTACCGATGAAGATCAAGATTCTTTGTTGGGACAGGATTGGGAAACAGCAACGGAATCAAGCGAAGATAGTTTTGACGAGGATACCTTTACGCCGAGTGTGGAACTGAAACAACGGGCTTCCATTATCTATGAGCTTTACAAAACCCAATACCCCCGTCGATTTAAGTGGATTCGTTCTAATTTATTTCAGCCAGAGTTGGCCCAGGATTTAGCCCAGGATGCTCAAGCTTTGGTGCAGATTCTCAAAATTGCAGGACGTTGGGAACCGGATCAAGATGGAAAATTGACGGCTCTCGCGGAGTTGTTAACGCAGCAACACCCCGATGAAAAGATTCTAATTTTTACGCAGTTTGCAGATACCGCCCGATATTTAGCAGAGACTTTAGGGGCTAAGGGCATCACTCATATTGGGCTCGCAACGGGAAATACGCAAAATCCAACCCTGTTGGCCCAACGGTTCAGCCCGAAAAGTAATGGCAAGAATATTCCATCGGCGGAACAGCTACGGATTCTCATTGCCACGGATGTGCTGAGTGAAGGCCAAAACCTACAGGACAGCAGAATTATCCTCAACTATGATTTGCCCTGGGCGATTATCCGGCTCATTCAGCGGGCAGGTCGTGTAGACCGGATTGGACAGGAAGCGGATGAAATTTTTTGTTATTCCTTCCTACCAGCAGAGGGGGTTGAACAATTAATCAATCTGCGGGGTCGGTTGCGTGATCGCCTCCAAGAAAATCAGGAAGTGGTCGGTACAGATGAAGCTTTCTTTGAGGATGAGGAAGAGCGGTCAATGCTACTCAATCTCTACCATGAAAAATCGGGTGTCCTCGATGATGATGACGATGAAGGGGAAGTCGATTTAACTTCTGAGGCTTTACAGATTTGGCAAACGGCAATCGATGCGAACCCTAAATTAAAACGATTAATTGCAGAACTTCCGGATGTGGTGTTCTCGACCCGTCGCCATGAACCAAATACTTTAGATCCAGAGGGTGTCTTGCTTTATTTGCGCACCTCGGAGGGAACAGACGCTTTGGCCTGGGTAGATAAGTATGGTAACAGTGTGACCCAATCCCAGATGCGTATTCTGCGGACGGCCCGCTGCAGCATTGAGACTCCAGCTCAAGCACGCCACCCCCAGCATCATCATTTAGTCCAAAGAGCGTCCCAGTTGATTACAGAACAAACCAAAAAAGTGTCTGGTGTTATGGGGAGTCGGCGTGGAGTCAGGGCAAGAGTCTACGACCGTCTGATGTTTTACTGTCAAAAAGTGCAAGAAAAAACACCCTTATTGGCTCAAGGTCAGACTTGGGAACAGTTGGAACAAGCTATCGAGATGATTCACACCTATCCCCTGAAGCAAAATGCGATCGCCTCTTTGAACCGAGAATTGAGGGCTGGAATTTCTGATGAAGATTTGGCCCAAAAAGTGACTTACCTCATGGAGCATGATGCCCTCTGTGTGGTGACAGCGGACGGTACATTCGAGGGGGCGAGGGTCATTTGTTCGATGGGCTTATTTCAGGGCTAGGATCGTCAAATTACTGCTTAACTACATTGAGGAAAAAATGATGACAACAACACAGATGGAAATTGTCGAAATGCTGGAGGCTTTACCAGAAACCGCTTTAGATGAGGTGCGGGGCTTCTTGCTGACATTACAGGATCGTTACCGTACAGAACGTGCCACAACGCTCAGTGAGGGGATGGCCTATATCGAGCAAGTTCGCGGACAGATGAAATTTGATATGACCACCGATGAGATTATGGCGTTGACAAGGGGTGAGGATGATTAAGATTTTGGTAGATAGTAACGTCTTAATTGATGTCTTTTCGGATGATTCTGCTTGGTTTGCTTGGTCACATCAACAGCTTGCCCATTTTATTGATCGGCCTGAAATCTATCGGCTTGTGATTAATCCTGTGATTTATGCGGAAGTATCCATTGGGATTGAGTCTACCCAGAAGCTTGACCAACTCCTACCGCCCAAATACTACACCAGAGAACCACTGCCTTATGATGCAGCTTTTATTGCTGGGAAGGCTTTTTTACAGTACCGACGCAATGGCGGCAAAGGGCGATCGCCGTTGCCAGATTTTTATATTGGGGCACATGCTCTGACGGTGGGTTATCGGCTGTTGAGCCGCGATCGCCAACGTTACCAAACCTATTTTCCTGATCTTGATTTGATTGCACCCTAGGGGAACTACTGATGAAACTAAACCGCAAGCGTACTGAAAAATATCTCAAAAATTTTGATTTTGAATCCCTTTTTATTGAAGAGTTGGGCTGGGATACAGTCGATGCGGTGACGGTTCCCCTAGAGGTGGATGAGGCTTATTTTGAAGCGATCGCCATTGCCCAGAAGCGTGGTTTTACGGTTTATCAGTGTATCTGCGAGAAGATTCCCCTGCGAAAAATTCAAAAGGAACTGGATACCCAATTGGCTACGGTGTCGAAATCCCATTTGTTGATTTTTAGCGATGAGGCACAGACGGAACAGGTCTGGATGTGGGTAAAGCAGCAGGGTAAAAAGCGTAAGCCTGTTTTTCATCCCTATAAAACAAAGCAGTCGGCGGAGGGGATGATCCAGAAGCTGGAGCCGTTGGTTTTTAGCTTGGATGAAGAGGATTCAGCAACCCTTGTTCAGACTGTTGGAAAAGTGGGTAGGGGTTTCAATATTGAGGAAGTAACCAAGCAGTTTTTCCAAGATTTTGAGGGGTTACATCAGAATTTTTGTCTGGAGATTGAGGGGATAGAGGATGAGGGCGATCGCCGTTGGTATGCGTCGGTGGTGTTGAACCGTTTAATGTTCGTCTATTTCCTCCAGAAGCGGTATTTTCTGGATCAGGAGAACCCCAATTATTTGGACGATCACCTCAAGGATTGTCAGGCGCAGGGGGAACCCTTTTATGGTTTCTTGACGGATTTATGTTTTGAGGGATTTGCGAAACCGGAGGATGATCGGGCGGGTGACATCAAGGCTCGGCTAGGGAAAATCTGTTATCTCAATGGGGGTCTATTCCTGCGCCATTCCATCGAGCAAAAGTATGCTCAGATTTCCATTGGCGATCAGGCATTTGAGGAGGTTCTAAAACTATTTTCGTCCTACTCGTGGCACTTGGATGACCGCCCGGATGCGGAGAAGGACAGCAACGAGATTAACCCTGATGTGTTGGGCTATATCTTCGAGAAATATATTAACCAGAAGGAGTTTGGGGCTTATTACACCCGCCCGGAGATTACGGAATATCTTTGCGATCGCACGATCAATAAGGTGATTGTGGATAAGGTCAATAAGGCAGCAGGTAAGGATTTCAAGGATATTGAGGCGTTAAAAAGTAATCTAAATAATGAGCTTTGTCATCTGCTCCTAGAAAAGATTTTGCCGACCTTGACGCTACTGGATCCGGCTTGTGGGTCGGGGGCATTTCTGGTGGCGGCGATGAAGACTTTAATTCCGATTTACCAGACCATTATCGGGAAGGTAACGTTCTCTCATGATGAGGAGCTAAAGGCTTGGTTTGAGGAGATGCAGCAAGCCCACAGTTCGCTGGATTATTACATCAAGAAGCGCATCATTACGGACAATCTCTATGGGGTGGACATCATGGAGGAGGCAACGGAAATTTGTAAGTTGCGGCTCTTTCTCTCGCTGGTGTCTTCGGTGGAGAAGGTGGATGACCTCGAACCGCTGCCGAATGTGGATTTTAATATCATGGCGGGCAATTCCCTCATTGGTTTGATTCGGGTGGATGGCAATGCGTTTGATTCTCTTAACTCTCCCTTGATAAGGGGGCGGGGGGGAATCTTCCGTTCAAGGGAATCTTTTAAATGCGCTGGCGGCTTCGGAATATCAGCGAATCCTAGAGGATAAAAATAAGAGTATTGACCTCTACAAGAAACATGCTTTTCTGCCGGATAGGTCGAGGAGTGCGGATGAACGGTCAAAGGATCAGAGTGTGTTGGCGTTGCGGAATCATATCGATAAGCTCAATGCGGAATCTCAGGCGAAGTTAAATCAGCTTTTGTTGAAGGAATTTAGCTGGAAACTGGGGATTAAGTATGAGGAAGCTCAGCTTAATTCCAAGAAAACAAAAAAACGGGATGTGACAATTGCTGATATTGATGCGCTGGAGCCGTTCCATTGGGGTTATCACTTCGATAAGGTGTTTGAACGGGGTGGGTTTGATGCGATTATTGCGAATCCGCCTTGGGAAATTTTTAAGCCGCAAGCTAAGGAGTTTTTCGCCCATCATAGTAATTTGGTGACGAAAAATAAAATGGATATTAAAACCTTTGAGAAGGAACAGAAAAAGCTTTTGCAAAATCCAGAGATTGCAGCGGCTTGGTTAGCTTATAAAAATCGATTTCCCTATGTAAGTAGTTATTATCGTTCGGCGGAAGATTATCGTAATCAAATTTCTGTGGTGAATGGTCGTAAACAGGGGACGGATATTAATCTCTATAAGCTATTCCTAGAGCGGTGTTTTCATTTACTGCGGGATAGTGGAGAATGTGGCATTGTCATCCCTAGCGGTGTTTATACGGACTTGGGCACAAAGCAACTACGGGAAATGCTCTTTTCTCAAACTGAAGTGACGGGTTTATTTTGTTTTGAGAATCGAAAATCAATTTTTGAAGGGGTTGATAGTCGTTTTAAATTTGTGGTGCTGAGTTTTGAAAAGGGCGGTAAAACCCAAGCTTTTCCCACAAGGTTCATGCGCCATGAGGTGAAGGAATTACAGGATTTTCCGAACTCGGATGATATTGAATTGGATGTGGATCTAATTCGTCGCTTGTCGCCGGATTCTTTGTCGATTATGGAGTTTAAACAGACGATCGATGTGGGAATTGCGGAAAAAATGACTCGTTTTCCTCTCCTCGGTGAACAAATCGAAGGGAAATGGAATTTAAAGCTTACTCGTGAATTAGATCCAACAAATAAAAAATATAGTTATCTTTTACAATCAGAATTCTTTCAAGAATCATTCCCTATTTATGAGGGGAAAATCATACATCAGTTCGACCATAAATTTGCTTTAGATCAGGTCAAAAATTGGCTAAAAAAAGAAGACGAAAAAGAATTCAGGCAAATAATTTTAGGAGAACGCGAGTCCGATCTTGGTCAAAAAATGGACTATCAAGATTATCGATTGGGTTTTCGTAAGATTGCTAGAAATACTGATATTAGAACAATGATTTCTACAATTATTCCAGCAAATAATTTTTGTTCTGAAAATTTCCAAGTTGCTCTAAGCTTTGATGAAAATGGAAATCGTAGAATTAAATATGCAGAAATGTTAATGCTCTGCGCTTTATGGAATAGCTTTGTCGTTGATTTTATGTTACGTCAACGGGTATCAGCAAACATCAATTTTTTCTATGTTTACCAATTAACAATTCCCCGCTTACAAAAAGGCGATCAATGGTTTGATGAGATAGTAGAGAGAGCCGCGAAACTGATTTGTACCACCCCCGAATTTGACGATCTCGCCGCAGAAGTCGGTTTAAGCTCCCATAAAAACGGCGTAACCGACGAAGCAGAACGAGGCAAACTCCGCGCCGAACTTGATGGCATCATTGCCCACCTCTACGGACTCACAGAATCAGAATTTACCCATATTCTCAGCACCTTCCCATCGTTGCCGAAGAAACCAAACAAGCCGCCCTCACCGCCTTTAAAGACCTTGCCGACGACCCCGAAATCGTTGCCCTAATCATGTCCGGCGAAAGCAAGACCCTTGAATTCAAGTCCACCACCTTCTATGACATAAAGACCGAGGACTTTAGTAATAAAAAATTCCGTTGCCACGACATCCTCAAAGCAGTAGCCGGATTCCTCAACTCCCATGACGGCGGCACATTACTCATCGGCGTAGAAGATGACGGCAATATCTTGGGCTTAGAAGACTATGACTACCAAGACAAAAGCATCAAAAATAAAGACAACAAACAGGATGCCTATGGCTTGTACCTAGAGAACAACCTGATTTTCCCTGAACTCGGTAAAGACATTTCCCCATTTATCAACCTCAGCTTTCATAGCCTCAAGGGCAAAACCATCTGCTGCATCAAAGTCAAACCCTCATCCCACCAAGTCACCTTCAATTACCTCGACCAAAAGACAGGCAACAAAACCAATACCTTCTTTATCCGTAGCGGTCGCCAAACCAGCAAACTCACCGACCCAGTAGAAATTGCTAATTACTGCAAAGCCCGCTGGAAATAACCTGCTATGAGGCCTAAAGGTAGCGAAGCTGCAACGAAGTGCCACGCAACTCCTGTAACCTTTACCATGTAGTCATTTCAGAAAAATTTTCATACTATTGCACCCTAAGAAGGTGTGACTAATGCCCTATAGTCTGAAATTCTGCCGAGTCGCCGAATGAGTAGGCGATCGCCCCTGACTAAAGCGTTATTACAAATCCGTTCTTCCCTTTTTCCGAGAAGAAATCTGCACCTCTAGCTTTTGCCGCGTTACTAAACCCTTTCACCTCCTTGGGAAACTCAGTCTTAGTGTTTGTATTGATTAGAATGGCTAAGTCCTCTAACCTCCTGGGGTGATTGGCAACGGCTTCACATACCGCATCAATAATTGAACTAGCAGCAGCATCAGCAAAGGGTGCTATCGGTGCGCCGCCACGGTAAATCCCTGATGAGAGCATCGTGATACGGAAGCCACTGATTTTTTTATCACTCTGGGTAATCTCATTCATCGCGTCCCTATAGATTTGGGTATAACAAGCGTATTCATTGGATGTCAAACCTGCTGCGGTTAGCCTTGGCCCCACGGAATACATCATACCGATACACTCTTTTTCCACTTCTTCAGAAGGCTGGACTGATACCAATAAAGATGTCAGAACTGGGGGAGATGGTGGATTGTTAGAGTGTTTTGCCCAACAACCGTCACCGAACTTTGCATCATAGGCCAACCTAAGTTCTTCGTTGACTGTCGAGATTTGACTTCTCAGCCCTTTTGCAAAGGCACCATTCAGCCCTCCACCACCGACTTGATAGTAGATGCCGTAGTTTGTACTGCCAGCATTTTGCGAAACGATGGGGCCAGATACTAATGTACTTTCAGACAATGCGTTGATGTATCCACCTTCAGCGTTACTTTCAAAAAAAAAGGAGATTTGTACCATGGCTAACTTTATTACAACAATTTTAGGGAGAGATAGAATAAGGCGATCTCCCAGGAAACCAGAGTCATGTGCCCTGAGTTCATCCTAACCTCGATTTTCCTGCCGAGCTAAAGCCTGTTCAATTAGATTTGGATTCTCCTCAAGTTGGTCTAAAAAGGTGGCGATCGCCTAAAACTCATTATCACTTAAGTTCTCTTTAACTCTCTTATCAATCAATGTCTCCAAATTTTTGATTATTCTGCCTAGATCACGCCGAATTTTCTGTAGTTCTGGAGCTTGAGTATCCTCCATAGTTCGCTCCATGATCTTCCTATGGAATTTCTCAGATTGTCGAAGGAAGGTCTCATACTGTTTAAGGTCTTTAGAAAGTGCGCATGGGTGCTCACTTTTTTCTGAGGGTTCATTTAAGATTTCTGTAATGCGACGGCGACTCAGACGAAAAACAGACATCAGCTCCCTATTCAAAGACTTTTGCCCATCCGCTGGTCTGCCCCGAAGCCGTTCATATCCAGCTTCTTCTAACTTTCGGGCAGCTTCTCGAATTTCCTCTGTTGTGTAATTTTTCCGTTGCGTATTTTCCTCTACTTCAATTTGCAGCGCATCAACAACATCAGTTGTGGCATCAATATCAATGATATAAACAGGAACGCCATTTTTAAATAACTCGGCGAATCTATCAGGCCATGCTTGCCTAATGAATTGCAAGGCAACTCTACGATGCCCCCCAGCTAAAAGTCGATAATGGCGGTCTACTGTCAGTGGCGCAATCAAACCAATAACAGCGATGCTTTCTGCTAACTCTTGAGCGTGTTTTTCGTTAATCACTCTTGTATCTGACCCGATGCGATCTGATATTTGTTCTAAAGGAACAAATTGTTTGTTTTGATTCTGTTCTGTGAGAAGAGTACGGGCTGCATCAGGGGTCGCTGACCGTTTGATTGCCTTACTAAGATCTAGGGGAGAACGTTTGGACATAACTAAATTAAATCTCTGTTTTAAGCCAATTCCATACTTGAGTAATTTCTTGTGCTGCTTTTCCTTCAGGGGCAAGTTCAGTAACGCCAATGCCTTGGGTAGCAGCGGTTTGAAAGTCTGCTCTAGAACAAATTGCTGTAGGAACAATTGGAAATCCCAAGTCCGCTTCTTGGAGATTCTTGATTAGATCTTGGGCGTTACTGTTGGGATGAAGAAGATTGAGAACAACTGCTGCTGGTTTTTGAGTGAGTTTCACAGCCGATAGGGTTGTCGATACAGAATCAAGCTCAAATTGTCCATAGCGCAAAACGACTAGGGCAAAATCAGAGGCTTGGATCACTTCGATAATATTGGCATCGAGAGTACCCGGAGTATCAATAAAATTCCAATCAGTGTTTGTTTGCTTAATCGTAGCAACTGCTCGTCTCGCTGGTATGGCAATCACTGGAGGAGTATCTTGTTTGCGGCGATCGCCCCAATCAGCTAAGGAAGCCTGATCGTCACAATCAAGGATTGTTGCATCTCCAGCAATTACGGCAAGATTGGAACAAAGGGTACTTTTCCCTACTCCTCCTTTCCTGCTGACAATTGAGACTGTTTTGGGCATTGATCCAAAGTTTTTAGAGTTCGATATCTCTAAGAATAAAAGCTGAACCTCAAAAAAGGAAAAAGTTTTACATCAATATCGACAATGATGGCGATCACCCCACATCCCTGGTTTAAGTTCGAGGGGACAGGAAATAAGGTGTCGTCCGCGCAAAGCGCCGATGACGGTTGTCTTTGATTATTCAAAAAGCCGCATACTGCCGCTTTACCTGTCCCCATTCAGGTTATTGCCTACCTTCCGCTCACTGCCCACCAAGTCTCATCCTGCTATCCCAGAAAGTCCTGTTCCCGAAAGGTTACTTGCCGCCAACGTGACTGCTACTTTCTAAATCCCAATCCCCTACTGATGGGTATAGGCGGAGCGACAGGATAGAAATAAGGATGCCGCACGATTGCGGCGTAATTACGCTTCCTTAGCCGCGAAAAGGCATTTTAGCAACACCAGTCCGCCGGAGTCCGTTAGCCCGTGTCTTTTTACGTTGGCCTCCTACGTCGGCGATCTTCGGCTGTCGGGCAGTTTTTATACGTTGGGGCCTAAGCAAGCTACGTCCCTATCCCGGCGTTTGTGGCGTGCTTTTTTTGTTTCTTGGGCGGCACGTCGCTAGTAGAAAGAGAGAGGGTGGGTTGGAGGGGGTAGGGGCGCGCGTAGCGTGTGCTTTTGCCCTTTTGTGTGTTGGTCGGCTGTTTTCGTGGTCGGGGCTGTTTGTTTTTGCCGTAGCCCCCTGCCGCTCGTGGGCCTTGCGGCCCTGCGGGTTTAGATCAAAGTTAGCTGTCTTTGTTCTGCCCAGCTCGGCACTTGGCTACCGTCGAGAGGGTAGATTGTCACCCTTAGCCCTTTCTTTACGGCATAGGCGATCGTCCCCCAGGTTCCTGACCCATGGCCGCTGAAGGGTTTAGCCGGGGTGCAGCTTTCTGGACAGGGTTTATTCGGGAAGGCGATTAGCTCAGTGGCATCGTTTACCATGCGTTGACTGCGAGCGGCGAACTGCCATCTTTCTCGGCCTTCTACATGGTAGATGGTGAGGTCTGTTTTTCCTGCGTAGTGTTCTGCTACTAGGGCGTCTAGTCCTTTGGCATCTCCCACCCCGACCGCTGGAGGGTTTGCGGGGAGTAGGTTTAGCACTTGTTTTGTTTCTTGCGGTGTGAGTTTTCTAGGGCCGCTAAATGCGAGCATAGCTTGTTCTCTCTCTTTATTAGCTACCTCTATATTTTACCTTGTATACAAGGCTTATTAGTTTATTTTTATATTAGATTTTCTTATCTATTTTTTGTTTATTTTCCTTGTATACAAGGGTATAATGTAAGAACAGGCGAGGAGAGAACTGCAATTCTCAACCCCGCCCTAACAACCACAACTAGGAGAAGCTAGTTATGACTGCTTTAGATATTTTACGGCAGCTATCGGAGATGGCTGACCGGACGGCCTATAACACTACGATTGGCCGTTACCAGTTTGAGTCTAGAGACGAAGAACTTCCGGCAGGGGTTCGGGTTTGCTGGAATACCCGTTATCGTTTCAGCTTTACCGCTGTTACCAGTTTTCATGGGGAAATTTGCGCCGAATCAGACATGGAGTTTTCCCAGCCCCTCACCAACGCAGACATCGAGAATGAATGGCGTGACCTTGCCTATGGTTGCAGCTATTTTGAGGCGCACAGCTTAGAGATTAAATATCCTTGCTGTGACCTGTTTCCTTCTGATTGGTTGCCTTACTAGGGGAGGGATTGGTGATGCTTTATTTCGTCCATGATTCCCAGGGCGGCCACTTAACCACTAGCCCCCATCCCGCTGACTTTGCCGAGCCTATTGTGATCATCCGACGCGGCGATCGCCCGGCCATTGTTGACCACGGGAAAGCAGTAATCGCCCTATTCAAACAGCACCCCAAAAATACAGCGCATATTCCCTTAGAGGATCTGCCCTTTTAGTCACCTGTTGGAGGCACTGTCCCCCTCAACTTTTCAAGAATTTTAGGAATTTAAAAATTATGTTGACTCTGACCGATACCCCTCGGATCTATGTGGCTTGCCTTGCGGCCTACAACAACGGCTTTTTACATGGAGCTTGGATCGATGCTGACCAAGACGCCGATGATATTCAAGCGGAAGTACAGGCCATGCTCAAGACTTCCCCGGCTTGGCAACTTGGCGACATTTGCGAGGAATGGGCGATCCACGACTATGAAGGATTTGGCGACATCCAGATCAGCGAATGGGAAGATTTCGAGACTGTGGCCGCTTTAGGAGAGGCGATCGCCAACCATGGCCCTGCCTTTGCTGCTTTTTATGGCACTGCTCGATATGGTGATGTTGCCTCAACAGTTGAAGCTTTCGAGGATGCTTATCAGGGTATTTACGACGACAAAGAAGACTTTGTTTATTCCCAGCTTGAAGACCTTGGCACCCTTGACGCCTGGGAGAAAGCCGGAATGATGACCTGCTACATCGACTTTAAGGCGATCGCCCGTGACTGGTTCATTTGTGACTACTTCTCAGAACCGACATCCAAAGGTCAAGTTTACGTTTTCGCCTACCTATAACCATCACCCCCAAAACCTAGCCCTCCTTGGGGAGGGTTGGGAGGGGTCATATTCACTTCTCAGGAATCACAACGATGAAATATCAAGACTGGCTTAATTTATTGACAACCCTTGAAACCGCCAACAAGCATCTGTATCCCTTGACCCTAGATATTGAAGCAACTATCGACAGCGACATTGTAAAAGTGATTTTTACAGCCCCCAACGGAAAACGCCAGACAGATTACTTCCCAGCCTGTGAAGCTGTGGCGATCACCCAAGAAGTCGCCAACGGGAATCTATTCACAATCATTTGGGGCTGGATGGAGTATGGCGCACTCCCACGGGAACAAACCCAAGCACACCTGAACGAACTCCATGCCGAAGATGAACCGAACCGTGCCTGTGATGAAGCCTATCTGATGGCTTATGAGTAACACCCATGCGCTCCTATTAATCCTTAGCCTGCCCTAGCAGGTGAGAAGGAGTCAGTCAGACCCACAAACGAACCATGAACAAACCCAACGCTAAAGCCATGGCCCAGGAACTTATCAAACTCCGCAACTACATCGAGCAGCACTATTCCCGCACCTGGAATGTAGAACAAGCCCTTGGTAAACCTGGCACCACCCGACTCTACAAACTTTTTGAACAAGCAGAAGAAATTCTATTGGAAGACTAAATACTATGACTACCACCACAACCCCTCAAACCCAACGCCCCAGCAGCATTGGCGAATGGACATTGAAGCAAACCATTGAGACTTTATCCCGACCTATCCCTGATGCCCTCCTAGGCATCAAAGACCGGAATATCACTTACTTACCCTGGCACAATGCCGTGAAGATTCTGGATAAATATTGCCCTGCCTGGACTTGGGAAATTGTGAAGATGGAAACCACAGGCGATCGCCTTTTCCTCACAGGACGGTTAACCTTGACTGTTGCCGAGGGACGAGTCTATCGAGAAGCCACTGGCACCGAAACTCTCAAATTAGTCAAGCGCAGCGGAGAAGTGGTCGAGCATCCCTATGGCGATCCATCCAGTAATGCCGAGAGTATGGCTTTCCGACGAGCCTGTGCCAAGTTTGGCTTAGGACTCTACCTCTACCAATAACGATAAAATTCGACCTAGGTAAGTCATCAAACTGCCTGTCCCCACTCACACAGGTAAAACATGGACACACATGAGCACAAGCAACTAGCGGATATCCTATCTGGCTATTTTGAAGCCCTCGACTTCTGCACTATCGATAATCCGGACTTCTGGGAAGATACCGACATCTCCCAGGAAGACTACCAAGGCTATGACTCTGCCATGAAGTTTGAAGCCACTACCCTATGCGAAAAGTTCTACAAAGATAATCATCCCCACTTGAAAACCCTAGATATAGAGCAATTACGCCGCATTGGTAATGATCTATATTTCACAATCCAAGGCCATGGCGTTGGCTTCTGGGAAAAAGACAGAGGCTATCCCCACGGTGATATTTTTGACGCCTGGGTAACGACCCACTTCCCCAAGGGTAGAGATACAGAATACCTCTCCGATGATGGACATCTTTGCTCAACAGCAGGTGATGCCATCGAATATTTATGATCACCTTGCAAAAATCTGACTTGGGCACAACCTTTTGCTAAAGTGCCCAGTTTTCTCTTGATACAAACGATATGGACACAAAAACCGCTAAAGCCCTCGGCCACGAGTTCACTCACACCGCCCTCACTGAACTCAACCCAGACGATGACCCCACAGCATTTAAGCGGTTCATCCTTGGCCACCAAGCAACCCCCCAAATTCGTAACGCCCCACCCCCAATCAAACAAGCATTCAAAGAGGGCATTATCGAAGCGATGCTTGAAATCGCATTAGTAGAACATGAAAATATTCAAGAATGATATTATGTCCTTGTAGACTAGGCTTTTTGTGAATAAATATGCGCAATCCTCATCCCACAATGACTGAAAAGTTTTGGGAAGTCGCCGAACGTAAATTATCCGATCTCGATAAAAAAGAAAAGATGGCCTCAGTCAATTACTGCATTCGAGTGCCCCAGGATATTGCTGATGTCCTCACTCGCGAAGATGGGACTAAAAATACACCCTTGATGCGGCGTATCCTCGTTAAGGTAATTCGTGAGCATCCCGACCTTCTAGAAGAAATCAAACAGGAATTAGGCGACGTCTGAGCACTCAACTTATTTGTTAAGTCAGGTGTTTTCTAGGAACAGTGAAGTGCTGAACCTGATTGCTCTTGGTGTTGATTTTTGTATATTTGTCTATCTATAATACCTCCGTATCTTTTGTATACACCTATACATATTTTTTACGGAGGTTCCCTTTTTTTCAGGGTGCATAGACATGGGTGAAGAAAGATTTGAGCAGTGGCTAAAATCCCTCCCACCAGAACCTGGGACACCATTGCTCGACTATCTGAACGATCTACAACAATGCTCAGACACTGCGAACTCTTCGGCGGCATTGGGGGCTTCTCCCACGCGATCGCCAAATATTATTCCGAAAGCATCAAAACCACGGACTACTGCGACATCGACGAACAGGCGCGCAGCTTCGCTGTCCCCGGAGGGAGCGCCGTTTACTCGGAATTCTTCCCCAAAGTCACCATTCACAAAGATATCCGCACCTACCACCCCCAACAAAAAGAATTCGATCTCATCACCTGCGGCTTCCCCTGCACTGGAACGTCCCAGGCAGGCAGCAAAACCGGACTCCATCACCCCGAATCACAATTATGGCGCGAAGGACTGCGTATCCTCTGCCAAGTCCGACCCCAATATTTCATCTGGGAACAACCTGTGGGCATTGCCACTAGAGGTTTACGAGCAATTCTTGGGGGATGCCGAATGGCTGGCTATCAAACAACGGGTTTTACAATCGCCGCTAGTGAACTCGGCGCATCCCACCGACGGGAAAGAACATTTGTTATTGCCTACCTTGACCACGGGCAGCGGCACGAAGCGCAATGCTGGTCAGACGAAGTTAGAACAAAGGCTGAAGCAATTAAGCATTATTCCCCCTGGCTATCAATTCAGCCCCGAGGCGATGGCGATGTATATGGGTTTTCCGTGGAATCTCTTCAGCTCAATCACCGGACAACGCTTCACCCAACTGCCTACCTCGTTCCCAGCGGCCTCAAAGGACGTAACGATGTCCGCAGACTTGCCGGGAAAACTGTCACCCCAGCCCAAGCGGCGATCGCCCTCTACTTCGTTGACTGGCACCACCAACAAAAGACGCGGTAGACCACGGGGCAGTAGTGGGAAAGCCTCTGGCTGTTTAGTCCCCTTCACTGAAGCCCGCCGTGGCAAAACCTATCCCATCATTCAAGGGGAACGGGTATCCAAAGATATTGCCCTCGATTATCCCCATCACTACCGCTGGTTTTATCAATGGAGAGAGTGGCAGGAGAATCAGCAACGATGGTTAACGAGGTCAAAACGCATCAAGTTTCACCAAGTCACAGCGGTACATCAATTGATCCAAGCCAATCAAAATGTGGTTCGTATCTTGAACTTTATTGAGACAGGCAGACTTGAATAATCTGGTGTAAGACAAAAATTCCCGCCTCAATTGCCAAAGTCCGTCCGGTTCCGGATTTGGTGTAAGACAAAAAATAATCGTGCAGACAAATGAACAACAACGACATTCTTCAATCCCTAATCAACCACGACTCTAAAATCCCCCTTTCCCTAAGTGCTTTTGAGATATTCGTGCTTGTTGCCTATCTCCAGACAGCACAACACTGGATTCGTGGTGAAAGTGGCCTCATGGTGCGGAGTCTTGTGGAGAAGCTGATCAATGCTGTTTCCCAATCAATTCCAGAAGCCAGGGCAATGCTTGAGCAACGTGAGTTCGGGTTAAGCCGAAGGCTGTAATGCCCAGTCTAACTGTAGCGAGGGCTTTTTCGGCTGATGGCAGTAGGCGATTAAGCCACAAAGTATATTCACAAAGCAATTCACCGGACTACGATGGCGGGAATGCTCAATTTGTGAAATATTCTTTAACTGGTCAATCACTGTCTCAATAATGAAGCGCTTTCTCGATAATAATTTATCTGTCAAACGCATTAATCTGTTCTTCATGTTGCGTTTTGGCTTCGCAAAAAACTCAATCCCATAGGTTTCCCGTAACTTCTCCGTTAACGGTTGAGAAACGTAGCCTCTGTCTGCAAAGACTTTGCCAAATAATTGCTGCACTAACTCCTCTACGGGTTTTCTGTCATCTACATTACCTGCGGTGATTTGAACATTGAGCAACTCTCCCAGTTCATTGACCACTAAATGAAGCTTAAAACCATAGAACCAACCCACGGAAGTTTTGCCGAGAGCCACAAGACCATCAAAGACCTTGTGACTGTGAATACGCCTACTGTGACAGACTTTTAGGCTTGTCGCATCAATGAAACTGATACCTGTGCAGCTCCCGAAACAATGCTTTAAATACACACATAAAGGCACAATCGTCGAAGGTATCCACTCGATAAAACGCTGATAGCTGACGAGGTGTGGAAAGGCTTCTCGCCAATGTTGACAAACATACTTTTCGTAGAAATGTTTGAAATTACAGTAGGATTCGCGATGAAAGGAGATCAAGATTGTCAGAATTTCGCTGAGGCATAAACGACGGGAGCGAAGTCGAGTCACTGTACCGCCTTGAATTAACTCTTGATGCCAGAGAGGCTCAAAGATTTGACAGAAGTCATCCACATTACAGAAAAGTTCTTCTAGACTAGACATGGGGTGAGTAGATTGGTTTAGTTTGGACACTTCCAGACTACTCTACCCCTCTTCCCTTATCCCGAACTCACGTTTGAGCAGGGAAATCAGCCTGGTTATGACATCACCAAGGAATATTTTGAACAATAGTTTTTGTAAGGAGAAATTACTGGATGCTGATAGCTGGCTTGTCTTGGTTATCGTCCAGTTTTTTCTCCCTTGTGAATAGCCCCTGATTTCATCCATCTCCTTCAAATATCAATGGGGCGATCGCCAACATTCTCAACTAACCTTCTTTCGCCATTGGTCGCGCCGGAAAGTGAATATTCCGCTGATGATTATTTTTCCGGTCGCTATTAAGCTTCCGGTCTGACTAGGAGGGGATCAACGCTTTAGTTTCCGGTTATGCTTAAATATGGCCGAAATCAGCACCGGAATATTTCCCGGAATCCTGACCGGAAAGTCCACCGGAAAATGCGGCCATATTATGGATCTATAGAAAATAAAAAAATTTTCATGTACGACCGGAATCAAGCCCAGCGGAAACTCGGCATCGGAAAGTCCCAATATTATGCCTACCTCAAGGCCACCGGAATCAAACCGGAACGTCGTGATGGCCGGACAACCATTACCCAGGCGGAACTGGAAACATTATTGGCCTACAAGGAATCTCTAAACACATCGTCGGAATCTACGCCGGAAACTACTAAGGATTTATCAGAATCCCAACCGGAATCTATAGCCCCAATGCCACCGGAAAAAGAAGATTCTTCTCCTGTAAATCCGCTGGAATCTCAACCGGAAAAGTCTGATGTAATTCCTCCACCTCCCCCAAATTCCGGTGCTATTCTAGACCATCAGCATGATGATATTCCAGTCACTTTTGATGAGGCTATTACTGATAGTCCGGTCGAAGAAAATCAAGCTATTCCAGATATTCCAGTCGCCCAGGATGGGGAACTTTCAACGGATTCCGGTGATGAGTTTCCGGTGCTCTATGAGGAGGAGATAATCTCTGAATTTCCGACCACCTCCATGGATAACCTCGACCTTTCCGATGAGTCCGATCTTGATGCTCTCATTCGCATTGCCCAGGCCAAGAAAGCGAAGCAGATTCTCCAGCCGGAATTGGTGATGGCTCACCTCGTCGAGCAGATGACGGAGGATGATCTACCGGAAGATTTACGCCGCAAGATTGAGCAGACCCGGAGGGCGATCCGTGACCCTTTAGCCAATCCCGCCGCGATCGCCAGCCAGATCCTTACCAAATATCGCAGCGGGTCAATCCAGAAAACCTAAGTCAAATCATCTCCATCATCCAGGAAGGCCACCATTGTCTTGTCCTGGGGGAAGCGGGTTTATTTGAAGGTCTACCGGAGGCGATCGCCGCTGCGGTGGACATTGAACCCTGGGCGATTGTCGCGTACCAGGGCAGCACGAAAACATTCCTCATGGAGCTGGCCAAGCAGTTTCGGGTGGACACCACGGAACCCAAGTACAACAAAGAGGGAGAGGTGATTGGCGATCGCCAGTTGACGGCGGATGAAATCAAAGAAAAGTTAGCCCAGGAAATTGAGAAGGGCAGCCTGCTGATTATTCCCGAAGCGAAACGCCTACCTGCATCTATTCGCTATTGGCTCGAAACTCTCATGCGCATGGGTAAGGTGATTGTCGTGGCGATCGCCGTCGCAGTGATTAAGCGGGACATCTATCTGCAAATGCTGGAAGTGGAATTAGAGCGGCCCTCCATTGAGGCGATCCGAGGTGTGATTCTGGAGGAAGCTGAAAAAAATGACTTATCCCTCACTGACCACCAAATCGCCAAGCTGTTAACCGTTGCTGGTCGCAATCCTCTTTTGGCGAGAAAGGCAGTCAGGAATGAGAAATTAGGTTTGAATCCAGAGCCGGAGCACAGTCTGTATCTCGACATTAGTCCCATCATCATCTCGGCTTTGATGGCCTTCTCCATCGTTCGGTTCATTGGTTTGGGCACTGGCGATCGCGGTCTTTACGTCATTGGCGGCATTGCTCTCGTCCTGGGCGTCATGCTCCGGCAAATTGGCAAAATTCGTGGTGCTCGCAGGAAATACGGCCAATGATTTTTGTCTTACACCAAACTGGAGGAAACACCATGATGTCCGTTACCCATGCCATTCTTGGCGTTTGTGGCGCATCCCTACTGTTGCAAACTGCTGACCCCGTTGTTCTAGGATTATCTATTATTGGCTCACAAATCCCTGACCTCGACAGCTCCCGCAGCCTCGTGGGTCAGGTGTTTTTTCCTATCAGTCACTGGCTAGAAGACAGGTATCCACACCGCACCATCACCCACTGTCTTTTATTTAATCTTGTCCTAGTGGTGATCGCCTGGGCACTCTGGTACATCCTGGATATCCCTACCCCCTGGGCGATCGCCTTACCCTTGGGTCACTTTTTGGCTATCTTCTCAGATACCTTTACGAAACAGGGCGTGCAGTTGTTTTATCCCTTGCAAGCATGGTGTGTTTGCGGCATGAATCCCAAGCGGCGCATGAAGACCGGGGGCAAGGCTGAATATTGGGTCTTGGGGATCGCTGTCTTAATTCTGTTCCTCAACCTGAATCTTTTGAATAATGGTGGTTTCCGCGATGTTGCCAGCCGCACTCTCAATCTACGAGACCACAGCATCAAAGCCTACAATGCCAATGCTGCCCAGTATGCGACTTGGCTCCATGTGGAAGGGGTTTGGGCCAGTGACCGTAAACCGGTAAATCAAACATTTTTTATTGTGGCTGAGGATAATGGTTATCTCGTCACCGATGGCCAGGGTGTTTATAAGGTAGCTGAGAATGGCGATATTATTCCCACCCTTGTACGCCTAGATATTCGTAATGAACAGACCACCGAAACCTTTACCCAGGGTTTTAATGATGAGCCGTTAGGGGAAGGGTTAGAGGCGATCGCCCAGCGTTATTCCAATAGCCTCGTTCTGGTTTCCGGCAGTGTCACCATTGATTTCCCTGATGAGTTACCCAGTTCCTTACCCCCAGAGGTTCAGGTTTATGGCACCAGGGTCAATCTCACCTATGCTGACTTGAATCAGGCGCTTTCAATTCTCCAAGACCAATGGGCGATCGGCCAGCTCGACTTTAAGGTATTCGCCCCAGCACCCACATTCTCCAGTTCTCCCCTTGAGGGGAGCTAGAAGGGGTGTTCTCTCCTCTGGGGAGATGCCGATAGGCAGAGGGGGTATTTTTTGTCTTACACCAAACCAACGCACCCTTAGAGAATCGTGAATTTCCCTTGAATTTCACCGTAAATTGGCATAAGAGAGGGTTAGGTCGCTGTTTTGTGATTTTTTGTCTTACACCAGAAAATGATGCTGAATTTTGCCGCACACAAACTAAAGCCCAGTGAACCCATCCGCTACCTGTTTTCAGTGATGGTGATCTTTATGAGTTTCGGTGCCTTTCTCCTCCCCCTCGGTTCCATCGCCCAACAGCAACAGGATGACGAGCTGGAGGTAACTGAAGAAATCGCCAATAGCCCGAGTCGCTATACTTTCAAGGTCAAGCTCACTGAACTGGACAACCTCAAGGTGAAAGAAGGAGATACCGTGGCAATTAACCAGGTCATTGCTGATCGCCCCCAGGAGCGAGATCGCCTTTTGGTAGAAAAACAGCGATTACAATTGGCGATCGCCCGCCTCGAAACCCTTAAAGTCACACCACCTTTGGCCCCCCGTGCTGTTCCCATAACCCCGGAGCTGCCTCCTGTCAGTTACGAAACTCACAAAGCCAACATCGCCCAGGCCACCACCAAATTAGAATTAGCCAAATTGGCGATCGCCGACCAGAAATCTCTCATTGAAGAAATTGCCCAACTCAATGAACCTTTGCTTGTCACCCACGAGAAAGCGAAGCTCGAAACCCTTAAGGTTGACCAACAGACTGCTGAACTAGAACTCAACAAGGCGATCGCCAACCTCAAGGATGCCCAGGCCCAGCGCCAACACCAGGAATATCTCTCCTCCCTGGCGATCGCCGAACGCATCGAACGTGCCAATGCCAACGCCCTCGCCTACCAGCAACAACTCCAAGAGTTCGAGAACCAACAGCGCAGCCGTGCCTACCAACTCAGTGACCTCAATACCAAACTCGCCGATGTGGACAGTCGCCTTGCCCAAGTCTCTACCGTTCGTAGCCCTTACCCTGGCACTGTGCGCCGCATCAGGTGGTTGGAGCAGAGTGAAGGCACAATCAACGCCGAAATTACCCTACGACTTGACAACCCTGACCCAATGCCAGATCGAGAATGACCCCGATTTAGCACTCATTGCCCAAGCTAAAAATGTGGAAGCATCCCGTTTAGAGAACCTTGAAGCCTCCGCTGACTACCAACGTGATCGCCGCTGGACTACTTGGTTAAATCCCAATCCCATCGGCATTATTCAAAATCTTTTCGGGGGTGGCGATCACCAACGGGCCGAACTACAAATCCGCACCACGGAAGCCCAAGCTGATGCCAGTCGCCTCAATCTAATCGAAGCTGACATTAGAACTGAGATGAGGAAAAAGGCGATCGCCGAACAAATCCAAGCCGACCTTGATCAACTGGCCGACCTAGAAGCAGAATTAATGGCCGAGCAAAAACGCCTTCAACTTTTTGAAATTTACTTCCAACGGGGTCAGGGCAGCCCTGCCGAATATCTCGACTTTCAAAATCGTTTGGCCCAGCTAACCGCAGAAAAAGAGAAATTAGCCGCGACGATTAACGACATCTGCAACAACACAGATTTAAGACAATGATGCTAAATTCTCCGGGTTAGACAAAAGGATTAACAATGGTGAGCTGATCATAAATCCGCTGATTATTGTGTAAGTCTTCACTAAATAACTGACTACACCGAGATTCTAGGGCACTCGCAACAATCAGACTATCGAAATAACTAAACTGATACCGTTGGGCAATTCCCAAAGCTTGGTTAATCGTTTCAGTCGAAACCGTCGCCACTTGAAATTGCTGAGTCAGTTCAGTGACTACATCAGTAATTTGGTTATAGTCCAGCTTAAATTTGCGACGCAGCACATTAATCGTTTCATTTAAAACTTGGGTACTAATCCAAATGAGTGGCGCTTGGGTGCAGGCGATCGCCCGTTGTTGTTTGTGGGGTTCATCCTGCGAGTAGATATAAATCAGGATATTTGTATCCAGAAAAACCCTATCGCTCATTCGCCTCTAACCGATCAAACTTAAAACCTTGAGTATTGAGGGCGATCGCCTGAAATTGACGCTGAGGGGGCGTTGGCTCCTCAGAATCCTCCAGCACAATAATCCGAATTGTTTTCCCTTCAAGTTGTGGCGTGTATTCAGCAGGAAGATTCACAATCCCATTGTGGATAGTCGTTTTGAACTCAATAGCTTGCATGATACGGAAGTAATGGGAGGATGCTATTCAGTTTAGCCTGTATCACAGTCCAGAAAACCTCAATGATTTTTACTTTGCCCTTGACCCAGGCCTCCAGCTCTAGGCCATAGCCAAGGATTTTTCATTTTTTCCCTAGTCCCTAAAATATGGTGCGCTATGCGCGGTTTATAACCGTATCGCTCTACGCCGCGAAGGCACGTGCCCCCTTGGGGGCTTTATGCTGGCGAACTTGAATATTCCCAAAAGGTTCACTGCCTCGCCACAGGTTATTGAGGCCACACAGGTTTTCTATTTTCCCCGCCAAATACCCGCTACAAAGCCTATACCGAGCTGCGGCGCTGATATTGATTTCGGTCTGGCCCTATGCGCGACTTCCAGAGGCACCGTTACTGGTGATTTGACAAGGTTATTTTCCGCGCGGCCAGGGTGCATTTTCCTCGCGCACTCCGGGCTTTCCGCTGGTCGTTACTGAATAGCCACAGGTTACTGAGCGGGGGAGGAAAACCCCTTGCGGTGTGGCCGCGTTGTTGTTTTTTGGGGGTTTTGCCCGTGTTTTTGTTCTGTTGGTTTCTCGTTTCTGTCTTGTTTCTCGTTGTCTTTGGACCTCGGCGAGCTCAGTCGAGCCGTCGTTCCGGTTCTGCTGGCTCGGCTCCGGTTCCCCCAGCGGTGTCTCGTCCTGCTGTTGCGCCCTCTGTCGTTTCTGGCCCTGCTTGTTCCCTGGCGGTGCGGGCTGCTGTCGTTCCGTCGTCTTGTTGCCTGCTCCTCTCCCGGTCTGGTCGCCCTCTCTCCAGTGGTGCCCTTGCTGCCCGGGTCGGTCGGCTCCGTCGCTCCGGTGTTCTTGTCTAGTTGACTTCGGCGAGCTCAGTCGAGCCGTCGTTCTGGGGGTTCGCCCCCTTTTCTTTTTTGTCCTTTCGTTACTGAGGTTTTTGGCGTGATTCGTCGTTCTTTTGCTGTCGGTCGTTCTGGCTCTCGTGTTCTTGTCCCCTTCCGTCGGGTTGCTGGTCTTGCCCTGTCCTGCGGTTGTGTCGGTTGGTCGGTGCGGGCTTCGTCTCGGGCGTTTTCTGGTTCGGTGGTCTGGGCTGAGTTCGCTTCTCCTGGGGTGGCGGCTCGGTTCGGGTTCCGGGCTTCCCGCTTGGTGGGTGTTCCGGTCTGGGTGCGTCCTGGGGTCTGCTCTGTCTCTGGCCCGGTCTGGGTTGTTTCGGTGCCTGTGGCCCGTTAGTTTCTCTGGGGGCTTCCCCCTTTTTTTGTGGGGTGATAGTCTAATCAGACAGCCTTAGTTCACTTGTATGCTATGAAGGAAGTTCAGCGGTTACTTGCCCTTACCACAACCATCATTAAACATCCCGTCCGAGCAATTCCAATCCTAATCGGCATCGGCCTAATCTTTTTTGGCGCACAAAACTACGAACCCCCCACCGAACCCAATGAGGCGCTCAGCTCTGCTGTTCCCGTAGGGAGCGCCACAAAACCAACTAACACCACAGACCCTTGCCCTTTACATCTGCCCAATGGCCTACCCACAGGAACCCCAGCCACCAACGATTTAATCGTGCGGGATATCTACTGTCTCAGTTCCAATGACGATACCAAGTTCGCCGACTGGGTGGCCTACAGACTAGATCAGGAAACTATGACAGGTAGTTCTGACCAAGACCGGGAATGGGAGGCTGATCCTAAGATTCACCGTAATGAAACCCTCGAACCCGAAGACTTTCGCGGAGCCTACAAATGGGGTAACTATGACCGGGGCCATCTAGCTCCCCTCGCCTCATTCCGGGGTAAGAATTGGCAACAGGTTAACTATCTCAGCAACATTACCCCCAGAAAGCCAGCCTGAACCGGGGCGCTTGGAAAGAACTCGAAGAATATGAACGAGATCTCGTCAAGCAATACGGTGAGGTTTATGTGATCGTGGGAACCGCCTATGATAATCAGCCCCTCAGCCTAATCAATGCCGACGAACCGAACGATATTCCTGATTATTTCTGGCGGATTATTCAATATGACAGGAAACTCGAAGCCTATCTCTTTCCCCAGGACACTCCATCCGGCACTGACTTTCGCCTGGGTAAAACCACTGTCCATGAAGTAGAGCAGTGGAGTGGCTTAAATTTTGGCTTACAAAAATGATGGCATATATGCTACCTTTTAAGTATGGCTACCCGTATTGTTGTCGATACTAATGTCTTTGTCAGTGCTCTAATCAGTGCATCTGGAGATAGTCGAAGGGCTCTCCGGCTTTGTCTCCAGGGAAAATATCAGCCTTTAATGGGCAATACACTTTTCACTGAATATGAGTCTCTCCTCAATCGGGCAGACATCATGGATAAATCTCCCTTAAATCAGCAAGAGATTCAGGCATTGCTGGCAGCCTTTATCAGAATATGCGAGTGGATATCTGTTTATTATCTCTGGCGACCCAATCTAAAGGACGAAGGAGATAATCACTTGATTGAATTGGCGATCGCCGGAGACGCAGCAATAATTGTGACGAACAATACCAAAGACTTTCAAGGTGCAGAATTAATCTTTCCCCATTTATCCATCCTCAGACCCATGGAGCTACTCTAAATGGCAACCCTGACAATTCGCTTACCCGATGATAAACACTTACGCCTCAAGCAACTTGCAAAAAGCCGAGGGATCAGTCTGAACAAGCTCATGGAGGAATTTTCTAATATTGCCCTCGCGGAGTTTGATGCCTATACTCGCTTCAAAACCATGGCGGTTATGGGGGACCCTCAAGTCGGCCTAGCTCTGTTGGATCAACTTGATCAGCATTTTGCCACTGAAGACTGAAAAAATTAACATATCCCTTTTCGTACAACTGAGTAGGCAATTCCCCCTGGATATAGTAAAAATCGATGTGCCAAGGCGAGAAATTTATAGTAATTTTATTATTAACACTAAAACTCGTAGAAATTACGGGTGAATATCTCCAAAAGGGAATCAAAAACCATGCCTAAGCTGCCGAGGCAGCAAAAAACCCCTCAATCATCCGCCGTCGCCAAACATTGGAATGATAAGAAGGGCTTTTTGACTGTTATCCATTTGCCCCATCTCTGGGGACTTACCGCTCAATTATTAAAACTGAATCAGCGGGGGGTACTTGTATGTTAACCCCTCAGCGAACTTTTGACGATAGAAATTCCTTAAATTTTGCCGGAAAATTCATTCCGACGAAGCGTCATCACCCCTGTCCCGTCTGTCATGACACCTCCGGCAAGTGTCGCACCAAAGAAAATTCAGACCTTGTCCTCTGTATGGTCTGGCCCGATGGGAATGTTCCCGGCTGGCATTACCACGGTCTCGATTCCTCCCAGGGCCTCTGGGGTCTTTACTCCCCCGACCAAGGCCCAGGCTTTAACGCAGATAAGCATAGAGCAGAACTCCAACGTCTAAGGGTAGAACATCAGGCGAAAGAAGCACAACGACTAGCTAGTCTTCCTACCATCCCAAAACGCCATCAGAAAATTCTGGGTTATAAGGCCCAACTCACCCCGACTCAGAATGCTGATTTATTACAGCGGGGACTAACCCAAGCTGAGATTGACTTTGCCCTTTCTAAGCACTGGCTCTTTGCCTGTCAGGGTGGTTATGGCATCACAGCGCTAGATTCCATCACCAGAATGTTCTGCGGTGCCCAGCGAGCTTTAGACGACCGTACTCAACGGAAATATGACTGGGCCATTTTTGCCGGACGTAACCACCTCAAGGAAACAGGTGAAAATCCCTTATTCGTTTGGCGATCGCCCCAGTTCAACCCAAGCCAACCCTACGAGGTGAAGTTCTGCGAGGGAGCACTCAAATCCCTAATCCGAGCCTTCCTCGAATGGCGGCATAATCCCCAGGTGATTCTGGTGGGTGCAGCAGGCGGTATTTTTGGGGAGCAGTCTGTCCAGCGATTGTTAGGGGTCTATGACAAAGTTCGGCGTTTTACCCTCCTTCCTGATGCTGATAGCCAGAATCTGAAGAAGAAAAACCTCTATACAGGCTACGGCAAACTGGTGAAAGCCATCCCCGTCATCAAGTTCGCCGATTGGGGACAGTGGCGGGATAAGGCTAAAAAAGACTGTGATGAATACTTTGGCCGCTACAGGAGGAGATCGCCCTGGGATTGGCTTAAACCCTTTGCCTTTGAGAAAACTCGAAGAAAAGCCAAGGAAAGACTAGCAACCAGTGACCAGCTCACCGCTGACTTGGTACTTTCCCAGGAACAATTTGAAGCCCTCAAGCGGGGTGATATTTCCCTGCGAGACTTAACCAACCAGTCTCGGGATGTATTCCTCCAAGCAGCACGAGGTCTTGGCAAAACGGAATTTGCGGGACGCTATGTTAACGCTTGGCTCCGAGGCATTGCTCCATTCCACCGAAAAGCTCTGGCTATTGATGGCGGTGGTAAATTGGGCTTTACCTACCGGACTGATCTGACTATTCACAATGGTCAATTGTTTGATGGCCATGGCCAGTTCACCGACCACCTCGCCTACTGTTCTGAATCTCGCCTTAGCCTAACCCGCCCGATCAATAATCTTCTAGACCGGGGTGCGGGTTGCTTTATTGATGAGTTTGACCAACAGCTTAAAAACCTGTTGATGTCCGCCACCCATGGCAGGGATGGTCAACGGCAAACCAATATCCAAAATTTTTGGCAAGATACTATCCGCGCTAAGGAGACCCTCGGCGTCAGTGCTGACCTCACTGATTTTGAGGTGAAACTCTTTGAGAAACATACAGGCCGCAAGCCTTTTGTCGTTAAGGTCGAACATGTCAAAAAACAACGAATTGATACAGTCTTTGAACATGAAGCCCAATGGTGGCAGAAGTTCTACCAGTTACAGGATGAAGGCCAGCGAGTCTTGGTTCTCTGTAGCCGTAAATCTGATGCAAAACTTCTCGCCCATGCCTGCGGTGCCATGGCTATCCATGCTGACAATGCCCATGGGTACAAAGATTTTCTGAGTAATCCTAACCAATGGTTACGACAAAACCGCCCGGGACTATTCGCCGTTTCCCCGATCCTTGGTACTGGTTTTTCCATCACTGCCGATGCTTTTGATGCGGTACTGCTCTATGGCTGGGCTGATAACCTCACTGCGGCTGATTTGATGCAGTTTCTCGACCGCTATCGCCTTAATGTTCCTCGCTATATTTGGGTAGAGGAAACCAACCATCAATATAATCAGCTCACCCCAGACGCTTGTTTTAAAGCTCGACTGGCTAAAGCAAAAGCAAGTCGTCTTGATGATGAGTGGCGCTGGATTGATCCAGGTGATCCCTACTTCCACTACCAGGCGGAAAAGAATTGGTCACTGGCTCACCTTCGGGCAGACCTGCTGGCTCGACTAGAACGGGATACAAAGACCGTCAACTATGAACTGTGTCAGCTTCCAGCGGATGAGGTCAAAGACATCATAGCCGGGGTCGCTGCTATCCGTAGCGAGTTTAAAAAGCATGATGCAACCCTCACAGCCCAAGCCAATAACCTCACCCTAGAACAGGCTAAACAATACCGAGACAGGGAAGATGAACTGACAGAAGTGGAACGGCGATCGCTCTATAAATTTGACCTGGCTGATTGGCGTGTATCTGAACCCGAAACAGTCACTGCTGATGATGTCCTTAAAGACCGGAAGGGGCGGCGGCGAAAGGAATTAGAAAAGCTAGAAATGCAAGCTTTCCCTCAAATTGCCCAGGCCCTCGACCAAGCCAGCATCCACAAACAAAAGGGTGGAGTCTGTCAGCAAGATATTTCCCACCATAGCCTCAGGGTTCAAACCCTCGAAAATATCGGCATTGGCAAAATCCTTGACCACGTTTTATCAGGCCAGGAGTGGCATGCCAATCACCCCATCGTTAGAGAAGCCGCGCAGATTCTGGCGAGTCAGCGTGATGAACTAGCTTTGATGGGAGTTAGGCTGACCTGCGGGAAAAATGCCACCCCATCAGCCTACTTTGGAGCACTCCTCAGAATTTTTGGCTTACGGACTGAGTCAAAGCAAATTACGATGAACAATCGCCGGATACGAGTCTATTGTCTTGATGGAGATAACTTAGCTCTCACCAAAGCGGATTTAGTCGCTCGATTACCCCGAAATATTGAGCGGTATGGTGAGTTACAGATGAACTCTGAAACCCCGTGGATACAGGAGATTTATAGTCTGCACACACCTTTTGAAAATAATAATAATCGGGGGTGTGTGCAGCCGTTAAATTCACTACAGGATATTGGTTGTAGTAATCTTGAACCTGAGCCAGATCCACTACCTCCACTCATAGAAAGAACTCAAAAAGCACCCATTGAGCTTTGCCATGGGTCAAGAACTGTCATCGAGGGTTTAATTCGTGCCTACAACGTCAAAACCATCAGGAAAATTGCTCTGTGGTTCGACAATTATGCTGGCTCTGAGTGGGTTGATGCCTTTAATTTATGATTTTTACTGCGCTAAAAACACTACAAAAACTAGATTTATATCCCTATACTCCTGAGATACTTAAATCTTCATGATTAAAAGGTTTCTCGTCGGGAGAAAGTCGCTTCTGGAAGAAGGATTTCATCAAAATAGAAGCGACTCGTGCACTATTGTGAGGCAGTCTACTTATTTTTCATTGCTTCAACCTGGGCGATCGCCGCTTCTCGAAAGAAGAGAGTCGATTGTGTTTCCACTGGACGAGTACTTACGGTCGAGAAAATGAGAGTCGCTCCCATGAGCGCCATGATGGCATTCTCCGCAAAGCTCACAATTCCTAGGGGTGCTTTAGAATTCCCACCAATGCAAGCACAATTCAACGCAATTTTATCAATATAAACTGCCTTGAAAACCGATACCGCACCACTCATACCAATTGCCAAAGAGCTGATACCGGTTGCTAAAGGAGCGATTCCCGAAAGAAAGCCCAGACCGATCAACAATTCCGCAAAAGGATAGACCTTGCCATAGGGTTTAAACTTTTGAGTCACGAGATCGTATTTCGCAAAGCTTTCCGAAAAGGAATTAATATCCATCAACTTCAAGGAAGCCAACATCGATAAAGAAACACCCATAAAACCAGAAACACCGATCGATGTCGCCGCAGCAATCAAACCAGCAGTGGAGAATAAAGCCGCCACAGGTGTATAGGAATAATCTGGTTTTTCAGGTTCAATATCAAAATAATCAGCTAAATCGCTATACCCACCAATGCGATAGTCACCAAAAAAGATTTGTGGCGTTGTAGGTACATCATGCTTTGTTTTAAAAGCAGCAACTTCTTCTGGTGAAGTTAAGCGTACATCTTCAAAATCAATGCCATGTTCGTTAAGAAGATTAATTGCCCTCAATCCCCAAGGACATTCATGTTCAGAAGTTGACATACGATATAGTCTGACGGCTTTTGGCTCAATACTTACGTTGCCGTGAGGGCTTGTCATAGTTTTTGTGATTGTAGACATGGGTTTGTCTCCTTCAATAGAAAAGGTAGTTGTTAGTTCCATGCATCAACCCTAAACCCTGTAGTGAGCTGTAGAGTCAAGAGGATCAATGGCTTTTTTTGAAAAAATCTTTTTGCTTTACTCTCTAGTTAGGTGCAAGGTTTAAGATGGAAGAAAATAAAAGGAATTTTCTATGGCGGTTATTACTGGCTTAAAAATAGGCGATGTGGCGAAACAAACAAAAGTAGCTGTAGGAGCATTACGCTATTACGAAGATCAAGGACTGATCAATTCGGAGCGGGGTGATAATGGCTACCGTTACTACTCACCAAACATTGTGCAGCAGGTGCGATTCATTAAAAAAGCCCAATCCCTCGGTTTATCCCTGGGAGATATTCGAGAAATTTTGACGGTACATCGCCGTGGTGATCTACCTTGTGATTTTGTTCAGCACCTATTGCAAGAAAAGATTCAGCAGCTTGAGGTAAAAATTCAAGAAATGATCCTTTTTAAAACTGAGTTAGAGGCTTATCGCGACCGTTGGAGCAGTGATCAGATTCATTCACAGCCGGAAGATATTTGTCCTTTGATTGAAATGGTTCCCTTAACGCAGGTATCTGATCGTAAATAGGTGTGACGAGAATGTGACATTGTCTTTTTGGGGTAGCCGATGAGGTGCTTGGGGTTACGATGAGTCGCTTTGGTAATCTTCCCATTCGGTTGGCGATCGCCTGTGGTGTTTGACGGATACCCTCGCAAAGGACAGTAGATAGCTTAGGCCCAACTAAGTATTGTGATTTTCTAGAATGGTTTTCCTGCGAGGTAAAGGTAAGTGAAGAGTAAATGTACTACCTTGGTTAGGGCGACTGATGAGGTGGATATTGCCTTGGTGAGCGCGGGCGATCGCCTGGGCAATGGCCAGCCCTAAACCTGTACCTCCGGTATGGATGGCACGGTCTGCATGCACCCGATAGAAACGATCAAAAATATATTTCTGGTCTGCAAGGGGAATACCAACACCTGTATCGGCGACCTCTACTAAAATTTCTCGGCTTTGGCGTCTGAGGGTAAGGGTGATTATGCCGCCAACGGGGGTGTACTGAATAGCATTGGCAATCAAATTGGCGAGGAGTCGATATAACTGCTCTTCGTTGCCAAGGATTTCAAAGGGGTCATTTGGAGGGATCTCAGCGAGGAGGGTGAGGTGGGCGGCGATCGCCATTGCTGAGAATTCTTCGATCAAGTCTGTGGCGATGGTCGCCAAGGAGCAGGGTTGCTGGAGGGGTATCGGTTCCAAATCTAGGCGCGACAACAGCAATAAATCCTGCACCAAGTGGGCAAGACGATTATTTTGACGCTCAATAATTTTTAAAGTTTGACGACTGTCTACCTCCGTCAGTTGTGGTTCCCCAAGGATAAAGTCAATGGTCGAACGAATCACCGTCAGCGGCGTGCGGAGTTCATGGGCGGCGTCGGCGGTAAATTGTTGAATCTGTAGATAGCCGCGGTAGGCCGGAGCCATCGCTAAATTAGATAGCCACCAACTGGCGGCGAGGACTAAAACCATAACAGTGGGTAGCCCCAGCATTAACTGCCAGCGCAGGTGGTGGAGAACCGTTTCATATTCTGTGAGCGATCGCCCCACTTGGATATAACCCCAGGGTTGCTGATCATTGGTTTTAAGGAATAGTGTAATTTCGCGGTAGGCAATTCCGTCAGTGTCTATGCGAGTTTGGGGTTGTTCTGACGAGGGAGAATAAGCATTTTGTTCGTAATCTGGCACCTGACCCACAGTTGCCAACAGTTTGCCTGTCTGATCAATGAAACGCACATAATAATTTTCTTGCTGCACCATCCCCACAATGTGGCGTTGCTCACCAGCAATTGCTGTTTCACATGACTTATCCGCTACACACACCACACCTGGTAAAAAATGTTCTACCACGGGTTCTACTTGGCCCACCTCTGCTAAAGCAGGTTCAATGCCGTCATGGAGAGTTCCGGCAATGGTTACTAATTTCCGGTTCAGAGATTGCCACTGGTCATGGGCGATCGCCCGATAGAACCCCAGCCCAAAGACTAATAAAATCAGCCCCATCGTCCCAGCGTACAACCCCGCTAGTCGTTGTCTAGTCCGTAAAAAAGCCGGGTTACGATTCATTGACCGCCTTTCCCGGAGCCAAGCGATAGCCCAAGCCATGTACCGTTTCAATCAAATCTTCCGCCCCACAGGCTATCAATTTACGCCGCAGCAAACGCATCTGCGCCGACACCACATTGCTTTTTAGGTCAGCATCCATTGACCACACGTGGTACAAAATTTGATCTCGGCTCAAAATTTGTTGGGGATGTTGCATCAAAAATTCTAACAACTGAAATTCTTTTGCTGTCAGTGTAACTGTTGCACCGTTGTCCGCCCTAATCGTGAAACTGTCATAGTCCAAGGTGAGGGGCCCCAAAGTTAAGCGCCGTGATTGGAGGTGGGGCGATCGCCGTTGTAAGGCCCTCAGTCGCGCCAACAATTCCGCATTACTAAAAGGCTTTACTAAATAATCATCCGCCCCAGCATCCAGACCCTGCACGCGATCTTCTACTCGATCCTTTGCCGTCAACATCAACACCGGCAATGTATAGTTTGTCTCCCGCAACCGCTGACAGAGCGCTAACCCCGACAACTTCGGCAGGAGCCAATCTACCACCAATACCGTATATTGCGCCCAAGGACTTTGCAGATAATCCCATGCCGCCTCGCCATCCCTCGCCCAATCCACAATATATTTTTCCCGCGTCAGGGTGCGCTCAATAATTGCCCCTAAATCTGGCTCATCTTCTACCAATAAAATTCTCATTGCCCTCGTTTCTACAAAATTTCATTGCCATTTCATTTTTGCCCACTACCATCAAGACCATCATCACAAATTTAATCGAGATTTCATGCGTCAATATATCTTTGCTCTCTTAACTTCCCTGGCTGTTCTCCCCACAATCACACCAGCGGCGATCGCCCAGTCGACCCATGGCAATATGCACCATGCTGAACCCATGGGGACTATGGAAACCATGGACCATAGCGAGCACATGGAAAATATGCACCATGCTGAGCAGATGGAGTCCATGGAAGAAATGAATCACGCAGAACACATGGAAGGCATGAACCATTCTGAACATATGGAGCATTCTCCAGAAGCAAATTCTGACTGTTCCCATAAAACCATGGCAGAACCGACTAGCAGTCTGAACAATACTGATCTCGTCGCCCATGCTGGCCATCAACATGGTCGCCGTAAAACTCCTCCCACAAACAACGGATAACCCAATTCATTAGTTCGGGCTAAATCAGGTGGGGGTTATTCGCCCCTACCCAAGCCCCCAATAGCCCCCGTTGTTCCCTGGTATTTAAGAGATCTAGCCCAAGACCATGCGTTTTTTTTAATCAGTCTTATATTCGCTATATTCACTATGCTCTTGTGCCTATTATTCTCCTGCCTTTCCTCCTGACTCTGATTACAGGTTCCCTCTTTCAAGTTGCTGTCCTAACCGACAAAGTTGATCAGTACATTTGGCTGCTGGACTTGCATCGAGGCACATTCGGCAATGTCAATCTTGATTTTATTTATCCATTCTTAAATGCTTTTGGCCTGCTTTTCATGGTCGTGACAGGTTTTGTCCTGTGGCTTTTGAAATTTTTGAAAATGATCCAAAAAAGAAAAACAATTTAACTGTTTAATCTCAGTAAATCAAAGAAATAATTATTAAAAATTGACCACGATCAACCCCTACGGATAACAAAATCTGTGATGAAGGAACGATATACAGCTATCAGTCGGCGACAACTATTAAAATTAGCAACGGGATTTGGCGTTAGCGTCGGTTTACATCCCCTACTCCACCGATCAGCCCGTGCCACGGGGGTTGCTTCACCGATGTTAGGGAACTCCTGCCGATAGATCGCTATCCAGATCAGATTGATCTCAGAGTCTTTCAGGAGCAAATCAAAATCGGCGATCGCCAAAGTAATGCCATCACCGTCAACGGCACAGTCCCCGGCCCGGTGATTCGCCTCAAAGAAGGACAAATCGCCAAGATTAATGTGAGCAACGAACTCGACAGCGAAACATCGATCCATTGGCATGGGTTAATCCTGCCTGCCACCATGGACGGCGTACCGGGCATTAGCTTCAACGGCATCAAGCCCAAAACCACCTTCAGCTACGAATTTCCCGTCAACCAAAACGGCACCTACTGGTACCACAGCCACAGTGGCTTACAAGAACAACAGGGACATTTTGGTGCCTTAATCATCGACCCACTGAAACCCGAACCCTTTAGCTATGACCGCGATTACGTCGTGATGCTCTCGGACTGGACAGAAGAAGATCCCCATCAAGTTCTGAGTAATCTGAAGAAAGTCAGCACTTTTTATAACTACCAACAACGCACGATCGCCCATTTTGGCGAAGATACTGACTGGGCAAAGATGCGCATGGATCCTACTGATATTGCTGATGTCACTGGGGCAACCTATACCTATCTGATGAATGGCATGGCGCCAGCGAATAACTGGACAGCATTGTTTAAACGGGGAGAAAAAGTCCGTCTGCGATTTATCAATGCCTCTGCCATGACCTATTTCGACGTGCGAATTCCGGGGCTAAAAATGACTGTTGTGCAGGCGGATGGTCAAAACGTTCAACCTGTACCCGTTGATGAATTTCGGATTGCGGTGGCAGAAACCTATGATGTGATCGTCGAGCCAGAGGAAAGCAAACCCTACAGCATTTTTGCAGAAACAATGGATCGTAGCGGCTATGCTAGGGGAACTTTATCGCCTCAAATGGGCCTGGTTGCGGCGATCCCTCCCCTGAGAACTCGTCCCTCCGCACAATGGAAGATATGGGCATGGATCACGGTTCCCACGGTGACCATGGGGGACACGGCTCGAAACAGCAAGCCAAACCCACTGACCATAAGAACTATCAAATGGAGCATTCTGGGCATGAGATGAATGCCATGCCCAATGAGGATCATTCCCATTCTGGGCACAATATGCCTGAGATGAGTCCGTCATCAGCGATGGATCACTCCAGCCACGATATGCACAACATGGATACAGCCCCAGCGATGGGTCATTCTGGACATGGTATGCACCAGATGGATCATGGGGGGCCTGATTTAGGTGAGGCGGTGCCCCATGGCCCAGATCACCATGGGGTCGGTAATGCAGGTGTACCGATGATGGTGAAAAATCGTCTCCATGAGCCGGGAATCGGTTTAGAAAGTATCCCCGACCATAAAGTCTTGGTCTATACAGATCTACGTAGTTTAGAACCAGGATCTGATCGGCGATCGCCCGAGCGAGAGTTAGAGCTACATCTGACGGGCAACATGGAACGATATATGTGGTCTTTTGACGGCAAAAAATATTCTGAATCACCCATTTTGCAGTTCTACTATGGCGAACGGTTACGCCTAACTTTTGTTAATGACACCATGATGGAGCACCCGATCCATCTCCATGGCATGTGGATGGAAATTGACAATGGTGCAGGGGCTTATAAACCTCGCAAACATGTCCTCAATGTCAAACCTGCCGAAAAATGTTCCGTTGAAGTCAATGTGGATGTGACAGGAAACTGGGCTTTCCATTGCCATCTGCTCTATCACATGGAAGCAGGTATGATGCGCACCGTCACAGTTGTAGAACGTCCCCTGGGAGAACAGTCGTGAAGCATTATCTTTTAAACAAAACCCTAGGGGCGATCGCCTTCAGTTTAGGACTGCTGCCCATGAACCCAGCCGCCGCTGAACACGGTCCATTACCAGAAACGGCGATCGCCCAACATAACCATGGCGCTGATCATTCAGATATCCCCCCAAGATTTACCCCCTCCCCGGCGTAGAACCGAAGTATCACGGCGATGAAACCTATGGACTCTTGCTCTTTGAACAATTGGAATACCGTAACCAATCAGGGGAAAACAGTGTGAATTGGGAAGTTAACGGCTGGCGTGGCGGTGATTACCAGCGGCTATGGCTTAAATCTGAAGGTGAAATTGGTACGGAGACAGGCGACGGCGAACAGGAAACCCAAGTGCTCTATTCCAAACTAATCGCACCATTTTGGGAACTGCAAACGGGACTTCGTTATGACTCCGAATGGGAAGAAAATGGCAGCAAAGATCGTTTTTTAGGCGTGATTGGCCTTCAGGGTTTGCTGCCCTACAAACTAGAAACCGATGCTGCACTATTTATCAGTGAAGCTGGGGATATTTCTGCCCGTTTTAGTCTAGAACGACAATTACTGCTCACCCAACGACTAATTCTGCAACCAGAACTAGAAGTGAATCTTGCGGCTCAATCCGTGGAGGAATTCGGCGTCGGTTCTGGTTTGAATGATATTGGCCTGAGTGCCCGTCTCCGCTACGAAATTAGTCGCAATGTTGCTCCTTATGTGGAATAGACTGGTCACGCAAATTTTTTGGATCTGCGGACTACAGTCGAGCAGAGAGTGAAGACGTGGAAACTTGGGCGGCTGTGGGAGGAATAAGACTTTTATTCTAAAAAAACGATAAATCGTTCACTAATGAATTGGAAAGAACTAAATGATTAATATGAGAACAGCATTATTAATGTTATTAGCTACACTGGCAATTCCTCATTCGGCTTATTCTCATAAGCAAAAATATCATATCAAGAAGCCAAAATCTTCTAAGTCAGTGCTTAAAAAAGATGATGTTTTTGAACGACAAGAAGTACATCAAAATATCACTAAAAATCATAAAGTGGGTGAGCAAAATCAAAAGAGTCCCCCACCAAATACCCAAATCCCAGATGGTTTAGGAGAACTCCTATTTGCGATGACTATCGCAGTTCCGGCCACTCTCTATGGTCTCAGTAGCAGCAACGATTAATAGATTTTGATATGAATAAGTGTTTACTTAATAATCTATTTGAATCACATTAAGATGCTGCCGCTAAAATCACTGGGGGGATGTTAATGCTGGTACATTCCCAGCTCCAGCCTCGCATTATACCGCCACGCCCGATCATTCCCCCCATCAATAGAACTCCAACAAGTAAAGAAACAAGAACACCGCCAGCAAATCCAGCTGCAATAAAAGCTAAAACTTTGGTATCCATGGTCAAACCTCTTTTTAATTTAAGACTCCTAAAGAGAGACCTGTAATGGCCTAAAAGGCATACTATGATCATAGATCCAATAGTCAGCTTTAACGTGAGTTCGGGTTAAGCCGAAGGCTGTAATGCCCAGTCTAACTGTAGCGAGGGCTTTTTCGGCTGATGGCAGTAGGCGATTAAGCCACAAAGTATATTCACAAAGCAATTCACCGGACTACGATGGCGGGAATGCTCAATTTGTGAAATATTCTTTAACTGGTCAATCACTGTCTCAATAATGAAGCGCTTTCTCGATAATAATTTATCTGTCAAACGCATTAATCTGTTCTTCATGTTGCGTTTTGGCTTCGCAAAAAACTCAATCCCATAGGTTTCCCGTAACTTCTCCGTTAACGGTTGAGAAACGTAGCCTCTGTCTGCAAAGACTTTGCCAAATAATTGCTGCACTAACTCCTCTACGGGTTTTCTGTCATCTACATTACCTGCGGTGATTTGAACATTGAGCAACTCTCCCAGTTCATTGACCACTAAATGAAGCTTAAAACCATAGAACCAACCCACGGAAGTTTTGCCGAGAGCCACAAGACCATCAAAGACCTTGTGACTGTGAATACGCCTACTGTGACAGACTTTTAGGCTTGTCGCATCAATGAAACTGATACCTGTGCAGCTCCCGAAACAATGCTTTAAATACACACATAAAGGCACAATCGTCGAAGGTATCCACTCGATAAAACGCTGATAGCTGACGAGGTGTGGAAAGGCTTCTCGCCAATGTTGACAAACATACTTTTCGTAGAAATGTTTGAAATTACGGTAGGATTCGCGATGAAAGGAGATCAAGATTGTCAGAATTTCGCTGAGGCATAAACGACGGGAGCGAAGTCGAGTCACTGTACCGCCTTGAATTAACTCTTGATGCCAGAGAGGCTCAAAGATTTGACAGAAGTCATCCACATTACAGAAAAGTTCTTCTAGACTAGACATGGGGTGAGTAGATTGGTTTAGTTTGGACACTTCCAGACTACTCTACCCCTCTTCCCTTATCCCGAACTCACGTCAGCTTTAATCTTTCCCCTAAAGAAAAGGTAAGACAACGCAAAACAATGCAGAATTATCTCGAAAATTGTAATGAATCATTCCCATTCTCAGGATCACCATTCCAAGCATCAGAATCATCATAAAGGCAGTAAACATGGGCACCATGGTGGCCACAGCGGCCATGGACACCACAGTCCAGGGATGTTTAAACAGCGTTTTTTTGTCTCACTAATTTTGACGCTACCAATCTTATATTTTTCCCACAGCTTCAAGGCTGGCTGAACTATGAAGCGATCACCTTTCCTGGCTCTGGGTGGATTAGTCCGATTTTGGGGATTGCCCTCTATTTCTATGGTGGTTGGCCTTTCCTCCAGGGAGCATGGCATGAATTTAAAAGTAAGATTGGCATGATGACGCTGATTGCTCTGGCGATCACCGTGGCTTTTATCTACAGTGTGGCTGTCTCCCTAGGTTTAGAGGGCATGCCTTTTTACTGGGAACTGGCAACATTAATTGACATTATGCTGCTAGGCCACTGGATCGAAATGGCTTCGGTACAGGGAGCCAGTAAAGCCCTGGAAGAACTCTCTACTTTAGTACCTAATGAAGCTCACCGTATGCAGGATGGGCAAATTGAGGATGTGCCTGTAGATGAAATTCAGACCGGAGATGTGATTCTGATTCGTCCAGGAGAACAAATTCCCAATGATGGGGAAGTGATTGAGGGGCACACCAGTATTAACGAGTCATTTTTAACGGGGGAATCAAAGCCTGTTCATAAAGAAGTTGGTGATGAAGTTGTGGCGGGCTCTGTGAATACAGATGGCTCTGTGCAAGTGAAAGTGACGCGGATTGGAGAAGATACTGCCATCAGTCAAATTATGCGATTGGTGGAAGAAGCTCAATCGTCCCGAAGCCGCTACCAAGTATTAGCCGATCAAGTTGCCTACTGGCTGACCATCATCGCGATCGCCTCTGGTACCCTCACGTTTATTGTCTGGCTCAGTCTCACTGATCTCATTTTTTCTATCAATCGAGCGGTCACAGTCCTAGTGATTACTTGTCCCCATGCCCTAGGGTTAGCGATCCCTTTGGTGATCGCCAATTCCACGGGGTTGGCTGCCCGCAATGGCATTTTTAGTCCGCAATCGAGACTCTTTAGAACGAGCAAAAAGATATTAAAATTGTCGCTTTTGATAAGACAGGAACATTGACCCAAGGCCAATTTGGGGTGCAAGCGGTTACCGCGGATGGCATGGAAGATGATCAGGCATTGGCGATCGCTGCCGCCTTAGAAAATCCATCCGAGCACCCTCTAGCGAAGGCCATTGTTGGTGCAGCCAAAGATGATCAGTTGCAACTCCCCAGATGCAAGATTTTCAAACGATTACTGGACGGGGAGTGCAAGGCATCATTGAGGGTCAAGCCTATTATGTAGGGCGTCCTGAGTGGGTAACAGAGAGAAACTTATCTTTTCCTGATTCGTTACAACAAGCGCTAGATAGAGCTGATGATCGTGGTGAAAGTGCTGTTGTCTTGATGGCGGATGATCGTGTTATTGCCGTAATCTCCATGGCTGACCAAGTTAGGAAACGTGCTCGTACCACTATTGAGCGTCTCCATCAGATGAATATTCAGACAGTGATGATCACGGGTGATGCAGAGGCTGTAGCTCGGGCCGTCGCTGAGGATTTAGGCATTGATCGCTATTATGCTCGTGTATTACCAGAAGACAAGGTTAAGCGTATTAAAGACCTCAAAAAAGATGCCCCCACTGCGTTTGTCGGAGATGGAATCAATGATGCAGCAGCACTCCTGGAAGCCAACATGGGGCTGGCGATTGGAGCAGGTACTAATGTGGCAATCGAATCTGCTGACTTGGTATTAGTGGAAGATGATCCTTTGGATGCGGTGAAAGCTCTAGTGCTAGCCAAAAAGACCTACAGCAAGATGCTGCAAAATTTATTTTGGGCCACAGGGTACAATATTGTCGCAATCCCCTTAGCAGCCGGGATATTATCGAAATGGGGAATTGTGCTCTCCCCTGCAGTGGGAGCCTTACTGATGAGTCTTTCTACTGTAATTGTGGCGGTTAATGCTGTGCTGTTGCGCCGTGTTAAGCTGGCATGATGATTACCTGATTCTTCTTTCGTGTGACCTAATTTTTTTTAAAGAGAGAAGATAACTACTTGATTGAGTTGGCCCTTACCACTGTTTTTACTTGTAAATAAACGAAGTCTGATTGTGTGGATGA
>NZ_CP040358.1:0-63677 GCF_005577135.1 Picosynechococcus sp. PCC 11901
GTTGAATTAGTCGTTGAAATCTTAGCTAATGCTTGGTTTCCCCATACTTATTTTAAATTATCCTTTGGAACCCAAGATAAAATCACTGAAAAGCTTGATTCTCTGGATTTGGTGATTAGCGAACCTATTTTAAAATTTAATGATCCAGATAAAAAGCTACTCAGAAAAACCATCCAAAATCAGACCTATGATGATTTGATTGGCTATTTGTTGAAATATGTTCCATTTCGCCTGATTCGTCCATTTTTTACCGCAGAAACTAAAGGTTTAAAAGATACTGAAGTCAACCAAGCCGTTTTAGATCTGGCAAATAATCCAGAAAATCAGAATCCTTTATATAGCTTTGATGCCGACTTAGTGAAAGATTGTAAGGGCTTGATGTTCTCTCAAGAATGGGCGGAATACATCGAGGAGAATTTTGCAGTGGTGAAGGGTTGGGCCTCTTGGGAATGGTTGCAGTATATGCAATCGAGGAACCCCACAACGCCGAATATTATGAATAAGCTTTTCATGCCCCAACAGCGTGGGTCGCTCTCTAAGCAAACAAGATTTTGGAAGTCTGTTTTCGAGCATCAATCAATAAAATGTATTTATTCTGGTCAAGTTCTTGATCCAAATCAAATATCTTTAGATCACTATTTACCTTGGTCTTTTGTTGCCCATGATCAACTTTGGAATTTAGTTCCTGTCACTCAATCAGTTAATTCTTCAAAGTCTAACAACTTGCCATCAGATAAATATTTTCCTGAGTTTGTCCGCCTACAGCATTTAGCATTAATCACTAACCACGAGTATTTATCAAAGCAAGTATGGAATAAAGCTATTGATCCATATATTGCCGATTTGAATATGTCTAATGATGATGTATTAGATCAGGAAAAGCTTTTTAATGCTTATGACTCGACAATTAAGCCTTTGATAACATTGGCAGAAAAGCAAGGATTTTCTAGTAATTGGGTTTATGTTCCGTGATTTACCTCGACTATCACGCCAAACCCCGGTTGATCCTAGAGTTGCCGAAACAGTCATGGCAGCGATGATGACCCAATTTGGCAATGCCAGCAGTGTGGATCATGTCGTAGGCGATCGCAGTCGAGAAGCCGTAGCCCAAGCCAAACAAGAGATTGCGGATCTGGTTAATTGCCGACCCAAGGAAATCATCTTCACCTCGGCGCAACGGAGAGCATTAATCTCGCCATCCAAGGCACGGTCTTACACCACGAAAAAAAGACAAAATTCCCTGCATTGCCATTTCTGCCGTTGAACATAAAGCTGTTCTCGACACCTGTCATGCCCTAGAAAAACAGGGACGCATTGAACTGATCAGTCTGCCCGTTGATGCCCAAGCAAACCTCAATCTCAATGACATTGAAAGGGTTTGTCGTCAAGGTTTAGACCTGCTCTGTATCATGGCAGCCAATAACGAAGTTGGAACCATTTACCCCATCGAACTCATCGGGGCGATCGCCAAACGATATTCTGTACCTTTTTTCTGTGATGCATCCCAAGCCATAGGCAAAATTCCCATGAACTTTGCTGATTGGGGCATTACTTTGTTAGCCATGTCTGGTCATAAACTCTACGCCCCTCAAGGCATCGGTGCACTCATCCGCAAAACCGATCACCCCCTTGAACTCATTCTGTTTGGTGGAGGACAGCAGCAAGGATTACGCCCCGGCACATTGAATCTCCCTGGGATTGTCGACTTGGAGAAGCTTGCCATTTACGACAGTTAGAAATGGAAGCAGACGAAAAGGCGATCGCCGCCAAACGAGATTATCTCCAAACCCAACTCATCCAAGCTATTCCTGAAATTGTTGTTAATGGTAACCAGCACCAACGTCTTGCCGGAAACTTGCATCTCTCTCTTCCAGGGATTCCCAATAGCACCATCATTGCCCGTATCCGTCAGCAGTTAGCTATATCAACCGGATCAGCCTGTTCCAGTGGCACAGTCACCCCATCCCATGTTTTGAGAGCAATGAATCTATCAAATGACTTTATTGATGGAGCCTTACGTCTTGGACTTGGTAAATTTACAACCAAGCAAGAAATTGACAAAGCTGCTGAGATTTTAATTGAGGTGATTAAAACCACAAACAATGTTGGCGATGGCCTAATCAATTATCCTTTTCTTTCTGTCGTTGCCGTTGTCGAGAGCGAATCCGAGACCTGACAATCTTCTGTTGATAAGCGTCAGCATCCTGCCGCCATTGCAACCGAGAACCCTTAAACTCAACACCCGTTTCCCGTAATACCTTCTGCCAACCTGACCAAAGCTGAATCTCTGACCAATTCTCCAGTAAGCCCCAATCCTCCTCCTGTTGTGAGAGCTTCGCAAACTTTTCATAGCGCGGATAATCTTGACCCACTAAGCGATCTTTACGTTGCACCACCGGGGCAAAATCAGGGTCATATTCCTTATAGCGTACTTTCAGATCCTGTAACCCCAATCTGCATCGCCATCTGCCAACGCGGATGAGGATCATCATCAAAATCAGCACAGGAAATATAAGCAATTTTTGGCTCATGGAGATAAAATCGCACCAAACTCACATTTTCTAACGTCCCACCGTTCGACTCGCACATCCTCATAAAGCCTCAGTAACGGGTCAAGCTGTTCGAGGCACTGATATGCACCACCAATGCCTTATTCGAGCAAATACCGATTTTACTTTCCTGGGCAATATCCGCTAGGTTTTGCAAATCTCCCAAACTAAACAGCATCATGTCTGAAAGTAGACAGGCTTGCTTATACGTCCCAAACAAAACCTTGATATCGGTCTGTAGAGTAGGGTCTAAATGACTAAACTTGGGCCGCTTGGCAAATTTCGAGAGAGCTAGATAAATCTGAATATCAGACTTGCGCTGTTCGGCAATTCGCTGCCATTCTTCTGCATCCGTCGCCTGTTCAATCACCTTAAAGGCACGGATTAGGGTTCTAAACTCTGCACAGATAGCTGTTTCTTCTGGCAGTTCTCCTTTTTGGGTAAGCGCCCCCGTTCGGTGATGAAGGTCATCAGGGGCTGTAGGAGTGATTGATAATCCTCAAACCGTTTAACGGAAAGACGAATCCGAGGAGTTGTTGCCCGTGATCGAAAGCGCGAAGCCCGAAAGGTTTCTGCCTGGGCTTCATCCCGGAAGATAAAGTAAATGCCCAGGGCCACCGGGATGGCATCAACCCCCAACACTTGGTCAATGTAGAGCTTTAATTCTTCTTGTCATAATATTTCTGAAATGTATTGCGACTGGTGATTACACCATCACCATAGGCCACCTGACCATAGCCGCCATCGGCAATTAGTACCTGGGCGGAAACCACTAGGATTCTTTGGGTTAATAACCAGGCTTTCACCAATGCCTCCCGGCGTTCTGCGGGATTTTCAATCACATTGATCACATAGCCGAGATTGACGACATCTGCTGGACTTTTCTCGTTATCAGGCTTGTAAAAGGGATCCCAGCCCTGAGCCGAAAAGCCTTTCTCTGCAACAAACTTTAGGTCTTCTCCATGGCCACAGCCATAGTCAAAGAAAGTCATACCTCGGTAAGGAGGTTCGCTTCAAGGAGTGATCGCACCGGGCGGGACATCTGCCGCCGGATAATCGCCGCTTTGTGACGGTCAATTTTGGGGAATTGGCGTTCGGGATCCTTAATCTCAATCAGTCGATGGTCTTCGATGCGTACCCGAAAGTGTTGAAGCTTTTTCTCCCACTGGTGCTGATAACCAATATTACGGGAGTCAGCCAGTAAACCGAGTTTTCTTCGGCTTGGGTCAATTGAGCAAAAGTTGCATAGTGGGGATAAGTGGGATAAACAAAGGTTTCCTTTCTGTGCAAAATTGGGGATTGTCGCCATAGTTTCGGAGTTGATAATTCTCCAGTTCTAGGTTGACTTGAATGCTTTGGCGTAAAGCTGGATGAGGGTCTTCGTCAAAATCGGGATAGTCCAAATAGGAAACTTTCGGTTCGCTGGTATTGAACTTGATCAAGGCAAAGGAAAACTTGCCCTTGGGGTAATTTACGGGCGATCGCCTCGTAGTCTTGTAATTCAGGAGGTAAATGCTTGAGGGCAGAAATGTGGAGATAGAGGGCTGTAGGTAATTTTTTCCCGAAGGATAGCTGCTGCAACAGGGATTGAACCGTGGCGAAGTGAAAAGTCCCGCGAATCATGGCGCGCAAAATTGGATTACAGCATACTCATCATAGACGGTAGGCTTAATTTACCAGTAGTTCACGATACCAGATCCTCTGAAAAGCGTATGGGGCAATGATCCCCGGCGATAGAATGAATTTAAAAGTAGACAAAAAATAGCCTAAGCTTACGATAACTTGTAGCTGCTTTCAGTGAAACTTAGATATAGCAATAGTTTCAGCTATTTCAGTAAGCTTACGATAATCCGGCTTAAAGCACGCTTCACCGCCTAAAATTCTACATGCGATTATTCACTTAAACAATGCTTTTTTTCCATTAAGAGTAACGAGTAGGCGCACCGCAAAGCGGCTCTCTTTGAGATCGCCTATCACCATCATTTTTGTAAACCAAAATTCAGGCCACTCCACTGCTCTACTTCATGGACAGTGGTTTTACCCTGGCGAAAGTCAGTGCCGCTGGGGGTGTTCTGGGGAAAGAGATAGGCTTCGGTCTGGCCGTTGTATTGAATAATGCGCCAAAAGTAATCGGGGATATCGGTGGGTTCGTCGGCATTGATCAAGCTGAGAGGTTGGTTGTCATAGGCAGTGCCAACAATCACATAGACTTCGCCATAGTCCCGTACTAAATCCCGCTCATAGTCTTCTAATTCTTTCCAAGCGCCACGGTTTAGACTGGCTTTCTGAGGAGTAATGTTGCTGAGATAGTTCACTTGCTGCCAGTTCTTCCCTCGGAAACTTGCTAAGGGGCAAGGTGGCCTCGGTCATAGTTTCCCCATTTGTAGGCTCCGCGAAAGTCTTCGGGTTCGAGGTTTCTTCCCTGGCGATCGCCGGATCAGCTTCCCATTCCCGGTCTTGGTCAGAACTGCCTGTGATGGTGGCTCGGTCTAAACGGAAGGCAACCCAATCGGCAAACTTAGTATCATCATTGGAACTGAGGCAGTAGATATCCCTCACCACTAGGTCATTAGTGGCTGGCGTTCCGGTGGGTAAACCATTGGGGAGATGGATAGGGCAAGGGTTATTGCTGGCAATCGCCGCTTGGGGGGGAGCTGCACCCTGGGAGTCTGTCGTTTGGGATTGAGTTGGAGCAGAGTTTTGCGCCCCATTGGGTTCCGTGGGGGTTCGTAATTTTGTGCGCCAAAAAAGACTAGGCCGATGCCAATCAATAAAGGGATAGCTCGGATGGGATGCTTGATGATTGATTTGGCTAAGGCGATCGCCCACTTGATGTCTCTCATGGATGCTGCAATATTGACTCTCTCCATTATCTAGGGAGACTACCAAAAAAAAGGGGGCAAAGCCCCAGCAGAACAACTAGCGAGAAACAGGCACCGAAACAACCCAGACCGGGCCAGCAGAAGAACAGACCCCAGGGCGCACCCAGACCGGAACCCCGACCAAGCGGGAAGCCCGGAACCCGAACCGAGCCGCAGCACCAGGGGAAGCGAACTCAGCCCAGACCGAGCCAGAGAAAGCCCGGAACGAGCCGCGCACCGACCAACCGACACAACCGCAGGACAACGCCAAACCAGAAACCCGACGGAAGGGGACAAGAACACGAGAGCCAGAACGACCGACAGAAAAAGAACGACGAATCACGACAAAACCTCAGACGAAAAGAACAACAAAGGGGGACAAGCCCCAGAACGACGGCTCGACTGAGCTCGCCGAAGTCAACTAGACAAGAACACCGGAGCGACGCAGCCGACCGACCCGGGCCGACAACGCCCCACCAGAGAGCGGACGACCAGACCGAGAAAGCAGCAAGCAACAGGACGAGGGGACGACAGCCGCCCGCACCGCCAGGGAACAAGCAGGGCCGGAAACAACCACGGGCACCGAACGAGAAACACCAGAAGCCGAGCCAGCCGAACCGGAACGACCAAAGACAACGAGAAACAAGACAGAAACGAGAAACCAACAGAACAAAAACACGGGCAAAACCCCAAAAACAACAACGCGGCCACACCGCAAGAGGGTTTTCTGCCCCGCTGAGTAACCTGTGGCAATTCAGTAACGACCAGCGGAAAGCCCGGAGTGCGCGAGAAAAATGCACCCTGGCCGCGCGGAAAATAACCTTGTCAAATCACCAGTAACGATGCCTCTGGAAGTCGCATTAGGCCAGACCTCAATCAATATCAGCGCCGCAGCTCGGTATAGGCTTTGTAGCGGGTATTTGGCGGGGAAAATAGAAAACCTGTGTGGCCTCAATAACCTGTGGCGAGGCAGTGAACCTTTTGGGAATATTCAAGTTCGCCAGCATAAAGCCCCCTTGGGGCACGTGCCCTTCGCGGCGTAGAGCGATGCGTTTATAAACCGCGCTTTGCGCACGATATTTTAAGGACTAGGGGAAAAATGAAAAATCCTTGGGCTGTTGGATACCCAAGGAAGTCTGTCAGTGTTTTTGTTCTACTGGTTATCTTCGCAGATGTCGTTAATCGTCGCGGCTAATTTCTCTTTTTCTGCGGTTAGCTGGGCCAAACGATTTTGAAAGTTGAGATATTCGGCAGGGCTGCCCTGACCCCGTTGGAAGTAAATTTCAAAAAGTTGAAGGCGTTTTTGCTCGGCCATTAATTCTGCTTCTAGGTCGGCCAGTTGATCAAGGTCGGCTTGGATTTCAGCGGCGATCGCCTTTTTCCTCATCTCAGTTCTAATGTCAGCTTCGATTAGATTGAGGCGGCTGGCATCAGCTTGGGCTTCCGTGGTGCGGATTTGTAACTCAGCCCGTTGGCGATCGCCACCCCCAAAGAGATTTTGCAGGATGCCAATGGGGTTAGGAGTTAACCAAGTCGTCCAGCGGCGATCTCGTTGGTAGTCAACAGAAGCTTCAAGATTTTCAAGACGAGACACTTCTACATTTTTAGCTTGGGCAATCAGTTGTAGGTCGGGGTCATTCTCGATCTGGCACTGGGTCAGGGTCGCCAAGTCGTAGGGTAATTTCGGCGTTGATTGTGCCTCGCTCTGCTCCAGCCATCTGATGCGGCGGACAGTGCCAGCATAAGGGCTACGGACGGTAGAAACTTGAGCAAGGCGACTTTCCACATCGGCAAGCTTGGTATTGAGGTCACTGAGTTGGTAGGCACGGCTGCGCTGTTGGTTCTCGAACTCCTGAAGTTGTTGCTGGTAGGCGAGGGCGTTGGCATTGGCTCGTTCGATGCGTTCGGCGATCGCCAGGGAGGAGAGATATTCCTGGTGTTGCCGCTGGGCCTGGGCATCCTTGAGGGCGGCGATCGCCTTGTTGAGTTCTAATTCAGCGGTTTGTTGGTCAATCTTAAGGGTTTCGAGTTTGGCTTTCTCGTGGGTGACAAGCAAAGGCTCATTGAGCTGGGCAATTTCTTCAATGAGGGATTTCTGGTCGGCAACTGCTAATTTGGCTAATTCTAATTTGGTGGTGGCCTGGGCGATGTCGGCTTTGTGAGTTTCGTAACTCACCGGAGGTAGTTCCGGGTAATGGGAACAGCACGGGGGGCCAAAGGTGGTGTGACTTTAAGGGTTTCGAGGCGGGCGATCGCCAATTCTAATCGCTGTTTTTCTACCAGAAGGCGATCTCGATCCTTGGGCGATCGGCAATGACCTGGTTAATTCCCACGGTATCTCCTTCCTTTACTTTGAGGTCATCGAGTTCAGTGAGCTTGACCTTGAATGTATAGCGACTGGGGCTATTGACGATTTCTTCAGTGACCTCCAGCTCGTCATTCTGTTGTTGGGCAATCCCCCCAGGGGCAACAGAAAGACCCCGAAACTCATAAAAATCACTGCCACCGAAAACAGATAGCGGACGGGTTCACTGGGTTTGAGTTTTTGTACAAAATTCAAAATTTTTGTTATGAACGGGCTAAATAATTAGTTTAAATATACTATTTACTGTAGAATAGTTATAATCTGTTACTTTGTAGATCAGAATTGTCAATAAAAATCAACATAATGCCTCCTAAAAGTTAGCAACTCACCCTATGTAGTAGAACATTACCACAATTAGATTCTGGTTTCCCCGTATGAAGTATCTACTTCAATCAATGTCAATGTAGTAGTAATTCCTGGCGGTTGATATTAATGTAATAGATGATGGTCTAGTGATCAGTAACTCATTCCATTAGGTAATGACCATACTATTAATAGTGAAAGGTAAATTTCATCTATAGATTTTTTTACTATGGACTATAGGGGATCTCGAAAAATAGCTTGAAGCGAAGCAAGAATATGAGATCATAGATACCAAAGTATCGCCAAAGCAGTGTCTCAAGATGAGTCAATTAGGATTCTGGGATTGGGAAAAACGACATCAGTATTTGGAGGAGAAACAAGATATCCTCGTCAAGCTCAATGAATGGATTCCTTGGGAAGAATTTAGAGAGATTCTCAATCAGGTTCAACCAAAAAGAGAAAAAGTAAGGCGGGCAGGAAAGCAATAGATCCCGTACGAATGTTCAAATTGCTGATACTGCAAAGGCTCTACGGTATTAGTGATGAAGCTCTAGAATATCAAGTCAATGACAGGCTATCATTCATGAAGTTTGTCGGTTTGGGCATCGAAGATAAAGTACCAGATGCGACAACAGTCTGGCTATTTAGACAAAAGCTAGTAGAGCAAAAGCTAGCGGCAGCACTGTTTGAGAAATTTGAAGGCTATTTGCAAAAACAAGGATATCAAGCAGAAGAAGGACAAATAATTGATGCAACACTCATCCCAGTACCGAGACAGCGCAATCGTCGGGAAGAGAATGAAGTAGTGAAATCAGGCAAAATTCCCGACTGGAAAGATAAGCCCAGGAAAAAGCGACAGAAGGATTGTGATGCTCGCTGGACAAAGAAAAATCAGGAGAATCACTTTGGCTACAAGAACCACATCAATGTCGATGTGAAATATAAACTCATCAGAAAATATGCAGTGACAGCAGCTTCAGTGCATGACAGTCAAATGTTTGCGGCAGTCTTGGATGGCAGTAATAGAGGGGATGGCATCTGGGCAGACAGTGCTTACCAAATCCAAGTACGGGAAAGAGTATTAGCACTGATGGGTATGGACAGTCATATTCATGAGAAGGGGAACCGTAATCATCCCCTAAGTGAGACACAAAAAGCCAGAAATAAAGAACGCTCTCATGTCCGTTCGAGAGTGGAGCATATCTTTGGTACTTTTGTGACCTCTATGGGGGGCAAGATGGAAAGGGTGATTGGTCATGCTCGTATTGAGACACAAATTGCCCTGAAGAACTTAGCCTACAACTTCCGACGGTACGTCTACTTGCAGCAATCTTGTGCCTAAAATCAAAAAAAATGGAGGCAAATAGGGTGAATTGACAAATCATATGAGCAAATATTTTTGCTTTTATGCTGTGACTGATAGTTTTTCTCAAAGCCTATCCATTTTTTGAAAATTTCGAGGTTCCCTATAGATTATGAGATGTGAACGATGCAATTCTGAAAATGTTATTACACTAGTTAGTGGCACCCAATTTTGTCGAGACTGTCAAAATGTTAAAGATCAAAAGAAGGTAACACAAAAGTCTGGTCTTGGTGCTGCTGGATGGGTAATTGTCGCGTTAGTTTGATCCCTTTATTGATTGTTCCTTTAACTGCTAGCATATTCATTGAGGCACAAAAACAAGCTGATTATCAGCAACAATTACAAGAACAGAAAGAACAGCGAAGGCTAACTCAAAAGAGAGAGCAGCAACAAGCTTATATCAGGCAGCAACAGCAACTAGAACAACAGCGAAAGGAAGCTGAAGCGTATGCTGCCGCAGAGATTATTGCACGTATTAGATTGCAACAAGAGCAACAATTACAGCAACAACAACGATTACAGCAATCGCTGGATATGCAAACGGCAATGAAATCACTAAATCAAATGAATCAAGTGCAGTCTCAATTTTTTGCTGACCTTTATGGTCTGAATGACTTTGGATATTCTGGACATCTCGGATATACTATGACTCCTATACGTTCTCCATATTCTGGCCAATGTAATTGTCCATACGATACGTTTTATTACAATGGTCAACAAAGAATTTGCGGAGATAATTCCGCTTATGTTCGTACAGGTGGTAGGGAACCCGTTTGTTTTGTAGGTGAATGATAAAGGTCAGTATTTATGGTTTTTAAAATTTTATTTCGCTTCTTCACCTTATTCTTCTTGGGGTTATGCCGAGATACGTGCAGAAAAGTGTAAGTAGATTCTGTAAGCCTTGCTAAACAAGCATTTGAGCTGCATAGTAAAATTTTGATTTTTTGCTCATATAATCATACAAAGTTGCCTTAATCTTTTTAAGATATTTATCGAAAACAAATGCCTGAAACCCTTTTATAAAAAGCAACATAGGTCACTCAGTGAGGTTTAGAGTTTCATCTCATAATTCTACGGATTAGCTACTCGCACTTTTTCACATATATCTCGGCATGACCCCCACTTCGGTCTTTCGTAAGACAAAAAATACCTGAGCAGCATCATTGGGAAAAAGTAGGCGCTGGGGTAAATACTTTGAAGTCGAGCTGACCGACGATCCACTGGTCGGCCAGGGTAGGGACAACGGCTTTGATGTCGGCGTAGGTGAGGGCAAGTTGGGAACCGTAAACCCGCATGGTTTCGGGAATGGTACTGGGCAGCTCATCGGGAAAGTCGATGGTGATATTCCCGGAAACGAGGATTAGGCTGTTGGGGTGCTGCCTTTGGATTTCCCCCAGGGCATCGGCTAAGGGCTCGTCGTTGAAGTTGCGGCTAAAGGTTTCGGTGGTTTGTTCGTCCCTAATATCTAGGCGCACAAGGGTGGGGAGAATGTCGCCGTTCTCAGCGACTTTATAAATGCCTTGGCCGTCGGTGACGAGATAGCCATTATCCTCAGCGACGATGAAAAATTCTTGGTTGACGGGGCGGCGATCGCCTGCCAGACTCCTTATATATGGAGCCAAGTGGCATACTGGGCGGTTGGCATTGTAGGCTTTGATGCTGTGGTCTTTTAGGTTCAGGGTGCGACTAGCCACATCCCTAAATCCACCGTTATTTAGAAGGTTTAGATTTAAGAACAAAATTAGTACAGCAATTCCCAAGACCCAATATTCAGCCTTGCCCCCGGTCTTCATGCGCCGCTTGGGATTCATGCCGCAGACACACCACGCCTGCAAGGGATAAAACAACTGTACGCCCTGCTTGGTGAAGGTATCTGAGAAGATGGCGAGAAAGTGACCCAGGGGTAAGGCGATCGCCCAGGGGTCGGGACTTTAAGGAAATACCAAAGTGCTCCGGCGATCGCACTGAGGACGGCATTGAATAGAAGACAGTGGGTAATCGTCCGGTGGGGGTAACGGTCTTCAAGCCAGTGGGAAACAGGAAAAAAGACCTGACCCACCAGGCTATGGGAGCTGTCGAGGTCAGGAATTTGTGAGCCAATAATTGCCAAGCCTAGCACTACTGGGTCAGCGGTTTGCAAGAGTAGGGTGGTGCCACAAACGCCAATAATGGCATGGGTCACACTCATCATGATTCATTCCTCCCGTGTGGTGTAAGACAAAAAATACCCCCTCTGCCTATCGGCATCTCCCAGAGGGGAGAACACCCTCTAGCTCCCCTCTAGGGGAGAAGTTTATTGACCATACTTCCGCCTCGCGCCTCGAATTTTGCCGATCTGCCGGAGCATCACCCCCAGCACCAGGGCGATCCCACCGATGACATAGAGACCGCGATCGCCAGTGCCCAAACCAATGAATCGAACAATAGAAAAGGCCATCAGAGCAGAGATGATGATCGGACTAATGTCGAGATAGAGACTATGCTCCGGTTCTGGATTTAGGCCCAGCTTCTCATTCCTAACTGCTTTACGGGCTAACAAGGGATTCCGGCCAGCAACGGTTAATAGTTTGGCGATTTGGTGGTCACTGAGAGATAAGTCATTTTTTTCAGCTTCTTCCAGAATGACGCCTCGAATCGCCTCAATGGAGGGCCGCTCTAATTCCACCTCCAGCATTTGCAGGTAAATGTCCCGCTTAATCACTGCGGGCGATCGCCACGACAATCACCTTACCCATGCGCATGAGGGTTTCCAGCCAGTAACGGATAGAAGCATGTAGGCGCTTCGCCTCCGGGATAATCAGCAGGCTGCCCTTCTCAATTTCCTGGGCTAACTTTTCTTTGATTTCATCCGCCGTCAACTGGCGATCGCCTATTACCTCTCCCTCTTTGTTGTACTTGGGTTCAACGGTGTCCACCCGAAATTGTTTGGCCAGCTCCATGAGAAGGTCTTGGTGCTGCCCTGGTAAGCAACAATCGCCCATGGTTCAATGTCTACCGCAGCGGCGATCGCCTCCGGTAGACCCTCGAATAAACCCGCTTCCCCAGACAAGACAATGGTGGCCCTCCTGGATGATGGAGATGATTGGCTTAGGTTTTCTGGATTGACCCGCTGCGATATTTGGTAAGGATCTGGCTGGCGATTCGCGCGGGATTGGCTAAAGGGTCACGGATCGCCCTCCGGGTTGCTCAATCTTGCGGCGTAAATCTTCCGGTAGATCATCCTCCGTCATCTGCTCGACAAGGTGGGCCATCACCAATTCCGGCTGGAGAATCTGCTTCGCTTTCTTGGCCTGGGCAATGCGAATGAGAGCATCAAGATCGGACTCATCGAAAGGTCGAGGTTATCCATGGAGGTGGTTGAAATATTCAGAGATTATCTCCTCCTCATAGAGCACCGGAAACTCATCGCCGGAATCTGTTGAAAGTTCCCACCCTGGGCGACCGGAATATCTGGAATAGCTGATTTCTTCAACCGACTATCAGTAACAGCCTCATCAGAAGTGACTAGAATGTCATCATACTGCTGGTCTGGAATAGCACCGGAATTTGGAGGAGGTGGAGAATTAAATCAACTTTCCGGTTGAGATGCCAGCGATTTACAGAAGGAGAATCTTCTTTTTCGGTGGCATTGGGGCTATAGATTCCGGTTGGGATTCCGGTAAATCCTTAGTAGTTTCCGGCGTAGATTCCGATGGGCACTCAGAGATTCCTTGTAGGCTAAGAGAATGTCCAGTTCCGCCTGGGTAATGGTTGTCCGGCCATCACGACTTCCGTTGATTCCGTGCCTTGAGGTAGGCATAATATTGGGACTTTCCGATGCGAGTTTCCGCTGGGCTTGATTCCGTCGTACATGAAAATTTTTTTATTTTCTATAGATCCATAATATGGCCGCATTTTCCGGTGGACTTTCCGGTCAGAATTCCGGTAAACATTCCGGTGCTGATTCCGGCCATATTTAAGCATAACCGGAAACTAAAGCGTTGATCCCCTCCTAGTCAGACCGGAAGCTTAATAGCGACCGGAAAAATAATCATCAGCGGAATATTCACTTTCCGCGTGACCAATGGCGAAAGAGAGTGAGTTGAGAATTGCGGCGATTGCCTCATTGCATTTGAAAAAGATGGAGATATTTAGCACTGAGAAAAAAGCGGTAGTAAAGCCCCGGTAATATGCCTCATCAGCACCCAGCAATTTTTCCGTACAAAAGTAAGCATAAAGTACGATGTAATCATCAAGTCTGAAGGAACGAGAGATGAAAAATCGGTATCCTGAGAACTGGCCTGACATTGCCCTCAAAGTAAAACAAGCGGCCCGATGCGATGCCAGGAATGCGGCTTGAAGTGTATTGAACCGGGCAAAAAACTAAAGGACTGAGCCGTAGTGAATCGCTAAACATCGCCTCGCTGTCCACCACCAGAATTACAAACCCGAAGACAATCGCCCCGAAAACCTGATCGCCCTTTGTAGTGCCTGCCACTGCGCCAAGCATCAGGGAAGACGCGGTTCCATTACCATGGTCAACTAGAATGATTTCATAGGACGGCTGAGGACATTGGAAAAAGCCCTTACTCAAAATATTCCTTGGTGATGTCATAACCAGGCTGATTTCCCTGCTCAAGCATTGCCCTGGCTTCTGAATTGATTGGGAAACAGCATTGATCAGCTTCTCCACAAGACTCCGCACCATGAGGCCACTTTCACCACGAATCCAGTGTTGTGCTGTCTGGAGATAGGCAACAAGCACGAATATCTCAAAAGCACTTAGGGAAAGGGGATTTTAGAGTCGTGGTTGATTAGGGATTGAAGAATGTCGTTGTTGTTCATTTGTCTGCACGATTATTTTTTGTCTTACACCAAATCCGGAACCGGACGGACTTTGGCAATTGAGGCGGGAATTTTTGTCTTACACCAGATTATTCAAGTCTGCCTGTCTCAATAAAGTTCAAGATACGAACCACATTTTGATTGCTTGGATCAATTGATGTACCGCTGTGACTTGGTGAAACTTGATGCGTTTTGACCTCGTTAACCATCGTTGCTGATTCTCCTGCCACTCTCTCCATTGATAAAACCAGCGTAGTGATGGGATAATCGAGGCAATATCTTTGGATACCCGTTCCCTTGAATGATGGGATAGGTTTGCCACGGCGGGCTTCAGTGAAGGGACTAAACAGCCAGAGGCTTTCCCACTACTGCCCCGTGGTCTACCGCGTCTTTTGTTGGTGGTGCCAGTCAACGAAGTAGAGGCGATCGCCGCTTGGCTGGGTGACAGTTTTCCCGGCAAGTCTGCGGACATCGTTACGTCCTTTGAGGCCGCTGGGAACGAGGTAGGCAGTTGGGTGAAGCGTTGTCCGGTGATTGAGCTGAAGAGATTCCACGGAAAACCCATATACATCGCCATCGCCTCGGGCTGAATTGATAGCCAGGGGAATAATGCTTAATTGCTTCAGCCTTTGTTCTAACTTCGTCTGACCAGCATTGCGCTTCGTGCCGCTGCCCGTGTCAAGGTAGGCAATAACAAATGTTCTTTCCCGTCGGTGGATGCGCCGAGTTCACTAGCGGCGATTGTAAAACCCGTTGTTTGATAGCCAGCCATTCGGCATCCCCAAGAATTGCTCGTAAACCTCTAGTGGCAATGCCACAGGTTGTTCCCAGATGAAATATTGGGTCGGACTTGGCAGAGGATACGCAGTCCTTCGCGCCATAATTGTGATTCGGGGTGATGGAGTCCAGTTTTGCTGCCTGCGTGGAGGTTCCGGTGCAGGGAAGCCGCAGGTGATGAGGTCGAATTCTTTTTGTTGGGGTGGTAGGTGCGGATATCTTTGTGAATGGTGACTTTGGGGAAGAATTCCGAGTAAACGGCGCTCCCTCCGGGACAGCGAAGCTGCGCGCCTGTTCGTCACCATACATCAAATTGAAGTTCTGCCAGTCATCTCCCCTCCAGCACCGGATTTGTCTTGTTTTGACCGATTTGCTTGGCTTATTGAATCCTCTAGGCTTGGGCTTGTTTTTGCTTGAGAATTTCCTTGATGCTCTGGAAACCCTTGGCGATCGCCCCTGATTCACGGCTTTGATACCAAGAAAGCGCCCGATGGAGTTCCTGCACAGAGTTATCTTCCAAAGACATACCAACCATGGTGTGACACCGAATAGTACACTTTTACTATCTCGCCCGGGCCAATAGATCTCTAACGATACTGTCTTGTTCTTGGGTTAGATTGGTTTTTGCTGTGCTTCAGCCTGTGCTCTACTACCTTTTTAGCAGTGTCTTGTAGAACTGGTTTTTCAGCCAATCGAAGTTAGCAGCAATCCACTTGTCGATCATTTGAACAGGTCGGGGGAGTGCAGATGCTTTCTTTTCACAAAATTTGAGAAATTTCTCTCTCTCTTTTTCTGGAAGAGTCTGAATAAGGTCTATATAGTCTGAATAAGTCTTAGGAGTTCAGAAGTATTGCTATCATTGGGTTTTAGCGATTGATTGTTGTGTGGAGACTTTGCTTGTTGTCCTGAGACTTCATTTGTCGTCTGTACGCGACAGTTGTTGTCCTGAGACTTCGTTTGTCGCGTGGGAATTTGCGTAAAATTTTTGGTCTTCTGGGGGATCTGTTTTTAGATTGGGGGTTGGGGTGATGGCCTCTTGCACTGATTGAACGGCTTCGGCGATCGCCTCTTTGGTTTTGAGGGCGATCGTCCTGACGGTTTTGAAGCCATGTTCTAACCAGCCTTGTTTCTGAGGACGTTGAGGGCGCTGTTAATTGTGGCGCGGTGTCGGCCTAATGCTTCGGCAATTTCAGCAACGTTGATTTCAAGGCCATCGCCAAAGGGATCACGAACGCGGAGATAAAAGAGTAAATCGCGTTCGCGGGCTTGAGTTGGAGAGCTGCTAGATACTCAGCTTCAGTGAGTTTATAAAATTTTTCAGACGTGGGGGATGCACAAGCAATATTGTTCATGTTAGTATCGATATAACAAGATAAGTTTTTATTGCCCTTGTCTCGATGCTGCGAAACATTCAGAGACGAGGGCCTTTTAATATTTATACTCAAAGCTAGTGTAAGTTTGCAACTACTAGCGACGAATATTGCAATTCATTACTTCGTTTCAAGCTTGGCGACTTTCGCTTGGATCGCCGCAAAGAGCTCTGGTTGATTGCGAATGACTTCAATGAGGATGCTCCTGAGTAAGGAGTATTTTGCTGCCATCTTCTTTCAGTAGTTTTTCAGCAATGTCCACGGGCAATCTGACGCCAAAAACAGAAGGGTGCATTTCTTCGTTTTTTTTGAGGTCGCCATATTTTGCACGGGCTACTTCCTGAAATTTTTTAGGGAGAGTGTTTAGTTTTGACATGGCCTTTCCTCTAGTTAACAAGTTTATTCTACTGTTTAGCAGACTGAGCAACCTACTCAAAAAGGGCTAAATGCTGCTATGGGATCAGACATCGCAAACATCCCTATCTTCTGCTAATGCGATTTCAAGCATTGCTTCGAGAATGCCTTCCTTGAATGCTTGTTTGATTGGGGGTGGGGCGTTACGAATTTGGGGGGTTGCTTAGTGGCCAAGGATGAACCGCTTAAATGCTGTGGGTCATCGTCTGGGTTGAGTTCAGTGAGGGCGGTGTGGGTGAACTCATAACCAAGGGCTTTAGCTGTGTTCGTATCCATATCGTTTACACCAATGGGAAACTGGGCACTTTAGCAAAAGGTTGTGCCCAGGGCGAATTTTATCGTTATTGGTAGAGATATAGTCCTAAGCCAAACTTGGCACAGGCTCGTCGGAAAGCCATACTCTCGGCATTACTGGATGGATCGCCATAGGGATGCTCGACCACTTCTCCGCTGCGCTTGACTAATTTGAGAGTTTCGTGCCAGTGGCTTCTCGGTAGACTCGTCCCTCGGCAACGGCGAGGGTTAATCGTCCGGTCAAAAATAGGCGATCGCCTGTGGTTTCCATCTTCACAATTTCCCAAGTCCAGGCAGGGCAATATTTATCCAGAATCTTCACGGCATTGTGCCAGGGTAAGTAAGTGATATTCCGGTCTTTGATGCCTAGGAGGCATCAGGGATAGGTCGGGATAAAGTCTCAATGGTTTGCTTCAATGTCCATTCGCCAATGCTGCTGGGGCGTTGGGTTTGAGGGTTGTGGTGGTAGTCATAGTATTTAGTCTTCCAATAGAATTTCTTCTGCTTGTTCAAAAGTTTGTAGAGTCGGGTGGTGCCAGGTTTACCAAGGGCTTGTTCTACATTCCAGGTGCGGGAATAGTGCTGCTCGATGTAGTTGCGGAGTTTGATAAGCTCCTGGGCCATGGCTTTAGCGTTGGGTTTGTTCATGGTTCGTTTGTGGGTCTGACTAACTCCTCCTCACCTGCTAGGGCAGGCTAAGGATTAATAGGAGGGCATGGGTGTTACTCATAAGCCATCAGATAGGCTTCATCACAGGCGCGGTTCGGTTCATCTTCGGCATGGAGTTCGTTCAGGTGTGCTTGAGTTTGTTCCCGTGGGAGTGCGCCATACTCCATCCAGTCCCAAATGATTGTGAATAGATTCCCGTTGGCGACTTCTTGGGTGATCGCCACAGCTTCACAGGCTGGGAAGTAATCTGTCTGGCGTTTTCCGTTGGGGGCTGTAAAAATCACTTTTACAATGTCGCTGTCGATAGTTGCTTCAATATCTAGGGTCAAGGGATACAGATGCTTGTTGGCGGTTTCAAGGGTTGTCAATAAATTAAGCCAGTCTTGATATTTCATCGTTGTGATTCCTGAGAAGTGAATATGACCCTCCCAACCCTCCCCAAGGAGGCTAGGTTTTGGGGGTGATGGTTATAGGTAGGCGAAAACGTAAACTTGACCTTTGGATGTCGGTTCTGAGAAGTAGTCACAAATGAACCAGTCACGGGCGATCGCCTTAAAGTCGATGTAGCAGGTCATCATGCCTGCCTTTTCCCAAGCATCGAGGGTGCCAAGGTCTTCAAGCTGGGAATAAACAAAGTCTTCTTTGTCTTCGTAAATACCCTGGTAAGCATCCTCGAAAGCTTCAACCGTTGAGGCAACGTCACCATACTGATTGTCGCTATAAAAAGCAGCAAAGGCAGGGCCATGGTTGGCGATCGCCTCTCCTAAAGCGGCCACAGTCTCGAAATCTTCCCATTCGCTGATCTGGATGTCGCCAAATCCTTCATAGTCGTGGATCGCCCATTCCTCGCAAATGTCGCCAAGCTTCCAGGCTGGGGAAGTCTTGAGCATTTCTTCTACTGCCTCTTGGATATCATCAGCATCTTGGTCAGCATCAATCCAAGTCCCATGTAAAAAACCGTTATTGTAGGCCGCAAGGCAAGCGACATAAATCCGAGGGGTATCGGTTAGAGTCAACATAATTTTTAAATTCCTGAAAAGATTAAACAAGGTGGGGGAAACTCTCCCAACCCTCCAAAAGAGGGCTAGGCAGTAGAGTTAGGCGCTAATGATTCCGCGTCCCTTGGGCAAGCTCAATAAGTGCTCTTGCGCTTCCTGCAAGGTGGGATAACTAGCGATCACCTGCCACCCATCAGCCACCTGTTCCGCAAGCCAATAGGCCGATAAGCGAGAAACAAAACAAGTGCCTGAGTAGGGAGACTTGAGAATGTAGTAATAAAGCGGTGGATAAAACGTTCTCATCATGAATCTCTCCCTAGTAAGGCAACCAAGAGGGAAGAAGTCACAGCAGGGATATTTAATTTCCAAACTGTGTGCCTCAAAATAAACGGCATCCCAGGCTAATTTTTCCCACTGCTGATCGATGTCTGCGTTGGTTAAAGGTTGGGTAAATTCCATATCAGACTCAGCGCAAATCTCGCCTAAGCCAGGAACAACAGCCGTAAAGCTGAAACGATAACGGGTGTTCCAACAAACCCAAGCACCATAGGGCACTTCTAAATCTTGAGTCTCGAACTGGTAGCGGCCAATTGTAGTGCTATAGGCCGTCCGGTCAGCCATCTCCGATAGCTGCCGTAAAATATCTAAAGCGGTCATAACTAAATGTCCTTAGTTGTGGTTGTTAGGGCGAGGTTGGAAACTGGTACTTTCCTCCTTGCCTGCTCCTATTATAGCCGCAAATTACCTTGTTAACAAGCCAAAATACCCGAACAACCCATAAGAAAAGCTAATATATAAAGCAGTCAATATACCTAGTTAACAAGGTAAAATATAGAGGTAGCTAGTAAAGAGAGAGAACAAGCTATGCTCGCATTCAGCGGCCCTAGAAAACTCACACCGCAAGAAATCAAACAAGTGCTAAACCTCCTCCCGCAAACCCTCCAGCGGTCGGAGTAGGAGACGCTAAAGGACTAGACGCCCTAGTAGCAGAACACTACGCAGAAAAAACAGATCTCACCATCTACCATGTGGAAGGCCGGAAAAGATGGCAGTTCGCCGCCAGAAGTCAGCGGATGATCAACGATGCAACTGAGCTGATCGCCTTCCCTAACAAACCCTGCCCGGAAACCTGCACCCCTACAAAACCCTTCAGCGGGCACGGGTCGGGAACCTGGGGAACGATCGCCTATGCAATCAAAAAAGGGCTAAAGGTGACAATCTACCCTCTCGACGGTAGCCAAGTGCCGAGCTGGGCAGAACAAAGACAGCTAACTCTGATCTAAACCCGCAGGGCCGCAAGGCCCACGAGCGGCAGGGGCAACGGCACAAACCAATAGCCCCCAGGCGAAAAAAGCAGCCAGACAGGAACGGCTCGACTGAGCTCGCCGAAGTCCACAGACAACCCGCACCTAGACAACACACAAAAGGACAAAAAAACACGCTGCACCGAACACCCCTACCCCCTCCAACCCACCTCTTTCTCTCTCCACTAGCGACGTGCCGCCCAAGAAACAAAAAAAGCACGCCACAAACGCCGGGTTAGGGACGTAGCTTGCTTAGGCCCCAACGTATAAAAACTGCCCGACAGCCAATGATCGCCGACGTAGGAGGCCAACGTAAGAAGACACGGGCTAACCGACTCCGGCGGACTGGTGTTGCTAAAATGCCTTTTCGCGGCTAAGGAAGCGTAGTTACGGAGCGATCAGCGACATCCTTATTTCTAGCCTGTCGCTCCGCCTACACCGACAAGTGGTTGTTTGGGGTTTGACAAGTAACTGTTTCGTTGGCGGCAAGTAACCTTTGGGAACAGGGCTCTCTGGGACAGCAGGATAAGGTTTGTTGGGCAGTGGGCGATCGCAAGGCAATAACCTGAATGGGGACAGGTAAAGCGGCAGTATGCGGCTTTTCAATAACGAAAGACAACCGTCATCGGCGATCGCGCGGACGACACGATATTTCCTGTCCCCTGAACTTAAACCAGAGGACTATGGCTGATTCTGATGGTTTTTGTGCAGCAGAAACACTGGGGCGGCGATCGCCTCCATGAATAATTTTCAAGACTCTTGATTCAAGATTATTGAATTCTTTCTGGCTTTAGCATCTGTCCTTCCAGAAATCTATGGGTTATCTTGAGAGAACACCGCTGGAACGCCTAAATGTTATGCAAATCACCCTCAGTACACAGCAAAGTAGAATTCTGGAATCTTTAGCTCGTCAAGGTCAATATACTTCCCTTGAGGAAACCATTGATGCGGCATTAGTTTTGTTGGCAGAGCAGGTCACTGAGCAAAATTCAGACCTTGATCCAGATTATTTGGCATGGCTGGAGGAGACTCGCCTCAAAGTTGATGAAGGGCTTCAGGATATTGAGGTTGGTCAGGTCATTGGTTTTGATATGGTCATGGCACAGCTCCAAAATAAAGTTGATCTGGCTCGGGCTGAGTCTGCATGAGACAACTGCGTATTACGCTATCTGCTAGCAAGGATCTTCAAGAGATTTCGGATTATTTCCTTGGCCAAAGTATCGAGGCAGGCGATCGCTGGGCTATTGTCAAATCTGGTGTATGAGAAAGAATTAAGCGGCATCCTGTTGTTGAGATGATGGGGGTGTTTTTTGAACTTTCAATCCATCTTTAAATGGAACTCCTTCAATGACATCGGCAAGATATTTGAAGCCTCGAATGCGCAACCACCGTTTCTGAGCACTCTGCATTAGTTTGAATACCAAGGCCAGAATCGTTGCCTTGGAAACACATCCTCTGGTTTTATCGGTTCTCAATCTCACGGTCGCAAAAGTCGATTCAATGGGATTGGTACTGCGAATATGCTGCCAATGGGGTGCTGGAAAATCAAAGAAGGTAAACAGACTATCGCGGTCTTTTTCCAGACATTTTGTCGCTTCTGGATATTTGGCTTCATAGGTTTGGATAAAACGCTCATAGGCTTGTAGAGCATCGGCTTTAGTCCCAGCGCGATAAATCTGCCAAATGCCCTCCTTCGCTTCCATTTGTTGTTTCTTGGGTAATTTATCGAGGATATTTGCCGTTTTGTGTACCCAACATCGTTGTTTGCGGGTCTCGGGATAAACCTGAGCCAAGGCATTCCAGAATCCCAGAGAACCATCGCCAATGGCCAGTTCTGGAGCGATGGCCAAGCCGCGCTGTTTGAGGCTCAGCAGCAGGGGTTTCCAGCTCAATGCCGATTCACGATATCCTGCCGCTAGGGCTAGCAATTCTTTCTCGCCGTTTTCCGTCACACCGATGAGCACCAGAATGCATTGTCTTTCTTCGGCGCGGATGTTGAAATAAATCCCATCTGCCCACACATACACATAGCGCTTTTGTTGCAAGGAACGCTGTTGCCAGGCTTGATGCTCCCCGACCCATTTCTGCTTCAGGCGACTAATCGTTGCTGGAGACAATCCACTTGCTTCCTCTCCCAGTAATGACCCTAGGGCTTCTTGGAAATCTCCTGTTGAGATGCCCTTTAGATATAGCCATGGCAGTAACTCCTCTGTGCTCTTGCTGCGTTTTAGGTAGGGTGGCAGCAGCAAGGAATTGAATTTTATGCCGCTGCCGCTGCGGTCTCGTACCTTTGGTACTTTTACCTGGACTTCTCCGATACCTGTGATGACTGAGCGTTCTGGCAAATAGCCATTGCGTACCACCATTTTTCGTCCCTGTTTGTCTCGTTGGTCTTTGTACTGAGCTAGAAAATTTTGTAACTCTTCTTCTACTGCTTGGGCGATGAGTTGACAGGCACCTTTACGTAGGATTTCCGTTAATGTGTCTTGGAAAGTTCCTGTTGCTTCTGGTGATGGTAACGAAATCAGACTATCTTTATCCATGGGTGTATCCTTGTTGGTTTTTGCTTAATTCAGCAGGATACGCTTTTTCTTTCCTCTCCTCCATACACCAGAAATAAACATAACTCGCGATCGCTTCGTAAAAACCTTTGGTCAGAAATGTCAGTATTTGGCACGGTTTCCCTACATCGGCAAATCCTATGATTACCTTCGGCCTAATCTTCGGGGTTTATTGGTGATGGGCTATGTCGTTTTTTATCAAGTGAGTGACGACAGTATCAAGATTGTGCGGGTGGTTAGTGGCTATCGGAATTTAGAGAATATATTTTCGGAAGAATAGGCGATCGCTTGAATTTATGACTTATGGAAACTTAGAAATCGCCCTCATGAATAATTTTCAAGATTCTTGATTCTTTAATCTTGATTCAATATTATTGAATGAATAATCTTGCTTTTATGGCTATGACCATTAAATTGTCTATTTTCAATATGAAGGGAGGAGTCGGCAAATCAACCACAACTTATAATTTGGCGGTTGGCTTAGCTCGATTCCATAAGCAACGGGTTTTATTAATTGATATTGATCCTCAAGGGAATGCATCGGCTTCCCTCGGTGTTGAGATTTGGGAATTGGATCAGCAGCTTAAGGATGTGCTCCGGCGTAATGCGACTATTCCTGATGTGGCGATCGCCATTGAAGAAAATTTAGATGTGGTTCCCTCCAATATCCTCATGGCAGAAGAGGAGATTCCGATCTCTGGGTTGCCGGGTCGTGAGCTGTTATTACGGAAGGCGATCACCCAAATTGAGGATGATTATGACTATGTGCTGATTGATTGTCCGCCGAATATTGGGGTCTTCTCGATTAATGCACTGATGGCGAGTGAGGGTGTGATTATTCCGGTGGATATGAGCTATCTGGGTTTGTTGGGGATTAGTGCCATTGAGAGAGCCTTAGAACTGATCCGTTCTGCATTGGATCATCCTATTCAAGTGACTGGAGTCTTAGCGACTCGTTTTGATGCTCGCAATAACCTCAGCAAGGAAGTTTTGGCTTCTCTTTCAGAGCATTTTGGTGATGCAGTCTTTAAAACGTTAATTCCAGAGACGGTTAAACTGCGGGAAGCACCCAGCCACTCCCAATCAATTTTTGATTATGACCCCACAGGAAAAGGGGCGATCGCCTATCAAGATTTCACCAAGGAGGTTAAGCAATGGCACTAGGTAAAAAGGGTTCTGCCCTCGGTAAAAATCCCCTCTCCCCCAGTACCTCTTCCCAAAGCATTTTCACTAAGACAACTGAGGATACTCCAGAGGTAAAACCAACTCCCCGCAAGGCTTCTAGTAAGTCAAGAATCAAGAATCAAGAATCAAGATTCTTGGAAAGTGAGGAAAAAGAGAAGGTTAATTTGCGCCTGCCGATTGAGGTGAATGATTGGCTGGATGATCTAGTCAAACAAGGTAAACGACTTCACGGGAGCAAAATTCCTAAGGAAATTTGGGTACAGGCAGCATTGGAATTGTTTAAGGCGATGCCTTTAGACTGGCAGGATATTGATTCTCCTGAAACACTCCAGGCTCAACTCAAGAATCTTGAATCAAGATTAAAGAATCAAGATTCTTGAAAATTGTAGGAGTATAATCAATGCCTGAGTCCTAGTCAAACTGGAAGTAACCATTTCCCTGGGAATTTCCATCAGAAGGGTATGATAAACGCATTCATTCTAAAAACCTTATGGCGCTACAAATAAGCTTGGGCATTGTCCAACAGCCTCAGAAACTAATCTTTGCAAGACATGAAACTTTTCATCCTCGTTTTGGTTGGCTTAAGAAAGGTTTTGATCGGGCAAAACAAAATTCCCATATTTTCCTTGATGAGGATGCTCCGGTGCAGTTGGGGGTGGGGAAAAATATGGTGCGCTCCATCCGTTATTGGTGCAGTGCTTTCAAACTTCTGGAGGATGATCAACCGACTACATTTGGTGAAAAACTACTTGGCGATCGCGGTTGGGATACCTATCTAGAAGATCCTGCATCCCTATGGCTGCTCCACTGGAAGCTGCTTGAGGCTCCCTGTGAAGCAACGACTTGGTATTTTGTGTTTAATGTTCTCAACCGGGCGGAATTTACGGATCGGGAACTATTAGAGGAGTTAGAAGACTTCGGCGATCGTCTATCTAGTAAAACAGCGTTATCTTCCCTCAAAAAAGATGCGAGTTGTTTACTCAGAATGTATGCCAAACAATCAAGTCATAAAATATCTGTCGCAGAAGACTCTTTAGATTGTCCCTTTGTTGAACTCGGCTTAATTTATCCCACAGGAGATAATCGCCACTACACTTTTCGCGTTGGCTATAAACCCTCTTTAGTGCCTGAAATAATCCTCTATGCAGCGTTACATTTTGCTTACCAAGTGAATGAGTCAGCACGAACGATTCCTCTCGGCAGTTTGTTATATGATCAAGGCAGTCCAGGTAAAGTATTTAAATTAACTGAGAGTGCGCTCTGTGCTGCCATTGAAATATTAGCCAAAAAATATGACATGCTGAAATTAGAGGATGCTGCTGGCAAGTTACAGCTTAGCTTTAATACAGACGAACCTTTAGTTTTAGCTGAAAACATTTTAGAAAATTATTACACTGCTCAATAATTTAGTTTTTATCCTTGAGAAATTGTCGTGACTGTAACTCTAACTCAATATTTTGAAATTCACCGTCGTTATCATCGTTCTGTCAATTTAGAGCGTGATTTACATCGGGCTGACGCTGTAGAGGGCTATGTTTTAACGGAACGGTCGGCGGCAACTTTAGCTAGGATTTTGCCTGCTTTTTCTGAAACTAAGACAAATCGGGCATGGACATTAACCGGGGTGTATGGCACAGGAAAATCTGCGTTTGTTCATTACTTAACGAGTTTATGTTCTGGTCAAAAAAACAAGGCTCATCAAGTAGCATTGGATATTGCCCGTTATTTTTTGCCTGAGAATAGTCCTGAATTAGAGGCGATTGCGAACCTTCCAGAAAAGGGTTTACTAAATGCAGTGGCAACAGGGCAACAGGAATCCTTAACATTGACTTTAGCCCGTGCTTTGACGGATGGGGCAGAACGTTTCCTATCAAAAAAACAACGTAAATCTGACTTTTTTATGCGCTTGGTAGATGAGCGTTATGAAGCAGAATATAGTGGTGTTAAAATTAAAACCAAAACCATTTTAGATGCTCTAAAAGAACTAACACAATTAGCTAAGACGCATATTTTATTAGTTGTTGATGAGTTGGGCAAAAATCTAGAATATGCAGCACGTCACCAAGGGCAAGAAGATTTATATTTACTGCAACAAATTGCCGAGCTTGAATTAAAAGGGGAGCATCAGGTTTATTTTATTGGGTTACTCCATCAATCTTTTGGAGGCTATAGCGATCGCCTCTCGGTGACAGAACAGAATGAATGGAATAAAATCCAAGGTCGTTTTGAAGATATTCCTTTCTCCGAATCCCCAAACCAGATGACTCGCTTAATTGGTCAGGTGATTGACCGGACAAAAGCTGAACCAATCGAGGCTTGTGTCAATAGTTTTGCGGGGGAATGGTACGAAGCTCTGGGGAAACGGTTTCGGAACAGGAAATCACGGCGGATCTCTTGGCAAATGTTTATCCTTTACATCCATTAACTGCCCTGGTTTTGCCGATGCTTTGCACTCGCTATGCCCAGAATGATCGGTCTTTGTTTACGTTTTTAACCAGTGATGAGCCAAATTCTTTTAAGCATTTTCTGGAAGGAACAAACATTGAATCTCAAACTTTACCCACTCTCAAGCTACACCAACTCTATGACTATTTTGTAGAGACGGTTACGGGGTTGGCATCGCGGTTAAATTTACAGCGATGGGTAGAAATTCAAGGACTGATTGAGGATGCGAAGGATCGCTCATTGGATACGATTAAACTCCTCAAAACTATCGGTGTCTTAAATCTGGTAACGGCAACGGGTAAACTCCGGGCAACATCGGATCTGGTGGCTTGGGCATTATGTGATATTCCAGATGCAACGGAAAAACAAGTCTGGTTAGAGGCAGTTGAGAAACTCAAAAAGAAAGGCTTAATTACCCACCGTAAGCAATTGGATGAACTGCGCATTTGGCAGGGATCTGATTTTAATGTGGAGGCGGCGATCACCGAACTGGTGGAGCAACAACGCACTGCTTTAACGCAACTATTGACGGAAGTTTCGCCGCTTAAACCTTTGGTTGCGCAACGGCATTACAACCAAACGGGGACTCTCAGGTATTTTGAACAGCGTTATGGGGACGGCACAACGGCATGGGAAAAGTTAACTTGCTCTGACCCCAGCTTTGATGGGTTGATTCTCTATTGGTTGGATGTGGAACCACTGGATAATCTTCCGGAAACAACAGCGGAAGGTAAACCGTTAATCATCATTAAAATCCATGATTTTGAGGTGTTGCAGAAGCGGGGACGGGAATATCGCGCCCTAAAAACGATTTATGGGAACCTCGAAAAATTCAAAATTTCGCCAGATCGGCAACGTATCCTCGTTGTTTCAGGCTCAAAAAATCGTCAAAAAAGCAATTAATCGAGGTTCCCTTATAAGAAGGAACCGAAATTACAAACGGATGGGGTAGCTCGACGGGAAGTGTTGCACCGTCTCACGGAAGCGGGTCGGATACTTGATGAGGCGATTGCCCAAGCATTGAGTTGGTCACAGGGGCAAAATAGCTGCTGGATTATGACTGAACCCGTCGAGATTCAGCGGGTAAGAACGTTTCAATCGAAGTTATCGGATCTCTGCGATCGCATTTATGACCGGAGCATGATCCTTGATAACGAGTTGATTAATCGTCGGGAACTGACTTCTCAAGGGGTAAAGGCACGGCGGGAATTAATCACTGCCATGATCGAAAAAGGCGATCGCCCTCGTTTGGGTTTAGAGGGCTATAGGCCAGAAGTGGCGATGTATGCTTCTGTTCTGGAAAATAGTGGTATTCATCAACCAATTGATGATGACCATTGGGAATTTGTCGCTCCCCGTGAAAATTCTGGCTTAGAGACAGTGTGGCAGATGATTGAAGAATTTTGTGACCAGTCCACAGAAAAAGCCCGTTCCCTTGACCAGCTTTATGTCCTCCTCGAACAGCCTCCCTATGGGGTGAAACAAGGGGTTGTTCCGGTGCTGTTAGCAGCGGTTTTATTGCGTCACATGGATGATGTGGGGGTTTACCAAGATGGAACGTTTATCCCAGTTTTGGGGGTGGAGCATTTCGAGTTACTGATTCGTTATCCTGAGCGGTTTGCGGTGAAATCCTTTGCGATCGCCGGACTGCGGTCTGAGGTATTTAAGGAGCTAGAAAGTGTTCTGAAATCTCCTAATGCTAAGACCTCTGGTGATGTGCGGAATAGTACTTTGTTAACGGTAGTGACTCCCCTCTATCAATTTGTCAAAAAGCTTCCCCGTTATACGAAACAAACGAAGCGGATTAGTGATGAGGGAATCGCCGTTCTGAAAATTTTGCAACAAACAGTAGAGCCGGATGAATTGTTATTTAGAGACTTACCACAAGCTTTGGGCTTAGAACCCATCACCACAAAACGCAGTGAGAAACAATTGAACAATGCCAAAGAATTAAAAGGACGTTTGGTGCAGGTGCTACGGGAAATTTACGGAGCCTATGATGCATTGTTGACGGAAAGTCGCCAACTCATTTTTAAAGCCTTTGGGGTGCGCAGTGAGGAAGCCAAACTTAGAGAAGATCTTCAAGTACGTTGCCGCTATCTCGTGAACCAATGCATTGAACCGACCCTGAAACGCTTTATGAAGGCGGTTCTCGATAGTGAGGTCGGCGATCGCCAATGGTTAGAGTCTTTGGTGATGATTGTTGCCGATAAACCCGCAGAATCATGGACAGATCAGGATCTGTTTTGTGTTCATGATGTTATCGTATGTGATAACGGTTTGCGGTTGGTTTAAATGTCTCAGAAAGTGCGTCACGTTCTCGGTTTATCTGGGGGCAAGGATTCATCAGCTTTAGCGGTACTGCTTCACAAGGAAATCCCCGATATGGAGTATTTCTTTTGTGATACCCATAAGGAACTTCAGGAAACTTACGATTACCTTGACCGGATTAAGGCGCGGTTAGGCATCAAAATTCACTACCTGAGTGCGAATCGGGGTTTTGACCATTGGCTCAATCTTCATGGTGGGATGTTGCCGTCACCGCAAATGCGCTGGTGTACCATCATGATGAAAATCAAGCCTTTTGAGCAGTTTGTCGGTGAAGATCCTGCGGTCAGTTATATCGGCATTCGCGCTGATGAAAATCGTGATGGCTACATTTCTACAAAGCCAAACATTACGCCCGTCTATCCTTTTAAAGAACGGGGCTTGGTGAAGGCTGATATTATCCGCATCCTTGAGGAAAGTGGGATCGGAATGCCGGACCATTACCGTTGGCGGAGTCGGTCGGGCTGTTTTTTCTGCTTCTTCCAACGTAAATACGAGTGGGTCATGCTTGCCCAAGAACATCCGGATCTCTTTGAACAGGCGATCGCCTATGAGGAAAACCATAGTGATGGGCGTACCTATACATGGACTCAAGGAGAGACACTTCGGGAACTGCTAGCCCGTAAGGATGAAATTATCGCCAAGCATGAAAAAGCAATGCAGCGAGAAACGAAAGCTGCCCCTAATCGACCTCTAGCAGAGTCTTTAGAGGCAGTATTAGAGGAAGAAGATGCAGAATTGCCTTGTTTAGCTTGCCATCTGTAATAACTTTTGTCGCTTATATTCCATCCCTGTTATAGGGTATTGATCGAGAATCATAAATAAAGTTTTTCTCGAATAATTACTAATGCGAATCAAACATTGATCGTTCTTATTTTTGAGAACAGAGTTTTTCAATTTGAACCGTGATTGAATAATTTCAGAAATGAAAACAGCATCACTTTCTGGGAAATCGTTCAGATATAAAAATGTTCCACTGCTTGCACAGCCATCATCATAAAACCAAACACTTAATGCAAATTCAGTTAGATATTGCTCAATCATTTCTCTGCATATATGCTTGTCTGGCAAATACCATTGTGAATGTAACTCCGTTAAGACTGGATGAACTTTAGTTCTTAACCACCAAGCGTTATGAGACTTGCCCGTTTTACTATGAGGTGATGAAAGACGCTCTTGAAAAGTACATGAAAAATAGTCTTTCAAAAAATCATATTTCCACTGCATATACTGCTTATTTGAACCACCTTCTGCATAGCGAGCATTCTTTTTTCCTTTCGCTTTTTCCAAAGAACCATCACCTAAAAGCGTAGCTGTAAAAAACTCATATAATCTAGCATCAGCTTTTTTTCCTTTATAGGATAGATACTGAGATCTCCCCCTTGCTGTCTTCGCTTTAATATTCCTAATTCGTGAATTCAAAATAGGAGCATCAGGAAATTTTTCTCTATAATTTGCCACTGTCAAGCCATGTGTTTTTAAATGACCATGATGAATCATTTCAAATTCTTCTTGGCAAATTTGACAAGTCACCAAATCGATCCCCTGCTGTTTTAAGCTCTGGATTTTTTGCCTTTGTTTACGTTGATCTACCTGCTTAATGTGTTCAGAATAAAGTTTTGCTTGGCATTCTGGAGAGCCGCAAGTTTTACGACAAGCAACATGGCTATTCTCTGGAAGCACCAATATTTTACAGAATGGACAGGTAAATGATTGACGCATGATAATCTCCCAAAATGTTTGCATATATGATAACACTAGACTTTTGGGTTTTCTGTGATAATTAGGTCATGGGAAAAGCAGGACAGGCATTAAAACAGACTTTAGAGTTACACGACATCAGCCAAAACCGTTTGGCGATCGCCTTGGGTGTAGAGCGTCCGATTGTCTTCCGGTGGTTCCACGAGAAGATCGATCCCACTGGCGAGACGATCCACCAAATCACCACGGCATTACAGCAACTTGATCCCGATGCTGCCAGCAGCTTTGTTAATTTCTACTTGGGGGGTTTTACGCGAAATCGACCCTTAATGAATTCCGCCCAAAGTCTGCCCACATCTGAACGGGTGAATGTTTCGATCCTTGCGCAACTTTTCAACAACACGACAAACTCTTATAAATATCTCTTTTTCCTATCACTGCTAGATATTTTAAAGCGCAGGAAATTTGATGTTTTATCGCCAATTAGTTTTGTTGAATTAGTCGTTGAAATCTTAGCTAATGCTTGGTTTCCCCATACTTATTTTAAATTATCCTTTGGAACCCAAGATAAAATCACTGAAAAGCTTGATTCTCTGGATTTGGTGATTAGCGAACCTATTTTAAAATTTAATGATCCAGATAAAAAGCTACTCAGAAAAACCATCCAAAATCAGACCTATGATGATTTGATTGGCTATTTGTTGAAATATGTTCCATTTCGCCTGATTCGTCCATTTTTTACCGCAGAAACTAAAGGTTTAAAAGATACTGAAGTCAACCAAGCCGTTTTAGATCTGGCAAATAATCCAGAAAATCAGAATCCTTTATATAGCTTTGATGCCGACTTAGTGAAAGATTGTAAGGGCTTGATGTTCTCTCAAGAATGGGCGGAATACATCGAGGAGAATTTTGCAGTGGTGAAGGGTTGGGCCTCTTGGGAATGGTTGCAGTATATGCAATCGAGGAACCCCACAACGCCGAATATTATGAATAAGCTTTTCATGCCCCAACAGCGTGGGTCGCTCTCTAAGCAAACAAGATTTTGGAAGTCTGTTTTCGAGCATCAATCAATAAAATGTATTTATTCTGGTCAAGTTCTTGATCCAAATCAAATATCTTTAGATCACTATTTACCTTGGTCTTTTGTTGCCCATGATCAACTTTGGAATTTAGTTCCTGTCACTCAATCAGTTAATTCTTCAAAGTCTAACAACTTGCCATCAGATAAATATTTTCCTGAGTTTGTCCGCCTACAGCATTTAGCATTAATCACTAACCACGAGTATTTATCAAAGCAAGTATGGAATAAAGCTATTGATCCATATATTGCCGATTTGAATATGTCTAATGATGATGTATTAGATCAGGAAAAGCTTTTTAATGCTTATGACTCGACAATTAAGCCTTTGATAACATTGGCAGAAAAGCAAGGATTTTCTAGTAATTGGGTTTATGTTCCGTGATTTACCTCGACTATCACGCCACAACCCCGGTTGATCCTAGAGTTGCCGAAACAGTCATGGCAGCGATGATGACCCAATTTGGCAATGCCAGCAGTGTGGATCATGTCGTAGGCGATCGCAGTCGAGAAGCCGTAGCCCAAGCCAAACAAGAGATTGCGGATCTGGTTAATTGCCGACCCAAGGAAATCATCTTCACCTCCGGCGCAACGGAGAGCATTAATCTCGCCATCCAAGGCACGGTCTTACACCACGAAAAAAAAGACAAAATTCCCTGCATTGCCATTTCTGCCGTTGAACATAAAGCTGTTCTCGACACCTGTCATGCCCTAGAAAAACAGGGACGCATTGAACTGATCAGTCTGCCCGTTGATGCCCAAGCAAACCTCAATCTCAATGACATTGAAAGGGTTTGTCGTCAAGGTTTAGACCTGCTCTGTATCATGGCAGCCAATAACGAAGTTGGAACCATTTACCCCATCGAACTCATCGGGGCGATCGCCAAACGATATTCTGTACCTTTTTTCTGTGATGCATCCCAAGCCATAGGCAAAATTCCCATGAACTTTGCTGATTGGGGCATTACTTTGTTAGCCATGTCTGGTCATAAACTCTACGCCCCTCAAGGCATCGGTGCACTCATCCGCAAAACCGATCACCCCTTGAACTCATTCTGTTTGGTGGAGGACAGCAGCAAGGATTACGCCCCGGCACATTGAATCTCCCTGGGATTGTCGGACTTGGAGAAGCTTGCCATTTACGACAGTTAGAAATGGAAGCAGACGAAAAGGCGATCGCCGCCAAACGAGATTATCTCCAAACCCAACTCATCCAAGCTATTCCTGAAATTGTTGTTAATGGTAACCAGCACCAACGTCTTGCCGGAAACTTGCATCTCTCTCTTCCAGGGATTCCCAATAGCACCATCATTGCCCGTATCCGTCAGCAGTTAGCTATATCAACCGGATCAGCCTGTTCCAGTGGCACAGTCACCCCATCCCATGTTTTGAGAGCAATGAATCTATCAAATGACTTTATTGATGGAGCCTTACGTCTTGGACTTGGTAAATTTACAACCAAGCAAGAAATTGACAAAGCTGCTGAGATTTTAATTGAGGTGATTAAAACCACCCAAACAATGTTGGCGATGGCCTAATCAATTATCCTTTTCTTTCTGTCGTTGCCGTTGTCGAGAGCGAATCCGAGACCTGACAATCTTCTGTTGATAAGCGTCAGCATCCTGCCGCCATTGCAACCGAGAACCCTTAAACTCAACACCCGTTTCCCGTAATACCTTCTGCCAACCTGACCAAAGCTGAATCTCTGACCAATTCTCCAGTAAGCCCCAATCCTCCTCCTGTTGTGAGAGCTTCGCAAACTTTTCATAGCGCGGATAATCTTGACCCACTAAGCGATCTTTACGTTGCACCACCGGGGCAAAATCAGGGTCATATTCCTTATAGCGTACTTTCAGATCCTGTAACCCAATCTGCATCGCCATCTGCCAACGCGGATGAGGATCATCATCAAAATCAGCACAGGAAATATAAGCAATTTTTGGCTCATGGAGATAAAATCGCACCAAACTCACATTTTCTAACCGTCCCACCGTTCGACTCGCACATCCCTCATAAAGCCTCAGTAACGGGTCAAGCTGTTCGAGGGCACTGATATGCACCACCAATGCCTTATTCGAGCAAATACCGATTTTACTTTCCTGGGCAATATCCGCTAGGTTTTGCAAATCTCCCAAACTAAACAGCATCATGTCTGAAAGTAGACAGGCTTGCTTATACGTCCCAAACAAAACCTTGATATCGGTCTGTAGAGTAGGGTCTAAATGACTAAACTTGGGCCGCTTGGCAAATTTCGAGAGAGCTAGATAAATCTGAATATCAGACTTGCGCTGTTCGGCAATTCGCTGCCATTCTTCTGCATCCGTCGCCTGTTCAATCACCTTAAAGGCACGGATTAGGGTTCTAAACTCTGCACAGATAGCTGTTTCTTCTGGCAGTTCTCCTTTTTTGGGTAAGCGCCCCCGTTCGGTGATGAAGGTCATCAGGGGCTGTAGGAGTGATTGATAATCCTCAAACCGTTTAACGGAAAGACGAATCCGAGGAGTTGTTGCCCGTGATCGAAAGCGCGAAGCCCGAAAGGTTTCTGCCTGGGCTTCATCCCGGAAGATAAAGTAAATGCCCAGGGCCACCGGGATGGCATCAACCCCCAACACTTGGTCAATGTAGAGCTTTAATTCTTCTTGGTCATAATATTTCTGAAATGTATTGCGACTGGTGATTACACCATCACCATAGGCCACCTGACCATAGCCGCCATCGGCAATTAGTACCTGGGCGGAAACCACTAGGATTCTTTGGGTTAATAACCAGGCTTTCACCAATGCCTCCCGGCGTTCTGCGGGATTTTCAATCACATTGATCACATAGCCGAGATTGACGACATCTGCTGGACTTTTCTCGTTATCAGGCTTGTAAAAGGGATCCCAGCCCTGAGCCGAAAAGCCTTTCTCTGCAACAAACTTTAGGTCTTCTCCATGGCCACAGCCATAGTCAAAGAAAGTCATACCCTCGGTAAGGAGGTTCGCTTCAAGGAGTGATCGCACCGGGCGGGACATCTGCCGCCGGATAATCGCCGCTTTGTGACGGTCAATTTTGGGGAATTGGCGTTCGGGATCCTTAATCTCAATCAGTCGATGGTCTTCGATGCGTACCCGAAAGTGTTGAAGCTTTTTCTCCCACTGGTGCTGATAACCAATATTACGGGAGTCAGCCAGTAAACCGAGTTTTTCTTCGGCTTGGGTCAATTGAGCAAAAGTTGCATAGTGGGGATAAGTGGGATAAACAAAGGTTTCCTTTCTGTGCAAAATTGGGGGATTGTCGCCATAGTTTCGGAGTTGATAATTCTCCAGTTCTAGGTTGACTTGAATGCTTTGGCGTAAAGCTGGATGAGGGTCTTCGTCAAAATCGGGATAGTCCAAATAGGAAACTTTCGGTTCGCTGGTATTGAACTTGATCAAGGCAAAGGAAAACTTGCCCTTGGGGAGTAATTTACGGGCGATCGCCTCGTAGTCTTGTAATTCAGGAGGTAAATGCTTGAGGGCAGAAATGTGGAGATAGAGGGCTGTAGGTAATTTTTTCCCGAAGGATAGCTGCTGCAACAGGGATTGAACCGTGGCGAAGTGAAAAGTCCCGCGAATCATGGCGCGCAAAATTGGATTACAGCATACTCATCATAGACGGTAGGCTTAATTTACCAGTAGTTCACGATACCAGATCCTCTGAAAAGCGTATGGGGCAATGATCCCCGGCGATAGAATGAATTTAAAAGTAGACAAAAAATAGCCTAAGCTTACGATAACTTGTAGCTGCTTTCAGTGAAACTTAGATATAGCAATAGTTTCAGCTATTTCAGTAAGCTTACGATAATCCGGCTTAAAGCACGCTTCACCGCCTAAAATTCTACATGCGATTATTCACTTAAACAATGCTTTTTTTCCATTAAGAGTAACGAGTAGGCGCACCGCAAAGCGGCTCTCTTTGAGATCGCCTATCACCATCATTTTTGTAAACCAAAATTCAGGCCACTCCACTGCTCTACTTCATGGACAGTGGTTTTACCCTGGCGAAAGTCAGTGCCGCTGGGGGTGTTCTGGGGAAAGAGATAGGCTTCGGTCTGGCCGTTGTATTGAATAATGCGCCAAAAGTAATCGGGGATATCGGTGGGTTCGTCGGCATTGATCAAGCTGAGAGGTTGGTTGTCATAGGCAGTGCCAACAATCACATAGACTTCGCCATAGTCCCGTACTAAATCCCGCTCATAGTCTTCTAATTCTTTCCAAGCGCCACGGTTTAGACTGGCTTTCTGAGGAGTAATGTTGCTGAGATAGTTCACTTGCTGCCAGTTCTTCCCTCGGAAACTTGCTAAGGGGCAAGGTGGCCTCGGTCATAGTTTCCCCATTTGTAGGCTCCGCGAAAGTCTTCGGGTTCGAGGGTTTCTTCCCTGGCGATCGCCGGATCAGCTTCCCATTCCCGGTCTTGGTCAGAACTGCCTGTGATGGTGGCTCGGTCTAAACGGAAGGCAACCCAATCGGCAAACTTAGTATCATCATTGGAACTGAGGCAGTAGATATCCCTCACCACTAGGTCATTAGTGGCTGGCGTTCCGGTGGGTAAACCATTGGGGAGATGGATAGGGCAAGGGTTATTGCTGGCAATCGCCGCTTGGGGGGAGCTGCACCCTGGGAGTCTGTCGTTTGGGATTGAGTTGGAGCAGAGTTTTGCGCCCCATTGGGTTCCGTGGGGGGTTCGTAATTTTGTGCGCCAAAAAAGACTAGGCCGATGCCAATCAATAAAGGGATAGCTCGGATGGGATGCTTGATGATTGATTTGGCTAAGGCGATCGCCCACTTGATGTCTCTCATGGATGCTGCAATATTGACTCTCTCCATTATCTAGGGAGACTACCAAAAAAAAGGGGGCAAAGCCCCCAGCAGAACAACTAGCGAGAAACAGGCACCGAAACAACCCAGACCGGGCCAGCAGAAGAACAGACCCCAGGCGCACCCAGACCGGAACCCCGACCAAGCGGGAAGCCCGGAACCCGAACCGAGCCGCAGCACCAGGGGAAGCGAACTCAGCCCAGACCACCGAGCCAGAGAAAGCCCGGAACGAGCCGCGCACCGACCAACCGACACAACCGCAGGACAACGCCAAACCAGAAACCCGACGGAAGGGGACAAGAACACGAGAGCCAGAACGACCGACAGAAAAAGAACGACGAATCACGACAAAAACCTCAGACGAAAAGAACAACAAAGGGGGACAAGCCCCCAGAACGACGGCTCGACTGAGCTCGCCGAAGTCAACTAGACAAGAACACCGGAGCGACGCAGCCGACCGACCCGGGCCGACAACGCCCCACCAGAGAGCGGACGACCAGACCGAGAAAGCAGCAAGCAACAGGACGAGGGGACGACAGCCGCCCGCACCGCCAGGGAACAAGCAGGGCCGGAAACAACCACGGGCACCGAACGAGAAACACCAGAAGCCGAGCCAGCCGAACCGGAACGACCAAAGACAACGAGAAACAAGACAGAAACGAGAAACCAACAGAACAAAAACACGGGCAAAACCCCCAAAAAACAACAACGCGGCCACACCGCAAGAGGGTTTTCTGCCCCGCTGAGTAACCTGTGGCAATTCAGTAACGACCAGCGGAAAGCCCGGAGTGCGCGAGAAAAATGCACCCTGGCCGCGCGGAAAATAACCTTGTCAAATCACCAGTAACGATGCCTCTGGAAGTCGCGCATTAGGCCAGACCTCAATCAATATCAGCGCCGCAGCTCGGTATAGGCTTTGTAGCGGGTATTTGGCGGGGAAAATAGAAAACCTGTGTGGCCTCAATAACCTGTGGCGAGGCAGTGAACCTTTTGGGAATATTCAAGTTCGCCAGCATAAAGCCCCCTTGGGGGCACGTGCCCTTCGCGGCGTAGAGCGATGCGTTTATAAACCGCGCTTTGCGCACGATATTTTAAGGACTAGGGGAAAAATGAAAAATCCTTGGGCTGTTGGATACCCAAGGAAGTCTGTCAGTGTTTTTGTTCTACTGGTTATCTTCGCAGATGTCGTTAATCGTCGCGGCTAATTTCTCTTTTTCTGCGGTTAGCTGGGCCAAACGATTTTGAAAGTTGAGATATTCGGCAGGGCTGCCCTGACCCCGTTGGAAGTAAATTTCAAAAAGTTGAAGGCGTTTTTGCTCGGCCATTAATTCTGCTTCTAGGTCGGCCAGTTGATCAAGGTCGGCTTGGATTTCAGCGGCGATCGCCTTTTTCCTCATCTCAGTTCTAATGTCAGCTTCGATTAGATTGAGGCGGCTGGCATCAGCTTGGGCTTCCGTGGTGCGGATTTGTAACTCAGCCCGTTGGCGATCGCCACCCCCAAAGAGATTTTGCAGGATGCCAATGGGGTTAGGAGTTAACCAAGTCGTCCAGCGGCGATCTCGTTGGTAGTCAACAGAAGCTTCAAGATTTTCAAGACGAGACACTTCTACATTTTTAGCTTGGGCAATCAGTTGTAGGTCGGGGTCATTCTCGATCTGGCACTGGGTCAGGGTCGCCAAGTCGTAGGGTAATTTCGGCGTTGATTGTGCCTTCGCTCTGCTCCAGCCATCTGATGCGGCGGACAGTGCCAGCATAAGGGCTACGGACGGTAGAAACTTGAGCAAGGCGACTTTCCACATCGGCAAGCTTGGTATTGAGGTCACTGAGTTGGTAGGCACGGCTGCGCTGTTGGTTCTCGAACTCCTGAAGTTGTTGCTGGTAGGCGAGGGCGTTGGCATTGGCTCGTTCGATGCGTTCGGCGATCGCCAGGGAGGAGAGATATTCCTGGTGTTGCCGCTGGGCCTGGGCATCCTTGAGGGCGGCGATCGCCTTGTTGAGTTCTAATTCAGCGGTTTGTTGGTCAATCTTAAGGGTTTCGAGTTTGGCTTTCTCGTGGGTGACAAGCAAAGGCTCATTGAGCTGGGCAATTTCTTCAATGAGGGATTTCTGGTCGGCAACTGCTAATTTGGCTAATTCTAATTTGGTGGTGGCCTGGGCGATGTCGGCTTTGTGAGTTTCGTAACTCACCGGAGGTAGTTCCGGGGTAATGGGAACAGCACGGGGGGCCAAAGGTGGTGTGACTTTAAGGGTTTCGAGGCGGGCGATCGCCAATTCTAATCGCTGTTTTTCTACCAGAAGGCGATCTCGATCCTTGGGGCGATCGGCAATGACCTGGTTAATTCCCACGGTATCTCCTTCCTTTACTTTGAGGTCATCGAGTTCAGTGAGCTTGACCTTGAATGTATAGCGACTGGGGCTATTGACGATTTCTTCAGTGACCTCCAGCTCGTCATTCTGTTGTTGGGCAATCCCCCCAGGGGCAACAGAAAGACCCCGAAACTCATAAAAATCACTGCCACCGAAAACAGATAGCGGACGGGTTCACTGGGTTTGAGTTTTTGTACAAAATTCAAAATTTTTGTTATGAACGGGCTAAATAATTAGTTTAAATATACTATTTACTGTAGAATAGTTATAATCTGTTACTTTGTAGATCAGAATTGTCAATAAAAATCAACATAATGCCTCCTAAAAGTTAGCAACTCACCCTATGTAGTAGAACATTACCACAATTAGATTCTGGTTTCCCCGTATGAAGTATCTACTTCAATCAATGTCAATGTAGTAGTAATTCCTGGCGGTTGATATTAATGTAATAGATGATGGTCTAGTGATCAGTAACTCATTCCATTAGGTAATGACCATACTATTAATAGTGAAAGGTAAATTTCATCTATAGATTTTTTTACTATGGACTATAGGGGATCTCGAAAAATAGCTTGAAGCGAAGCAAGAATATGAGATCATAGATACCAAAGTATCGCCAAAGCAGTGTCTCAAGATGAGTCAATTAGGATTCTGGGATTGGGAAAAACGACATCAGTATTTGGAGGAGAAACAAGATATCCTCGTCAAGCTCAATGAATGGATTCCTTGGGAAGAATTTAGAGAGATTCTCAATCAGGTTCAACCAAAAGAGAGAAAAAGTAAGGCGGGCAGGAAAGCAATAGATCCCGTACGAATGTTCAAATTGCTGATACTGCAAAGGCTCTACGGTATTAGTGATGAAGCTCTAGAATATCAAGTCAATGACAGGCTATCATTCATGAAGTTTGTCGGTTTGGGCATCGAAGATAAAGTACCAGATGCGACAACAGTCTGGCTATTTAGACAAAAGCTAGTAGAGCAAAAGCTAGCGGCAGCACTGTTTGAGAAATTTGAAGGCTATTTGCAAAAACAAGGATATCAAGCAGAAGAAGGACAAATAATTGATGCAACACTCATCCCAGTACCGAGACAGCGCAATCGTCGGGAAGAGAATGAAGTAGTGAAATCAGGCAAAATTCCCGAAGACTGGAAAGATAAGCCCAGGAAAAAGCGACAGAAGGATTGTGATGCTCGCTGGACAAAGAAAAATCAGGAGAATCACTTTGGCTACAAGAACCACATCAATGTCGATGTGAAATATAAACTCATCAGAAAATATGCAGTGACAGCAGCTTCAGTGCATGACAGTCAAATGTTTGCGGCAGTCTTGGATGGCAGTAATAGAGGGGATGGCATCTGGGCAGACAGTGCTTACCAAATCCAAGTACGGGAAAGAGTATTAGCACTGATGGGTATGGACAGTCATATTCATGAGAAGGGGAACCGTAATCATCCCCTAAGTGAGACACAAAAAGCCAGAAATAAAGAACGCTCTCATGTCCGTTCGAGAGTGGAGCATATCTTTGGTACTTTTGTGACCTCTATGGGGGGCAAGATGGAAAGGGTGATTGGTCATGCTCGTATTGAGACACAAATTGCCCTGAAGAACTTAGCCTACAACTTCCGACGGTACGTCTACTTGCAGCAATCTTGTGCCTAAAATCAAAAAAAATGGAGGCAAATAGGGTGAATTGACAACATCATATGAGCAAATATTTTTGCTTTTATGCTGTGACTGATAGTTTTTCTCAAAGCCTATCCATTTTTTGAAAATTTCGAGGTTCCCTATAGATTATGAGATGTGAACGATGCAATTCTGAAAATGTTATTACACTAGTTAGTGGCACCCAATTTTGTCGAGACTGTCAAAATGTTAAAGATCAAAAGAAGGTAACACAAAAGTCTGGTCTTGGTGCTGCTGGATGGGTAATTGTCGCCGTTAGTTTGATCCCTTTATTGATTGTTCCTTTAACTGCTAGCATATTCATTGAGGCACAAAAACAAGCTGATTATCAGCAACAATTACAAGAACAGAAAGAACAGCGAAGGCTAACTCAAAAGAGAGAGCAGCAACAAGCTTATATCAGGCAGCAACAGCAACTAGAACAACAGCGAAAGGAAGCTGAAGCGTATGCTGCCGCAGAGATTATTGCACGTATTAGATTGCAACAAGAGCAACAATTACAGCAACAACAACGATTACAGCAATCGCTGGATATGCAAACGGCAATGAAATCACTAAATCAAATGAATCAAGTGCAGTCTCAATTTTTTGCTGACCTTTATGGTCTGAATGACTTTGGATATTCTGGACATCTCGGATATACTATGACTCCTATACGTTCTCCATATTCTGGCCAATGTAATTGTCCATACGATACGTTTTATTACAATGGTCAACAAAGAATTTGCGGAGATAATTCCGCTTATGTTCGTACAGGTGGTAGGGAACCCGTTTGTTTTGTAGGTGAATGATAAAGGTCAGTATTTATGGTTTTTAAAATTTATTTCGCTTCTTCACCTTATTCTTCTTGGGGTTATGCCGAGATACGTGCAGAAAAGTGTAAGTAGATTCTGTAAGCCTTGCTAAACAAGCATTTGAGCTGCATAGTAAAATTTTGATTTTTTGCTCATATAATCATACAAAGTTGCCTTAATCTTTTTAAGATATTTATCGAAAACAAATGCCTGAAACCCTTTTATAAAAAGCAACATAGGTCACTCAGTGAGGTTTAGAGTTTCATCTCATAATTCTACGGATTAGCTACTCGCACTTTTTCACATATATCTCGGCATGACCCCCACTTCGGTCTTTCGTAAGACAAAAAATACCTGAGCAGCATCATTGGGAAAAAGTAGGCGCTGGGGTAAATACTTTGAAGTCGAGCTGACCGACGATCCACTGGTCGGCCAGGGTAGGGACAACGGCTTTGATGTCGGCGTAGGTGAGGGCAAGTTGGGAACCGTAAACCCGCATGGTTTCGGGAATGGTACTGGGCAGCTCATCGGGAAAGTCGATGGTGATATTCCCGGAAACGAGGATTAGGCTGTTGGGGTGCTGCCTTTGGATTTCCCCCAGGGCATCGGCTAAGGGCTCGTCGTTGAAGTTGCGGCTAAAGGTTTCGGTGGTTTGTTCGTCCCTAATATCTAGGCGCACAAGGGTGGGGAGAATGTCGCCGTTCTCAGCGACTTTATAAATGCCTTGGCCGTCGGTGACGAGATAGCCATTATCCTCAGCGACGATGAAAAATTCTTGGTTGACGGGGCGGCGATCGCCTGCCCAGACTCCTTCTATATGGAGCCAAGTGGCATACTGGGCGGCGTTGGCATTGTAGGCTTTGATGCTGTGGTCTTTTAGGTTCAGGGTGCGACTAGCCACATCCCTAAATCCACCGTTATTTAGAAGGTTTAGATTTAAGAACAAAATTAGTACAGCAATTCCCAAGACCCAATATTCAGCCTTGCCCCCGGTCTTCATGCGCCGCTTGGGATTCATGCCGCAGACACACCACGCCTGCAAGGGATAAAACAACTGTACGCCCTGCTTGGTGAAGGTATCTGAGAAGATGGCGAGAAAGTGACCCAGGGGTAAGGCGATCGCCCAGGGGTCGGGACTTTAAGGAAATACCAAAGTGCTCCGGCGATCGCACTGAGGACGGCATTGAATAGAAGACAGTGGGTAATCGTCCGGTGGGGGTAACGGTCTTCAAGCCAGTGGGAAACAGGAAAAAAGACCTGACCCACCAGGCTATGGGAGCTGTCGAGGTCAGGAATTTGTGAGCCAATAATTGCCAAGCCTAGCACTACTGGGTCAGCGGTTTGCAAGAGTAGGGTGGTGCCACAAACGCCAATAATGGCATGGGTCACACTCATCATGATTCATTCCTCCCGTGTGGTGTAAGACAAAAAATACCCCCTCTGCCTATCGGCATCTCCCAGAGGGGAGAACACCCCTCTAGCTCCCCTCTAGGGGAGAAGTTTATTGACCATACTTCCGCCTCGCGCCTCGAATTTTGCCGATCTGCCGGAGCATCACCCCCAGCACCAGGGCGATCCCACCGATGACATAGAGACCGCGATCGCCAGTGCCCAAACCAATGAATCGAACAATAGAAAAGGCCATCAGAGCAGAGATGATGATCGGACTAATGTCGAGATAGAGACTATGCTCCGGTTCTGGATTTAGGCCCAGCTTCTCATTCCTAACTGCTTTACGGGCTAACAAGGGATTCCGGCCAGCAACGGTTAATAGTTTGGCGATTTGGTGGTCACTGAGAGATAAGTCATTTTTTTCAGCTTCTTCCAGAATGACGCCTCGAATCGCCTCAATGGAGGGCCGCTCTAATTCCACCTCCAGCATTTGCAGGTAAATGTCCCGCTTAATCACTGCGACGGCGATCGCCACGACAATCACCTTACCCATGCGCATGAGGGTTTCCAGCCAGTAACGGATAGAAGCATGTAGGCGCTTCGCCTCCGGGATAATCAGCAGGCTGCCCTTCTCAATTTCCTGGGCTAACTTTTCTTTGATTTCATCCGCCGTCAACTGGCGATCGCCTATTACCTCTCCCTCTTTGTTGTACTTGGGTTCAACGGTGTCCACCCGAAATTGTTTGGCCAGCTCCATGAGGAAGGTCTTGGTGCTGCCCTGGTAAGCAACAATCGCCCATGGTTCAATGTCTACCGCAGCGGCGATCGCCTCCGGTAGACCCTCGAATAAACCCGCTTCCCCCAGGACAAGACAATGGTGGCCCTCCTGGATGATGGAGATGATTTGGCTTAGGTTTTCTGGATTGACCCGCTGCGATATTTGGTAAGGATCTGGCTGGCGATCGCGGCGGGATTGGCTAAAGGGTCACGGATCGCCCTCCGGGTTTGCTCAATCTTGCGGCGTAAATCTTCCGGTAGATCATCCTCCGTCATCTGCTCGACAAGGTGGGCCATCACCAATTCCGGCTGGAGAATCTGCTTCGCTTTCTTGGCCTGGGCAATGCGAATGAGAGCATCAAGATCGGACTCATCGGAAAGGTCGAGGTTATCCATGGAGGTGGTTGGAAATTCAGAGATTATCTCCTCCTCATAGAGCACCGGAAACTCATCGCCGGAATCTGTTGAAAGTTCCCCACCCTGGGCGACCGGAATATCTGGAATAGCTTGATTTTCTTCAACCGGACTATCAGTAACAGCCTCATCAGAAGTGACTAGAATGTCATCATACTGCTGGTCTGGAATAGCACCGGAATTTGGAGGAGGTGGAGGAATTAAATCAGACTTTTCCGGTTGAGATGCCAGCGGATTTACAGAAGGAGAATCTTCTTTTTTCGGTGGCATTGGGGCTATAGATTCCGGTTGGGATTCCGGTAAATCCTTAGTAGTTTCCGGCGTAGATTCCGATGGGGCACTCAGAGATTCCTTGTAGGCTAAGAGAATGTCCAGTTCCGCCTGGGTAATGGTTGTCCGGCCATCACGACGTTCCGGTTTGATTCCGGTGGCCTTGAGGTAGGCATAATATTGGGACTTTCCGATGCCGAGTTTCCGCTGGGCTTGATTCCGGTCGTACATGAAAATTTTTTTATTTTCTATAGATCCATAATATGGCCGCATTTTCCGGTGGACTTTCCGGTCAGAATTCCGGTAAACATTCCGGTGCTGATTCCGGCCATATTTAAGCATAACCGGAAACTAAAGCGTTGATCCCCTCCTAGTCAGACCGGAAGCTTAATAGCGACCGGAAAAATAATCATCAGCGGAATATTCACTTTCCGGCGTGACCAATGGCGAAAGAGAGTGAGTTGAGAATTGCGGCGATTGCCTCATTGCCATTTGAAAAAGATGGAGATATTTAGCACTGAGAAAAAAGCGGTAGTAAAGCCCCGGTAATATGCCTCATCAGCACCCAGCAATTTTTCCGTACAAAAGTAAGCATAAAGTACGATGGTAATCATCAAGTCTGAAGGAACGAGAGATGAAAAATCGGTATCCTGAGAACTGGCCTGACATTGCCCTCAAAGTAAAACAAGCGGCCCGATGGCGATGCCAGGAATGCGGCTTGAAGTGTATTGAACCCGGGCAAAAAACTAAAGGACTGAGCCGTAGTGAGATCGCTAAACATCGCCTCGCTGTCCACCACCAGAATTACAAACCCGAAGACAATCGCCCCGAAAACCTGATCGCCCTTTGTAGTGCCTGCCACTGCGCCAAGCATCAGGGAAGACGCGGTTCCATTACCATTGGTCAACTAGAACTGATTTCATAGGGACGGGCTGAGGGACATTGAAAAAGCCCTTACTCAAAATATTCCTTGGTGATGTCATAACCAGGCTGATTTCCCTGCTCAAGCATTGCCCTGGCTTCTGGAATTGATTGGGAAACAGCATTGATCAGCTTCTCCACAAGACTCCGCACCATGAGGCCACTTTCACCACGAATCCAGTGTTGTGCTGTCTGGAGATAGGCAACAAGCACGAATATCTCAAAAGCACTTAGGGAAAGGGGGATTTTAGAGTCGTGGTTGATTAGGGATTGAAGAATGTCGTTGTTGTTCATTTGTCTGCACGATTATTTTTTGTCTTACACCAAATCCGGAACCGGACGGACTTTGGCAATTGAGGCGGGAATTTTTGTCTTACACCAGATTATTCAAGTCTGCCTGTCTCAATAAAGTTCAAGATACGAACCACATTTTGATTGGCTTGGATCAATTGATGTACCGCTGTGACTTGGTGAAACTTGATGCGTTTTGACCTCGTTAACCATCGTTGCTGATTCTCCTGCCACTCTCTCCATTGATAAAACCAGCGGTAGTGATGGGGATAATCGAGGGCAATATCTTTGGATACCCGTTCCCCTTGAATGATGGATAGGTTTTGCCACGGCGGGCTTCAGTGAAGGGGACTAAACAGCCAGAGGCTTTCCCACTACTGCCCCGTGGTCTACCGCGTCTTTTGTTGGTGGTGCCAGTCAACGAAGTAGAGGGCGATCGCCGCTTGGGCTGGGGTGACAGTTTTCCCGGCAAGTCTGCGGACATCGTTACGTCCTTTGAGGCCGCTGGGAACGAGGTAGGCAGTTGGGTGAAGCGTTGTCCGGTGATTGAGCTGAAGAGATTCCACGGAAAACCCATATACATCGCCATCGCCTCGGGGCTGAATTGATAGCCAGGGGGAATAATGCTTAATTGCTTCAGCCTTTGTTCTAACTTCGTCTGACCAGCATTGCGCTTCGTGCCGCTGCCCGTGGTCAAGGTAGGCAATAACAAATGTTCTTTCCCGTCGGTGGGATGCGCCGAGTTCACTAGCGGCGATTGTAAAACCCGTTGTTTGATAGCCAGCCATTCGGCATCCCCCAAGAATTGCTCGTAAACCTCTAGTGGCAATGCCCACAGGTTGTTCCCAGATGAAATATTGGGGTCGGACTTGGCAGAGGATACGCAGTCCTTCGCGCCATAATTGTGATTCGGGGTGATGGAGTCCAGTTTTGCTGCCTGCGTGGGAGGTTCCGGTGCAGGGGAAGCCGCAGGTGATGAGGTCGAATTCTTTTTGTTGGGGGTGGTAGGTGCGGATATCTTTGTGAATGGTGACTTTGGGAAGAATTCCGAGTAAACGGCGCTCCCTCCGGGGACAGCGAAGCTGCGCGCCTGTTCGTCACCCATACATCAAAATTGAAGTTCTGGCCAGTCATCTCCCCCTCCAGCACCGGATTTGTCTTGTTTTGACCGATTTGGCTTGGCTTTATTGAATCCCTCTAGGGCTTGGGCTTGTTTTTGCTTGAGAATTTCCTTGATGCTCTGGAAACCCTTGGCGATCGCCCCTGATTCACGGCTTTGATACCAAGAAAGCGCCCGATGGAGTTCCTGCACAGAGTTATCTTTCCAAAGGACATACCAACCATGGTGTGACACCGAATAGTACACTTTTACTATCTCGCCCCGGCCAATAGATCTCTAACGATACTGTCTTGTTCTTGGGTTAGATTTGGTTTTTGCTGTGCTTCAGCCTGTGGCTCTACTACCTTTTTAGCAGTGGTCTTGTAGAACTGGTTTTTCAGCCAATCGAAGTTAGCAGCAATCCACTTGTCGATCATTTGAACAGGTCGGGGGAGTGCAGATGCTTTCTTTTCACAAAATTTGAGAAATTTCTCTCTCTCTTTTTCTGGAAGAGTCTGAATAAGGTCTATATAGTCTGAATAAGTCTTAGGAGGTTCAGAAGTATTGCTATCATTGGGTTTTAGCGATTGATTGTTGTGTGGAGACTTTGCTTGTTGTCCTGAGACTTCATTTGTCGTCTGTACGCGACAGTTGTTGTCCTGAGACTTCGTTTGTCGCGTGGGAATTTGCGTAAAATTTTTTGGGTCTTCTGGGGATCTGTTTTTAGATTGGGGGTTGGGGTGATGGCCTCTTGCACTGATTGAACGGCTTCGGCGATCGCCTCTTTGGTTTTGAGGGCGATCGTCCTGACGGTTTTGAAGCCATGTTCTAACCAGCCTTGTTTTCTGAGGACGTTGAGGGCGCTGTTAATTGTGGCGCGGTGTCGGCCTAATGCTTCGGCAATTTCAGCAACGTTGATTTCAAGGCCATCGCCAAAGGGATCACGAACGCGGAGATAAAAGAGTAAATCGCGTTCGGCGGGCTTGAGTTGGAGAGCTGCTAGATACTCAGCTTCAGTGAGTTTATAAAATTTTTCAGACGTGGGGGATGCACAAGCAATATTGTTCATGTTAGTATCGATATAACAAGATAAGTTTTATTGCCCTTGTCTCGATGCTGCGAAACATTCAGAGACGAGGGCCTTTTAATATTTATACTCAAAGCTAGTGTAAGTTTGCAACTACTAGCGACGAATATTGCAATTCATTACTTCGTTTCAAGCTTGGCGACTTTCGCTTGGATCGCCGCAAAGAGCTCTGGTTGATTGCGAATGACTTCAATGAGGATGCTCCTGAGTAAGGGAGTATTTTTGCTGCCATCTTCTTTCAGTAGTTTTTCAGCAATGTCCACGGGCAATCTGACGCCAAAAACAGAAGGGTGCATTTCTTCGTTTTTTTTGAGGTCGCCATATTTTGCACGGGCTACTTCCTGAAATTTTTTAGGGAGAGTGTTTAGTTTTGACATGGCCTTTCCTCTAGTTAACAAGTTTATTCTACTGTTTAGCAGACTGAGCAACCTACTCAAAAAGGGCTAAATGCTGCTATGGGGATCAGACATCGCAAACATCCCTATCTTCTGCTAATGCGATTTCAAGCATTGCTTCGAGAATGCCTTCCTTGAATGCTTGTTTGATTGGGGGTGGGGCGTTACGAATTTGGGGGGTTGCTTAGTGGCCAAGGATGAACCGCTTAAATGCTGTGGGGTCATCGTCTGGGTTGAGTTCAGTGAGGGCGGTGTGGGTGAACTCATAACCAAGGGCTTTAGCTGTGTTCGTATCCATATCGTTTACACCAATGGGAAACTGGGCACTTTAGCAAAAGGTTGTGCCCAGGGCGAATTTTATCGTTATTGGTAGAGATATAGTCCTAAGCCAAACTTGGCACAGGCTCGTCGGAAAGCCATACTCTCGGCATTACTGGATGGATCGCCATAGGGATGCTCGACCACTTCTCCGCTGCGCTTGACTAATTTGAGAGTTTCGGTGCCAGTGGCTTCTCGGTAGACTCGTCCCTCGGCAACGGCGAGGGTTAATCGTCCGGTCAAAAATAGGCGATCGCCTGTGGTTTCCATCTTCACAATTTCCCAAGTCCAGGCAGGGCAATATTTATCCAGAATCTTCACGGCATTGTGCCAGGGTAAGTAAGTGATATTCCGGTCTTTGATGCCTAGGAGGGCATCAGGGATAGGTCGGGATAAAGTCTCAATGGTTTGCTTCAATGTCCATTCGCCAATGCTGCTGGGGCGTTGGGTTTGAGGGGTTGTGGTGGTAGTCATAGTATTTAGTCTTCCAATAGAATTTCTTCTGCTTGTTCAAAAAGTTTGTAGAGTCGGGTGGTGCCAGGTTTACCAAGGGCTTGTTCTACATTCCAGGTGCGGGAATAGTGCTGCTCGATGTAGTTGCGGAGTTTGATAAGCTCCTGGGCCATGGCTTTAGCGTTGGGTTTGTTCATGGTTCGTTTGTGGGTCTGACTAACTCCTCCTCACCTGCTAGGGCAGGCTAAGGATTAATAGGAGGGCATGGGTGTTACTCATAAGCCATCAGATAGGCTTCATCACAGGCGCGGTTCGGTTCATCTTCGGCATGGAGTTCGTTCAGGTGTGCTTGAGTTTGTTCCCGTGGGAGTGCGCCATACTCCATCCAGTCCCAAATGATTGTGAATAGATTCCCGTTGGCGACTTCTTGGGTGATCGCCACAGCTTCACAGGCTGGGAAGTAATCTGTCTGGCGTTTTCCGTTGGGGCTGTAAAAATCACTTTTACAATGTCGCTGTCGATAGTTGCTTCAATATCTAGGGTCAAGGGATACAGATGCTTGTTGGCGGTTTCAAGGGTTGTCAATAAATTAAGCCAGTCTTGATATTTCATCGTTGTGATTCCTGAGAAGTGAATATGACCCCTCCCAACCCTCCCCAAGGAGGGCTAGGTTTTGGGGGTGATGGTTATAGGTAGGCGAAAACGTAAACTTGACCTTTGGATGTCGGTTCTGAGAAGTAGTCACAAATGAACCAGTCACGGGCGATCGCCTTAAAGTCGATGTAGCAGGTCATCATGCCTGCCTTTTCCAAGCATCGAGGGTGCCAAGGTCTTCAAGCTGGGAATAAACAAAGTCTTCTTTGTCTTCGTAAATACCCTGGTAAGCATCCTCGAAAGCTTCAACCGTTGAGGCAACGTCACCATACTGATTGTCGCTATAAAAAGCAGCAAAGGCAGGGCCATGGTTGGCGATCGCCTCTCCTAAAGCGGCCACAGTCTCGAAATCTTCCCATTCGCTGATCTGGATGTCGCCAAATCCTTCATAGTCGTGGATCGCCCATTCCTCGCAAATGTCGCCAAGCTTCCAGGCTGGGGAAGTCTTGAGCATTTCTTCTACTGCCTCTTGGATATCATCAGCATCTTGGTCAGCATCAATCCAAGTCCCATGTAAAAAACCGTTATTGTAGGCCGCAAGGCAAGCGACATAAATCCGAGGGGTATCGGTTAGAGTCAACATAATTTTTAAATTCCTGAAAAGATTAAACAAGGTGGGGGAAACTCTCCCAACCCTCCAAAAGAGGGCTAGGCAGTAGAGTTAGGCGCTAATGATTCCGCGTCCCTTGGGCAAGCTCAATAAGTGCTCTTGCGCTTCCTGCAAGGTGGGATAACTAGCGATCACCTGCCACCCATCAGCCACCTGTTCCGCAAGCCAATAGGCCGATAAGCGAGAAACAAAACAAGTGCCTGAGTAGGGAGACTTGAGAATGTAGTAATAAAGCGGTGGATAAAACGTTCTCATCATGAATCTCTCCCCTAGTAAGGCAACCAAGAGGGAAGAAGTCACAGCAGGGATATTTAATTTCCAAACTGTGTGCCTCAAAATAAACGGCATCCCAGGCTAATTTTTCCCACTGCTGATCGATGTCTGCGTTGGTTAAAGGTTGGGTAAATTCCATATCAGACTCAGCGCAAATCTCGCCTAAGCCAGGAACAACAGCCGTAAAGCTGAAACGATAACGGGTGTTCCAACAAACCCAAGCACCATAGGGCACTTCTAAATCTTGAGTCTCGAACTGGTAGCGGCCAATTGTAGTGCTATAGGCCGTCCGGTCAGCCATCTCCGATAGCTGCCGTAAAATATCTAAAGCGGTCATAACTAAATGTCCTTAGTTGTGGTTGTTAGGGCGAGGTTGGAAACTGGTACTTTCCTCCTTGCCTGCTCCTATTATAGCCGCAAATTACCTTGTTAACAAGCCAAAATACCCGAACAACCCATAAGAAAAGCTAATATATAAAGCAGTCAATATACCTAGTTAACAAGGTAAAATATAGAGGTAGCTAGTAAAGAGAGAGAACAAGCTATGCTCGCATTCAGCGGCCTAGAAAACTCACACCGCAAGAAATCAAACAAGTGCTAAACCTCCTCCCCGCAAACCCTCCAGCGGTCGGAGTAGGAGACGCTAAAGGACTAGACGCCCTAGTAGCAGAACACTACGCAGAAAAAACAGATCTCACCATCTACCATGTGGAAGGCCGGAAAAGATGGCAGTTCGCCGCCAGAAGTCAGCGGATGATCAACGATGCAACTGAGCTGATCGCCTTCCCTAACAAACCCTGCCCGGAAACCTGCACCCCTACAAAACCCTTCAGCGGGCACGGTCGGGAACCTGGGAACGATCGCCTATGCAATCAAAAAAGGGCTAAAGGTGACAATCTACCCTCTCGACGGTAGCCAAGTGCCGAGCTGGGCAGAACAAAGACAGCTAACTCTGATCTAAACCCGCAGGGCCGCAAGGCCCACGAGCGGCAGGGGGCAACGGCACAAACCAATAGCCCCCAGGCGAAAAAAGCAGCCAGACAGGAACGGCTCGACTGAGCTCGCCGAAGTCCACAGACAACCCGCACCTAGACAACACACAAAAGGACAAAAAAACACGCTGCACCGAACACCCCTACCCCCTCCAACCCACCTCTTTCTCTCTCCACTAGCGACGTGCCGCCCAAGAAACAAAAAAAGCACGCCACAAACGCCGGGTTAGGGACGTAGCTTGCTTAGGCCCCAACGTATAAAAACTGCCCGACAGCCAATGATCGCCGACGTAGGAGGCCAACGTAAGAAGACACGGGCTAACCGACTCCGGCGGACTGGTGTTGCTAAAATGCCTTTTCGCGGCTAAGGAAGCGTAGTTACGGAGCGATCAGCGACATCCTTATTTCTAGCCTGTCGCTCCGCCTACACCGACAAGTGGTTGTTTGGGGTTTGACAAGTAACTGTTTCGTTGGCGGCAAGTAACCTTTGGGAACAGGGCTCTCTGGGACAGCAGGATAAGGTTTGTTGGGCAGTGGGCGATCGCAAGGCAATAACCTGAATGGGGACAGGTAAAGCGGCAGTATGCGGCTTTTCAATAACGAAAGACAACCGTCATCGGCGATCGCGCGGACGACACGATATTTCCTGTCCCCTGAACTTAAACCAGAGGACTATGGCTGATTCTGATGGTTTTTGTGCAGCAGAAACACTGGGCGGCGATCGCCTCCATGAATAATTTTCAAGACTCTTGATTCAAGATTATTGAATTCTTTCTGGCTTTAGCATCTGTCCTTCCAGAAATCTATGGGTTATCTTGAGAGAACACCGCTGGAACGCCTAAATGTTATGCAAATCACCCTCAGTACACAGCAAAGTAGAATTCTGGAATCTTTAGCTCGTCAAGGTCAATATACTTCCCTTGAGGAAACCATTGATGCGGCATTAGTTTTGTTGGCAGAGCAGGTCACTGAGCAAAATTCAGACCTTGATCCAGATTATTTGGCATGGCTGGAGGAGACTCGCCTCAAAGTTGATGAAGGGCTTCAGGATATTGAGGTTGGTCAGGTCATTGGTTTTGATATGGTCATGGCACAGCTCCAAAATAAAGTTGATCTGGCTCGGGCTGAGTCTGCATGAGACAACTGCGTATTACGCTATCTGCTAGCAAGGATCTTCAAGAGATTTCGGATTATTTCCTTGGCCAAAGTATCGAGGCAGGCGATCGCTGGCTATTGTCAAATCTGGTGTATGAGAAAGAATTAAGCGGCATCCTGTTGTTGAGATGATGGGGTGTTTTTTGAACTTTCAATCCATCTTTAAATGGAACTCCTTCAATGACATCGGCAAGATATTTGAAGCCTCGAATGCGCAACCACCGTTTCTGAGCACTCTGCATTAGTTTGAATACCAAGGCCAGAATCGTTGCCTTGGAAACACATCCTCTGGTTTTATCGGTTCTCAATCTCACGGTCGCAAAAGTCGATTCAATGGGATTGGTACTGCGAATATGCTGCCAATGGGTGCTGGAAAATCAAAGAAGGTAAACAGACTATCGCGGTCTTTTTCCAGACATTTTGTCGCTTCTGGATATTTGGCTTCATAGGTTTGGATAAAACGCTCATAGGCTTGTAGAGCATCGGCTTTAGTCCCAGCGCGATAAATCTGCCAAATGCCCTCCTTCGCTTCCATTTGTTGTTTCTTGGGTAATTTATCGAGGATATTTGCCGTTTTGTGTACCCAACATCGTTGTTTGCGGGTCTCGGGATAAACCTGAGCCAAGGCATTCCAGAATCCCAGAGAACCATCGCCAATGGCCAGTTCTGGAGCGATGGCCAAGCCGCGCTGTTTGAGGCTCAGCAGCAGGGTTTCCAGCTCAATGCCGATTCACGATATCCTGCCGCTAGGGCTAGCAATTCTTTCTCGCCGTTTTCCGTCACACCGATGAGCACCAGAATGCATTGTCTTTCTTCGGCGCGGATGTTGAAATAAATCCCATCTGCCCACACATACACATAGCGCTTTTGTTGCAAGGAACGCTGTTGCCAGGCTTGATGCTCCCGACCCATTTCTGCTTCAGGCGACTAATCGTTGCTGGAGACAATCCACTTGCTTCCTCTCCCAGTAATGACCCTAGGGCTTCTTGGAAATCTCCTGTTGAGATGCCCTTTAGATATAGCCATGCAGTAACTCCTCTGTGCTCTTGCTGCGTTTTAGGTAGGGTGGCAGCAGCAAGGAATTGAATTTTATGCCGCTGCCGCTGCGGTCTCGTACCTTTGGTACTTTTACTGGACTTCTCCGATACCTGTGATGACTGAGCGTTCTGGCAAATAGCATTGCGTACCACCATTTTTCGTCCCTGTTTGTCTCGTTGGTCTTTGTACTGAGCTAGAAAATTTTGTAACTCTTCTTCTACTGCTTGGGCGATGAGTTGACAGGCACCTTTACGTAGGATTTCCGTTAATGTGTCTTGGAAAGTTCCTGTTGCTTCTGGTGATGGTAACGAAATCAGACTATCTTTATCCATGGGTGTATCCTTGTTGGTTTTTGCTTAATTCAGCAGGATACGCTTTTTCTTTCCTCTCCTCCATACACCAGAAATAAACATAACTCGCGATCGCTTCGTAAAAACTTTGGTCAGAAATGTCAGTATTTGGCACGGTTTCCCTACATCGGCAAATCCTATGATTACCTTCGGCCTAATCTTCGGGGTTTATTGGTGATGGGCTATGTCGTTTTTTATCAAGTGAGTGACGACAGTATCAAGATTGTGCGGGTGTTAGTGGCTATCGGAATTTAGAGAATATATTTTCGGAAGAATAGGCGATCGCTTGAATTTATGACTTATGGAAACTTAGAAATCGCCCTCATGAATAATTTTCAAGATTCTTGATTCTTTAATCTTGATTCAATATTATTGAATGAATAATCTTGCTTTTATGGCTATGACCATTAAATTGTCTATTTCAATATGAAGGGAGGAGTCGGCAAATCAACCACAACTTATAATTTGGCGTTGGCTTAGCTCGATTCCATAAGCAACGGTTTTATTAATTGATATTGATCCTCAAGGGAATGCATCGGCTTCCCTCGGTGTTGAGATTTGGAATTGGATCAGCAGCTTAAGGATGTGCTCCGGCGTAATGCGACTATTCCTGATGTGGCGATCGCCATTGAAGAAAATTTAGATGTGGTTCCCTCCAATATCCTCATGGCAGAAGAGGAGATTCGATCTCTGGGTTGCCGGGTCGTGAGCTGTATTACGGAAGGCGATCACCCAAATTGAGGATGATTATGACTATGTGCTGATTGATTGTCCGCCGAATATTGGGGTCTTCTCGATTAATGCACTGATGGCGAGTGAGGGTGTGATTATTCCGGTGGATATGAGCTATCTGGGTTTGTTGGGGATTAGTGCCATTGAGAGAGCCTTAGAACTGATCCGTTCTGCATTGGATCATCTATTCAAGTGACTGGAGTCTTAGCGACTCGTTTGATGCTCGCAATAACCTCAGCAAGGAAGTTTTGGCTTCTCTTTCAGAGCATTTTGGTGATGCAGTCTTTAAAACGTTAATTCCAGAGACGGTTAAACTGCGGGAAGCACCCAGCCACTCCCAATCAATTTTTGATTATGACCCCACAGGAAAAGGGCGATCGCCTATCAAGATTTCACCAAGAGGTTAAGCAATGGCACTAGGTAAAAAGGGTTCTGCCTCGGTAAAAATCCCCTCTCCCCAGTACCTCTTCCCAAAGCATTTTCACTAAGACAACTGAGGATACTCCAGAGGTAAAACCAACTCCCCGCAAGCTTCTAGTAAGTCAAATCAAGATCAAGAATCAAGATTCTTGGAAGTGAGGAAAAAGAGAAGGTTAATTTGCGCCTGCCGATTGAGGTGAATGATTGCTGGATGATCTAGTCAAACAAGGTAAACGACTTCACGGGAGCAAAATTCCTAAGAAATTTGGTACAGCAGCATTGGAATGTTTAAGGCGATGCCTTTAGACTGGCAGGATATTGATTCTCCTGAAACATCCAGGCTCAACTCAGAATCTTGAATCAAGATTAAAGAATCAAGATTCTTGAAATTGTAGGAGTATAATCAATGCCTGAGTCCTAGTCAAACTGGAAGTAACATTTCCTGGAATTTCCATCAGAAGGGTATGATAAACGCATTCATTCTAAAAACCTTATGGCGCTACAAATAAGCTTGGGCATTGTCCACAGCCTCAGAAACTAATCTTTGCAAGACATGAAACTTTTCATCCTCGTTTTGGTTGGCTTAAGAAAGGTTTTGATCGGCAAAACAAAATTCCCATATTTTCTTGATGAGGATGCTCCGGTGCATTGGGTGGGGAAAATATGTGCGCTCCATCCGTTATTGGTGCAGTGCTTTCAAACTTCTGGAGGATGATTCAACCGACTACATTTGGTGAAAAACTACTTGGCGATCGCGGTTGGGATACCTATCTAGAAATCCTGCATCCCTATGGCTGCTCCACTGGAAGCTGCTTGAGGCTCCCTGTGAAGCAACGACTTGGTATTTTGTGTTTAATGTTCTCAACCGGGCGGAATTTACGGATCGGAAACTATTAGAGGAGTTAGAAGACTTCGGCGATCTCTATCTAGTAAAACAGCGTTATCTTCCTCAAAAAAGATGCGAGTTGTTTACTCAGAATGTATGCCAAACAATCAAGTCATAAAATATCTGTCGCAGAAGACTCTTTAGATTGTCCTTTGTTGAACTCGGCTAATTATCCCACAGGAGATAATCGCCACTACACTTTCGCGTTGGCTATAAACCCTCTTTAGTGCCTGAAATAATCCTCTATGCAGCGTTACATTTTTGCTTACCAAGTGAAGAGTCAGCACGAACGATTCCTCTCGGCAGTTTGTTATATGATCAAGGCAGTCCAGGTAAAGTATTTAAATTAACTGAGAGTGCGCTCTGTGCTGCCATTGAAAATATTAGCCAAAAAATATGACATGCTGAAATTAGAGGATGCTGCTGGCAAGTTACAGCTTAGCTTTAATACAGACGAACCTTTAGTTTTAGCTGAAACATTTTAGAAAATTATTACACTGCTCAATAATTTAGTTTTTATCCTTGAGAAATTGTCGTGACTGTAACTCTAACTCAATATTTTGAAATTCACCGTCGTTATCATCGTTCTGTCAATTTAGAGCGTGATTTACATCGGGCTGACGCTGTAGAGGGCTATGTTTTAACGGAACGGTCGGCGGCAACTTTAGCTAGGATTTTGCCTGCTTTTTCTGAAACTAAGACAAATCGGCATGGACATTACGGGTGTATGCACAGGAAAATCTGCGTTTGTTCATTACTTAACGAGTTTATGTTCTGGTCAAAAAAACAAGGCTCATCAAGTACATTGGATATTGCCGTTATTTTTGCCTGAGAATAGTCCTGAATTAGAGGCGATTGCGAACTTCCAGAAAAGGGTTTACTAAATGCAGTGGCAACAGGCAACAGGAATCCTTAACATTGACTTTAGCCCGTGCTTTGACGGATGGGGCAGAACGTTTCCTATCAAAAAAACAACGTAAATCTGACTTTTTTATGCGCTTGGTAGATGAGCGTTATGAAGCAGAATATAGTGGTGTTAAAATTAAAACCAAAACCATTTTAGATGCTCTAAAAGAACTAACACAATTAGCTAAGACGCATATTTTATTAGTTGTTGATGAGTTGGGCAAAAATCTAGAATATGCAGCACGTCACCAAGGGCAAGAAGATTTATATTTACTGCAACAAATTGCCGAGCTTGAATTAAAAGGGGAGCATCAGGTTTATTTTATTGGGTTACTCCATCAATCTTTTGGAGGCTATAGCGATCGCCTCTCGGTGACAGAACAGAATGAATGGAATAAAATCCAAGGTCGTTTTGAAGATATTCCTTTCTCCGAATCCCCAAACCAGATGACTCGCTTAATTGGTCAGGTGATTGACCGGACAAAAGCTGAACCAATCGAGGCTGTGTCAATAGAATGCGAATTGGAAAGGGAAAAGGAAGCAAATTTATCCTTTACATCCATTAACTGCCCTGGTTTTGCCGATGCTTTGCACTCGCTATGCCCAGAATGATCGGTCTTTGTTTACGTTTTTAACCAGTGATGAGCCAAATTCTTTTAAGCATTTTCTGGGAACAAACATTGAATCTCAAACTTTACCCACTCTCAAGCTACACCAACTCTATGACTATTTTGTAGAGACGGTTACGGGTTGGCATCGCGGTTAAATTTACAGCGATGGGTAGAAATTCAAGGACTGATTGAGGATGCGAAGGATCGCTCATTGGATACGATTAAACTCCTCAAAACTATCGGTGTCTTAAATCTGGTAACGGCAACGGGTAAACTCCGGGCAACATCGGATCTGGCTTGGGCATTATGTGATTCCATGCAACGGAAAAACAAGTCTGGTTAGAGGCAGTTGAGAAACTCAAAAAGAAAGGCTTAATTACCCACCGTAAGCAATTGGATGAACTGCGCATTTGGCAGGGATCTGATTTTAATGTGGAGGCGGCGATCACCGAACTGGTGGAGCAACAACGCACTGCTTTAACGCAACTATTGACGGAAGTTTCGCCGCTTAAACCTTTGTTGCGCAACGGCATTACAACCAAACGGGGACTCTCAGGTATTTTGAACAGCGTTATGGGACGGCACAACGGCATGGGAAAAGTTAACTTGCTCTGACCCCAGCTTTGATGGGTTGATTCTCTATTGGTTGGATGTGGAACCACTGGATAATCTTCCGGAAACAACAGCGGAAGGTAAACCGTTAATCATCATTAAAATCCATGATTTTGAGGTGTTGCAGAAGCGGGGACGGGAATATCGCGCCCTAAAAACGATTTATGGGAACCTCGAAAAATTCAAAATTTCGCCAGATCGGCAACGTATCCTCGTTGTTTCAGGCTCAAAAATCGTCAAAAAAGCAATTAATCGAGGTTCCCTTATAAGAAGGAACCGAAATTACAAACGGATGGGGTAGCTCGACGGGAAGTGTTGCACCGTCTCACGGAAGCGGGTCGGATACTTGATGAGGCGATTGCCCAAGCATTGAGTTGGTCACAGGGGCAAAATAGCTGCTGGATTATGACTGAACCCGTCGAGATTCAGCGGGTAAGAACGTTTCAATCGAAGTTATCGGATCTCTGCGATCGCATTTATGACCGGAGCATGATCCTTGATAACGAGTTGATTAATCGTCGGGAACTGACTTCTCAAGGGTAAAGGCACGGCGGGAATTAATCACTGCCATGATCGAAAAAGGCGATCGCCCTGTTTGGGTTTAGAGGGCTATAGGCCAGAAGTGGCGATGTATGCTTCTGTTCTGGAAAATAGTGGTATTCATCAACCAATTGATGATGACCATTGGGAATTTGTCGCTCCCCGTGAAAAATTCTGGCTTAGAGACAGTGTGGCAGATGATTGAAGAATTTTGTGACCAGTCCACAGAAAAAGCCCGTTCCCTTGACCAGCTTTATGTCCTCCTCGAACAGCCTCCCTATGGGGTGAAACAAGGGGTTGTTCCGGTGCTGTTAGCAGCGGTTTTATTGCGTCACATGGATGATGTGGGGGTTTACCAAGATGGAACGTTTATCCCAGTTTTGGGGGTGGAGCATTTCGAGTTACTGATTCGTTATCCTGAGCGGTTTGCGGTGAAATCCTTTGCGATCGCCGGACTGCGGTCTGAGGTATTTAAGGAGCTAGAAAGTGTTCTGAAATCTCCTAATGCTAAGACCTCTGGTGATGTGCGGAATAGTACTTTGTTAACGGTAGTGACTCCCCTCTATCAATTTGTCAAAAAGCTTCCCCGTTATACGAAACAAACGAAGCGGATTAGTGATGAGGGAATCGCCGTTCTGAAAATTTTGCAACAAACAGTAGAGCCGGATGAATTGTTATTTAGAGACTTACCACAAGCTTTGGGCTTAGAACCCATCACCACAAAACGCAGTGAGAAACAATTGAACAATGCCAAAGAATTAAAAGGACGTTTGGTGCAGGTGCTACGGGAAATTTACGGAGCCTATGATGCATTGTTGACGGAAAGTCGCCAACTCATTTTTAAAGCCTTTGGGGTGCGCAGTGAGGAAGCCAAACTTAGAGAAGATCTTCAAGTACGTTGCCGCTATCTCGTGAACCAATGCATTGAACCGACCCTGAAACGCTTTATGAAGGCGGTTCTCGATAGTGAGGTCGGCGATCGCCAATGGTTAGAGTCTTTGGTGATGATTGTTGCCGATAAACCCGCAGAATCATGGACAGATCAGGATCTGTTTTGTGTTCATGATGTTATCGTATGTGATAACGGTTTGCGGTTGGTTTAAATGTCTCAGAAAGTGCGTCACGTTCTCGGTTTATCTGGGGGCAAGGATTCATCAGCTTTAGCGGTACTGCTTCACAAGGAAATCCCCGATATGGAGTATTTCTTTTGTGATACCCAAAGGAACTTCAGGAAACTTACGATTACCTTGACCGGATTAAGGCGCGGTTAGGCATCAAAATTCACTACCTGAGTGCGAATCGGGGTTTTGACCATTGGCTCAATCTTCATGGGGGATGTTGCCGTCACCGCAAATGCGCTGGTGTACCATCATGATGAAAATCAAGCCTTTTGAGCAGTTTGTCGGTGAAGATCCTGCGGTCAGTTATATCGGCATTCGCGCTGATGAAAATCGTGATGGCTACATTTCTACAAAGCCAAACATTACGCCCGTCTATCCTTTTAAAGAACGGGGCTTGGTGAAGGCTGATATTATCCGCATCCTTGAGGAAAGTGGGATCGGAATGCCGGACCATTACCGTTGGCGGAGTCGGTCGGGCTGTTTTTTCTGCTTCTTCCAACGTAAATACGAGTGGGTCATGCTTGCCCAAGAACATCCGGATCTCTTTGAACAGGCGATCGCCTATGAGGAAAACCATAGTGATGGGCGTACCTATACATGGACTCAAGGAGAGACACTTCGGGAACTGCTAGCCCGTAAGGATGAAATTATCGCCAAGCATGAAAAAGCAATGCAGCGAGAAACGAAAGCTGCCCCTAATCGACCTCTAGCAGAGTCTTTAGAGGCAGTATTAGAGGAAGAAGATGCAGAATTGCCTTGTTTAGCTTGCCATCTGTAATAACTTTTGTCGCTTATATTCCATCCCTGTTATAGGGTATTGATCGAGAATCATAAATAAAGTTTTTCTCGAATAATTACTAATGCGAATCAAACATTGATCGTTCTTATTTTGAGAAAGAGTTTTTCAATTTGAACCGTGATTGAATAATTTCAGAAATGAAAACAGCATCACTTTCTGGGAAATCGTTCAGATATAAAAATGTTCCACTGCTTGCACAGCCATCATCATAAAACCAAACACTTAATGCAAATTCAGTTAGATATTGCTCAATCATTTCTCTGCATATATGCTTGTCTGGCAAATACCATTGTGAATGTAACTCCGTTAAGACTGGATGAACTTTAGTTCTTAACCACCAAGCGTTATGAGACTTGCCCGTTTTACTATGAGGTGATGAAAGACGCTCTTGAAAAGTACATGAAAAATAGTCTTTCAAAAAATCATTTTCCACTGCATATACTGCTTATTTGAACCACCTTCTGCATAGCGAGCATTCTTTTTTTCCTTTCGCTTTTTCCAAAGAACCATCACCTAAAAGCGTAGCTGTAAAAAACTCATATAATCTAGCATCAGCTTTTTTTCCTTTATAGGATAGATACTGAGATCTCCCCCTTGCTGTCTTCGCTTTAATATTCCTAATTCGTGAATTCAAAATAGGAGCATCAGGAAATTTTTCTCTATAATTTGCCACTGTCAAGCCATGTGTTTTTAAATGACCATGATGAATCATTTCAAATTCTTCTTGGCAAATTTGACAAGTCACCAAATCGATCCCCTGCTGTTTTAAGCTCTGGATTTTTTGCCTTTGTTTACGTTGATCTACCTGCTTAATGTGTTCAGAATAAAGTTTTGCTTGGCATTCTGGAGAGCCGCAAGTTTTACGACAAGCAACATGGCTATTCTCTGGAAGCACCAATATTTTACAGAATGGACAGGTAAATGATTGACGCATGATAATCTCCCAAAATGTTTGCATATATGATAACACTAGACTTTTGGGTTTTCTGTGATAATTAGGTCATGGGAAAAGCAGGACAGGCATTAAAACAGACTTTAGAGTTACACGACATCAGCCAAAACCGTTTGGCGATCGCCTTGGTGTAGAGCGTCCGATTGTCTTCCGGTGGTTCCACGAGAAGATCGATCCCACTGGCGAGACGATCCACCAAATCACCACGGCATTACAGCAACTTGATCCCGATGCTGCCAGCTTTGTTAATTTCTACTTGGGGGGTTTTACGCGAAATCGACCCTTAATGAATTCCGCCAAAAGTCTGCCCACATCTGAACGGGTGAATGTTTCGATCCTTGCGCAACTTTTCAACAACACGACAAACTCTTATAAATATCTCTTTTTCCTATCACTGCTAGATATTTTAAAGCGCAGGAAATTTGATGTTTTATCGCCAATTAGTTTTGTTGAATTAGTCGTTGAAATCTTAGCTAATGCTTGGTTTCCCCATACTTATTTTAAATTATCCTTTGGAACCCAAGATAAAATCACTGAAAAGCTTGATTCTCTGGATTTGGTGATTAGCGAACCTATTTTAAAATTTAATGATCCAGATAAAAAGCTACTCAGAAAAACCATCCAAAATCAGACCTATGATGATTTGATTGGCTATTTGTTGAAATATGTTCCATTTCGCCTGATTCGTCCATTTTTTACCGCAGAAACTAAAGGTTTAAAAGATACTGAAGTCAACCAAGCCGTTTTAGATCTGGCAAATAATCCAGAAAATCAGAATCCTTTATATAGCTTTGATGCCGACTTAGTGAAAGATTGTAAGGGCTTGATGTTCTCTCAATGGGCGGAATACATCGAGGAGAATTTTGCAGTGGTGAAGGGTTGGGCCTCTTGGGAATGGTTGCAGTATATGCAATCGAGGAACCCCACAACGCCGAATATTATGAATAAGCTTTTCATGCCCCAACAGCGTGGGTCGCTCTCTAAGCAAACAAGATTTTGGAAGTCTGTTTTCGAGCATCAATCAATAAAATGTATTTATTCTGGTCAAGTTCTTGATCCAAATCAAATATCTTTAGATCACTATTTACCTTGGTCTTTTGTTGCCCATGATCAACTTTGGAATTTAGTTCCTGTCACTCAATCAGTTAATTCTTCAAAGTCTAACAACTTGCCATCAGATAAATATTTTCCTGAGTTTGTCCGCCTACAGCATTTAGCATTAATCACTAACCACGAGTATTTATCAAAGCAAGTATGGAATAAAGCTATTGATCCATATATTGCGATTTGAATATGTCTAATGATGATGTATTAGATCAGGAAAAGCTTTTTAATGCTTATGACTCGACAATTAAGCCTTTGATAACATTGGCAGAAAAGCAAGGATTTTCTAGTAATTGGGTTTATGTTCCGTGATTTACCTCGACTATCACGCCACAACCCCGGTTGATCCTAGAGTTGCCGAAACAGTCATGGCAGCGATGATGACCCAATTTGGCAATGCCAGCAGTGTGGATCATGTCGTAGGCGATCGCAGTCGAGAAGCCGTAGCCCAAGCCAAACAAGAGATTGCGGATCTGGTTAATTGCCGACCCAAGGAAATCATCTTCACCTCCGGCGCAACGGAGAGCATTAATCTCGCCATCCAAGGCACGGTCTTACACCACGAAAAAAAAGACAAAATTCCCTGCATTGCCATTTCTGCCGTTGAACATAAAGCTGTTCTCGACACCTGTCATGCCCTAGAAAAACAGGGACGCATTGAACTGATCAGTCTGCCCGTTGATGCCCAAGCAAACCTCAATCTCAATGACATTGAAAGGGTTTGTCGTCAAGGTTTAGACCTGCTCTGTATCATGGCAGCCAATAACGAAGTTGGAACCATTTACCCCATCGAACTCATCGGGGCGATCGCCAAACGATATTCTGTACCTTTTTCTGTGATGCATCCCAAGCCATAGGCAAAATTCCCATGAACTTTGCTGATTGGGGCATTACTTTGTTAGCCATGTCTGGTCATAAACTCTACGCCCCTCAAGGCATCGGTGCACTCATCCGCAAAACCGATCACCCCCTTGAACTCATTCTGTTTGGTGGAGGACAGCAGCAAGGATTACGCCCCGGCACATTGAATCTCCCTGGGATTGTCGGACTTGGAGAAGCTTGCCATTTACGACAGTTAGAAATGGAAGCAGACGAAAAGGCGATCGCCGCCAAACGAGATTATCTCCAAACCCAACTCATCCAAGCTATTCTGAAATTGTTGTTAATGGTAACCAGCACCAACGTCTTGCCGGAAACTTGCATCTCTCTCTTCCAGGGATTCCCAATAGCACATCATTGCCCGTATCCGTCAGCAGTTAGCTATATCAACCGGATCAGCCTGTTCCAGTGGCACAGTCACCCCATCCCATGTTTTGAGAGCAATGAATCTATCAAATGACTTTATTGATGGAGCCTTACGTCTTGGACTTGGTAAATTTACAACCAAGCAAGAAATTGACAAAGCTGCTGAGATTTTAATTGAGGTGATTAAA
>NZ_CP040359.1:0-10718 GCF_005577135.1 Picosynechococcus sp. PCC 11901
ACACATAAGTAGATAACATACATACTATGTAACTAACCTATTAGACAACTAACCTAATAAACAACTAACCTACTATGTAACTAACCTACTACAGTAAGCAATTGCTACTAGGTAAGTAATCTAGGTGCATTATAATTATAATGCACCTAGATTACTTACCTAGTAGCAATTGCTTACTGTAGTAGGTTAGTTACATAGTAGGTTAGTTGTTTATTAGGTTAGTTGTCTAATAGGTTAGTTACATAGTATGTATGTTATCTACTTATGTGTATATACTTAATAGGTATGCAATTCTAAGGTATTTAATAGTAGGAAAAAGGCTAAAAAATCTTGAATTACTAACAGCAACTAGAGTTTTTTACTAATAACGTTAGGTCAATTTTTTTTGTAATTACTGTTAGTAACTATGGGGGTTTAGATGTTTGTAAATAATTGGCGATCGCTTGCCGTTCTGATGGGCTTCACATTTGGCGATTGCTTGTCGTTGGTCTGGGGCTTGCCCTGGTCTGGGGCTTGCCCTGGTCTGGGGCTTGCCCTGGTATATGGCGATTCTGGGGCTTGAGGGGGGTTTACCTTGCCGCAATGGATGATTTAACAAGCAAAGGGGGTATCGGGGCTTCTGGGGCTTGCTGGGGGGTCTGCTGGGATGTTGGGTTATTTGGTCTGGGGCTTATGTGAGGGGGTGAGGTTTTGCCCTTTGATGGGGAGTTTAGCTAGTGAGTCTGATGGGGCTTGACGCAAAACGGTTAGCAAGTGTGACGCATATTCAGAGTCCCCATATACTTCTGTTTTGCGTCATTGGCTTCTTAACTAAATCTCTAAAACTTTTATGTAGATTGAGTTTCAAGGATTTTTTTGATTTCCGTCATTTCCGTCAAATCGCAAATTTTGGGGGTAAAAAATCGCCAAATGACGGAAAAATCGCTTTTCGGTTATATAAGCTTTTTGCTCATTTGACGGAAAAATCCAACAGGCGAAAAGCACGAAAAAATCCCCAGATATTTCAGGGGATATTGTCTAAACAGCTAATAAGGGTAACAGGTCAGAAATCTAGGTCATCTTCGATAATGATTTCATCCCCATACTCTCTAGGCATATCGTAGACCATATCGTTACTAACTTCGATATAACATTCATCTTCAAAAATTAATTGTTTTGCCAAATCTAGGACGCTGTATTCAGGGTGAGAAATCTTGTAGTCCCTATTTCTGTTTCTATGTTTGTCTAGTAAATTTTTCTTAATCTGATTTATAAAATGCTTTTTTGTGTAAAACTCATACCAATAGAAAACCCCCATTTATTAGGGGGCATAATTTAAGATTAATCTACATAAATTCCTACTGAAATATTATCAAGCTTGACCAAAAAGAATTTATCATTAATTCCTTTTTGTTGGATGAGTGATAAAACTTTAGGTTTTAATATACTTGATAATGTAGATAGGTCTTTAGCAGAAATAGTTACTTGTCTAGGCAACGTTATTTACTTGATAACCTGTGTTCTGTTGGATGGGAGTGATAGGGGTTGTAGAGTCTTTAACGATGGATAAAACCTTAAGAGCTTCATTATTATCCAGACAGACTCTATCTAGAAGTTTCTTTACTCTAGTGGCTTTTTCCAGAATGGTTAACTCTTCTGGGGTTTTTCGAGTACGTTTTTTAGCTTCAGTCATTGAACTATTGTCTAAACTTCTTTACCATTATAAATAAGTATTTTTGTTTTTACCAGTATGTATCAAATCAAATTGACTCCCAAAAATAAAATTAAAATTTTAGGTAAAAATTCTAAAGATGCTTATAACTTCAAACCATTACCAGATACATGGTTAGAATTTGCTAAATTATGTTTTATCAGGTCTGGGGCAAGCGTCATAAGGTTTGACCCTTATGATTATCAAATCAAGCTTGTAGAGCAGATAGAAGCGGGTAAAACTACGGTTATAACTAAAACTAGACAATTGGGGATTACTGAGACAATCAGCAATTATTTTTTATTTAAGGCTTGTAAGAATGCTGGATATTTAGCGGTGATATTTTCAAAATCACAAGCAGATACAAGCAACATCGCAAAACGGGTAAGACGACAATTAGAAGGGCTTAGTGATTATGTAAAACCTAAAACGGATAGTTTAACCGATATTGAAATATTGAATGGGGGTAGAATACTATTCAGAAATTCTACGCCAAATGGGGCTAGGGGCTTAGAGTCTGTATCTGATTTACTTTATGATGAGGCTGCTTTTGTAGATGAAATAGAAGAGATTTACAAAAGTTCTATTCCCTGTACTACTGTAGTAGATAATCCCAAGATTATTATTCTCTCTACCCCTAATGGCCAATCAGGCTTTTATTTTGATAAACTCAATCAGAATAATGGGGATAAAGACCTACTTAAAATTTGTGAGAATATTAAAAATAAATTGATAGCCCCAGTTCAATTTTGGCGTGATGAAAATGGATGGAATAAATTTATTATTCATTGGTTAGCCCATCCTAAATTTAGTCATAGAGAAGATTATCTAAGGGACATACAGGAAAGTACAGGGCTTAGTGAAACGATAGTACAACAAGAATATAATTTAAGCTTTACCGATAGTGAGCAGTTAGTATTTAATGCGGGTCTGGTTAGAACTAATGCCAGATTAGAAGATTATGAAACTGAATATGATTCTAATAGTTTGTACTTTATTGGGATAGATACCGCAAATTTAGGCGATGATTATACAGTAGCAACGGTTTTAAAACTTAATCAAGGTCATTATTCCTTAGTTTATCAATATAGAAAAAGAAGAGCGTCAAGCGAATATGACATTTATCAAATCTCAGAACTTATAGATAAGTTTAATCCTGAAGAGATAGGGATAGAAGTTACAGGGGGTACAGGTCAAGTTTATCTAGAACAATTAACTAGAGCATATAGCAATTATAAATTTAAGGCTATTAAAACAACGCAAGAAAGTAAGTTAGGAATGATAGAGCGATTGATTTTAGCAATGGATAAAGCAGTTATTAGCTATCCTAAAAAATGTCCTATAATTGAAGAGATGTTATGTTTTAGACGTATCGGTAAAAAATTAGAAAGTCAACAGGGCAAGCATGATGATTGTGTTATGTCTTTAGCATTTGCTTTAAATGTTACTCCCTTCAGTATTAATGAGCGCAAAACTATTAACATTAAAGACATTAGAACAATATGAAAAATTATTTTATTACTTGCTATGCTGATTTTTTGGGATTTTCTTTAGGATTATTCTTAGAAGATAAAGACGGTTTAACATTGCTTAAATTATTTTATTCTGACACAGTATCTAACAAGAAAATCTTTGAAGCTATTGATTCTTTTCATCCATTTATAAAAGAAAAGAATATTAGATATTCTGAGATTTCACTATATTTGAATGATAATAAAATTCTACATAAATATTTAAAAGAAAAAATTCACAATTTCAAGACCATTCAAATTTTAGATTTTGATTTAGAAGAGACATTGTATATTTTATCAAGTGCTATCAATGATGGAACATTTGCGATTACTAAAGAAGTAGCAAGTCACAATATTGTAAGAGAGATTAAAAATCTAGATTTGCAGGTTACAAATCACAAAGTCTATTCTCTATTGATTGCGGTTAAGAAAATTCAAAAAGCTAATGGGGTAATGATGTTTTGTTTTACTACAGGACAAAAAATAAATCCAAATAGTAGAGCATATAGGGAAAAATATCCATTTGGAAAACCAGATGTAAGAAGTGTTAAAGACCTTTGGAGATAAAAAAGATTGACATAGTAGGTTAGATACGTTACTATGAATGTAACTTAACTAACTGGGGGTTGTATCATGCCTAGTCACAAGGTCATTAAAAGGGCTTCAGAATTTGCTCAGAAGTTAGTAGCAGTTTGGGAAAAAGCGGGTAAACCTATAATGCTTTATCCACAATCGCCTAAAATCATCCCTGAATCTTGGAATGGGGATAGAGTCTTTAGAGATGAAATCATGGAGTCTAGCTTGCCAGAAAAGCAGAAAAAGGGGCTTCTGGATTGTCTAGATATGGCGATTGAAGAAAAAGAAGATTTGCTTACCCATTACGCTAAAAGCACTTTTATTAGAGAGATAGTCAAGAGTTATCGAAAAGCCATTGCAGAATTGGTGGGTATGGATGCTAGAAATTATCGCTCTACCCCCATTTGTTTCATTACCGCAAATGCTTTAGACGTTGCCAAGGGAAATCTAGAAGTTAAGAAAGCTTTAGCTAAGGATAGAATACCGATAAATTCAGAACTTAAAGACGCTTTAATTAATAAAGCAGTGAGCTTAATTAAACAAGAATCTAATAGTGCTAAAGATATTTATACTAAAGCTTTATCTTTAGAACTTCTTACGGGTAGACGTTGTTATTCAGAATTAGGGTTAACCGCTAATTTTCATCCCTATTCTGAAAATGAACTTATTTTTACAGGTCAAGCTAAAGGGTCTGAAGAAAAAGCTAAACGTGAATATATCATTCCTATTTTAGGCATTAGCCCCAGTGAAGCTGTTAAAGCATTGTTAGAAGTGAGAGAATGGATACAATCTAGACCTTGGTATTCTGAAAATATTTCTAAAAATGATATTAAAAAGAAATTAGAAACTCAGATTAAACAAAGTTTGTTTTCCCATTATCTCCCTTTGTTTATTCCATTAGCTAAAGCGGGTCATACAATCGAACTTACTACCCATGATTTAAGAAAGCTTTATGCTACTATTTGTCATCAGGCTTTAGCACCTCAAAAATCTTACACTCAATACATAGCAACCATTCTAGGTCATGACTCTATAGGCAAAACAGGGGAGATAATTACTAAAACTCAAAGTTCAGAACATTACGATAAATTCTATTTAGTGTAAAATATTAATGGTGTTTTTTACGTTTTAATCATTATGGATTATTTAGCTAGAATTGCAGAACTTGAAAAAGAAAATTTGGGGCTTAGAAAAAAGTTAGAATCTACAATCAGTCAATACAATATGAATGTTTCTCTAGCTTCAGAACTTGCTGGAAAAGTGGTTAATATCAATCAAATCATGACTGCTATTAGAGCTTCTGACCTAATCAGACAAGATGGATTTTATCTTAGGGGTGAATCTGGATTATCTGCTAAGGAATTTGTTGAGAGACTTAAATTAGATTCTAATTGGGATTTTCACTTTAAACACTCTAAACCGTCTAGTAAATCTAGCGATTCTAATCAGAAAAATCCTTTTTCTAAAGAGACATTCAATCTCAGTGAGCAAATGAAGCTTATGAAAAGTAATCCTGAATTAGCAGACCGTTTAAAGAGAGAAGCAACATAATAAGAATAATTACTTAGTTAAAACTATTGACATAACTAAGTAAGTAACCTACTATTGTAGATGTAAGGGGGCAATCGCCACATAAGCCCCCATCAGAACGCTACAGAAGGTTACTCAAAATGCTTAATTTCCTTATTACTGCTTCAATGATTTTTGCCGTTGTCTATACGCTGATTGCCTTTGTTACATTTGCACAATCTGAGATTTGCAATCGCCATCAAAAAATTCTTTACGCTCGATATAACAATTTAAAACTGACCACACTTAAGCAGATTGCTAAAAAGCGCGGTTTGACGCGATATAGCCGCAAGAAAAAGCACGATTTGATTTTGATGCTTATGGTCTAGTCGATTGCCCTGGGGACGGCATTAAAAGCTCCCTATCCATCTCTAGGAGTATTCATTATGAAATGGCCTATCCCGTCTTATTATGGCGATCCAAATCTAGCAGGGGAGAGACTAGAACAATTTATGGTTATGAAAAATTTTGGAGTGCAAGAGACTGCAAATTTTTTCAATGTTGATACAGATGTCATTGAAAGCATTTTGGTAAAAGATACTTCTTTTCCATCTATGGAATTTTTAGAACGGTTTATGGATGCTTCAGGCTTCATTGAAATCTAATTTATTTTAGTAATGTTATTTACCTAATAAAATACTTGACATTAGTAGGTAAGTAACGTTACTATAGAATCAAATAAAGAAAAGGGGTCTAAACCATGCCTTCTAAAAATCCTAAAACTACTATCCGTTTTCATTCTGAAGAGTCTAAAGAACGTTTTGACAGATTGAAAAATGACCATGGCAGTATTGCAGATTTTATTGATTTGCTTCTGGATACCTATGAAAATTACAAACATCTAGAAATTGATGATAAAGATGCTTCTAAAAGCAATCCTGAAGGGGAAATCATTTATCTAAGCCCTGAGAAAAAAGAATATTTTGATAGCTCTAGAAAAGATAAAGATACGGGTATGACCTTGGGAGAAACTGTTAAAGATGGTCTTAATCTGGATTCTCTAGAAATGTCTGAAGGAGAGTTTTTAAAACTTGCTGCTAAGGTTACAGGTCAATCTGAACAAGATATTATTAGCAAGGGTTTACAGTCCTATGGTCAGACCGCAATTGCTAAGATTGTAAAAGGGTCTGCTAAAGGTCTAGGGTCACAAGACGATGAAATTACAGAACAAGTCAAGACTCTAGCAGAACTTGTTAGTGCTGGAACATTGCCCCAATTTTCAAAACTCACTGTTACTACTATCAGTCAATTCACTAGCAAGAATTACAATACAATTAAGGGATGGGCAGAACGCAAGGGAGTTTTAGAAATGATTAAAGATAAAGACCATTATGTAGATAAAGACGGTCTTAAAGACTTTCTAGCAAAACTCTAAACACTCATTCTAAGGGGGCTATAAGCCCCTTTAACGTCTATAAAGGTATTGATATGGGTAGACCATCAAAACTTAAAAATGCTTCTCAGGATATCCAGAATAGAGTAATAGAACTTAATCGCAAGGGATATAGTCAAAACTATATTGCTCAAACATTAACAGAATCAGGATTTAAGATAGATGCTAGGTCAATAGCACGTTTCTTAGATTCATTAGGCCATGATAGAAATCACTCTAAAAAATGGGATAAATCTAATCATGTTGATTATGGTGAAACTAAGACCGCGCAAGACACACAGCAAGATGTAATCATAGTTGATATTGACAAAATTAAATCTGAATATGGCTTAAGTGATGACCTAACCAAGCCTGAAAATGTAATCGGAAATGTTCAAAAATTGGCTTCTGAGATACTTCTTTTAGAACAAATGATTTGCATTGAGAAGTTAAAAGCCTATGCTAAGGCTAAAACCAAACATCCATCAGAAGCTTTACGGGGATGTAAGATTGCTTATGAAATCTTTGCTTCAGTCTGGGGAGTAGAGCAAACTATTAATATAAATAGTGCAATGGCTACCATAGAACGTCACTATGGTAGCCTTGAGAGTTTAAAACAGATTGAAGAAATTGAAGAGAGTTAAGCTACTAATTGAACACTCTTAGAATTTCTTTTTCTCTCAAAGTCTTTAACTTTGTTTTTCATTGCAAGCTTTTCAACATCTTCAATCAAATCATCTACCATTAAGAAAAGTTGATATTTATTTTTTCCAGAAATAAACATTTTTAGAGTTTCCTTTTCACTCTTAAAAACAATATTCTTATTTTCAAAAAGAATCACATAACCTTCTTTACTTCTCAAAGAATCATCAAGCCCCATAGAAACTAGACTCTTCATAGCGTCTTTAATCATATTAAAAGTAACTCTTGATTTACTTTCCTTAGCTTGTTCTTTAAGACGCTTGATAGCTCTCATTTCAAGAATCATCTCAAAATCATAATAGCTTCTAGCAGTTTCATAATCAGCAATCTTATAAGGCTTGATAATTCCATAATTAATCAAACCTTGTATCTGATTATTTGATAAGCCTGTTAGGTTTTGGGCTTCTCTACGGGTAAACATGGCGACTCCAACACGGGTAAAGGAAACAGAAAAAGGAAATTTTAAAACTGTATTAGTGTGATTTAAGCTTAATTTAAACCATAAAAAGGCTTAAATGACGTTATTTAAGCTTATTTTAGACAGTATATATCTTAATTTTACCTTTTATATTTATATCTTGTAGAATTAATTTATCTTATCAGTATATTTCAAGTATAAAAAAATAAATATTTTATTTTTAGTGGTCATATTGAAAAAAATCATTTAACATGGTGTTAGGTCTGAAGGGCTAACCTATGTATTTTTTATCCGCAAGCCAGCATCAGAAGGGATTACAGGGAAAACAGAATGCTTATTTTTCCCCTTATGCCGTTCTGTGTCATGACTACTGCGATAAAGATGATATCGGGGCTTTTCAGGAAATCTCTAATTTCAATGGTCAATTATGCCTACTACCGCAAAACAATCTAACCAAGCTAAACAGACTGAACAAACCACTACCCCAGAAAGCACTATGACCACAATTTTCAATAATCCCAGCACAATCGATTTAATCGATATCTCTAACCGTCTGATTGCAAGCAACCAAGGTCTAAGAGAGAAAGCTGAAAAATCCAATAGCCCTGTACTTATCACGGGTAAATCTTTGGTCAAGAAAATTCCAAGTCTGAAGCCCTTGGAAAAGAAGACCCTCATTTCTATCCGTTCTATGGATGGGGTCACACAATCGCTTTTGCCTTGCGTCTACCAAGATGGGGGCGATGTAGTAGTATGTCTACCCGACCTAAACGCTACCCCTTGTCCTGAATTTGAAGTTTTAGGCTTTAGAGCAGGTCGCAACGGTTTTTCAATCCTGAAGTATGGCGATGTTGTTATCAAGGCTGCAATCGCTTGTAATCGTGATTTCCTTGATGATTTAGAAGCTGAGGGTCAAGACTACTCAGAAAGTGAAGGGCAACCAGACCCTAGCATTTTGAAGCCTAAGCCCCAATTGGAAATTCCATTACGCAACATTCCTGAAAATGTGATTTTCAAAATCACTGCTACAGGGGGCAAGACCGAAAAATACAATACTGACCTGATTGACATTCAATCAGAAGAAAATCCCGAAATGATTTACCGCAACGTCATTTGTAATTCAGAGCTATCCAGAATCGCAAATTCTGGTAAGAAAAAGTTCAAAATTACTGAACACGCGACTACCTATCAAAAGACCACTGAGAAAAATCAATACGGCAAAGAAAAGCAGATTACTAAAGAAGTGACTAAAACTTATGTTATTCCTGTAGATGAGTTAGATTTATCTGACCTGAAGCTGTAAATAAAAAGGGGGCTACTAAGCCCCCTAATTTATCCTTTATTGTTGCCATTATAAATGTTTTTTCCAAAGTTAAAAAAAGGATATCTCTATAATGAATCTGAAGTGATTCAAGACCCGTCAAGCTATGAAGGGGACATTAACTTACCCCTAGTAATGGATACTGAATTTACAGGGAAAAGACGTATAGGGATTACGGTACAGGTCAAATCAATCATAGAAAAAAATGAAGATGGGGCAATATTTGACCATCAAGACTTTGTAAAAGCTGTTGATTATGATAACGAAATTCTTAGACATAAAGCCATAGAAACTGATTTTGCAGCAATCGATTTTTTGAGGCTAAGGGGTCATGACGCAAACATTAGAGAAACAAGTAGAGTAATTAAATCATATAAGGGTAATAGATTGCCCATTTTACAAATAGATGTTTATAGTCATTTTGCCTTAGCAGAACTATTTATAATTTTTGGAGATACCGTCAAAAAACATTTAAAAAGACTTATTTGGCGGTCTAGAACTAAACAGTTAGAACTAAAAAGACGCTTAAGAACACTTACCAGATACAAAGGGAGTGAAGTTAGTGACGCGATAGAACTACCTTTTTTAATCGATTTAGATGGTAAAACGTATCGATTTAAACTTAGAATTATTGATTCTTGTGCTTTACATGGGGTAGCTAGTTACGCTCAATTAGCCGAAACTGTGGGGATAAAGCTATCCTACAAAGATAATTTGACGCAAGATGATAAAGAAAACATGATACAAGTGTATCGGACTAGACCTAAGCAATATGATGAATATGCTTTAGGCGATTTATCCGTATATGACATTTTGAGGGCTAATGCAGACCTTTTTAAGCTTGTCTGGGATGTTTTAGGGGTCAGTGACCATTACAAGTTACCAAGCCTTACTATTGGGTCTAGCATCCATGATTTATTTAAAGGGGTCATCTTCAATCGCTTAGGCATAGACCCGTTAGATAAAGATTTACAAAAATTTGTTTTAGACATTTCTAAATTTGCAAGTGCAAATCATCTAAAGTATCAAGTCAACACTACAGGCTGTTTACTGGCTAAAGTTGCTGGGGGACGTTGCCGCAATAATCGTCCCTTAGTAAGTTTCTCTAGAACAAACTTAGTAGATATCGATATTTCTGGGGCTTATGGCAATGGGTTAAGACACCAAATATTCCCGATTGGTAAACCTGTTATTGAAGAGTACCCTGCTAACTCAGAATTTAATGGTTATAAAACATTACGGCAATGGCTAAAAAGTAAAAATTATGGGGGTAAGAAAAATCAATTAGTAGATGGGCTATGGATAGCCATAGTTTCTACTGAAGGCAAGAAATTAAAAACAGCGCAAGACTTTTTGATAAGCTGGTTTGATTTTCGCTATGAAGAAATAGCAGATATGACAACCGATGTAGATTGTTTAGATGTTGAGATTAATCCTAAAACAGGAAAAACAAAGATTCTAAATAATGAAGTAGTAGATAGCGTTATCACTTCAGACTTCATTGAATGGTTAATGAATATCTGTAATAAAAAACAACGTGATGAACTTCTAGACAATTT